>CAZUNT010000001.1:0-82015 GCA_964622215.1 uncultured Caldilineaceae bacterium
AGTAGTCAGTAGTCAGTAGTCAGAAGGACAAGCAACTCACCAGCGTAATAACCTCAGTTCGGGATAAGGGAATAGGGCATAGATAAACACAGATTATGTCAAAAAGATAAAGAAAAAAAATCTGTGTTTATCTGTGAAATCTGTGTCCGATTAAAATTTTGCTGGTTATCCTGAACTCAGGTTAATAGACAACAGACAACTAACAACCGGCAATGGACAAGGAGAAAAATAACAATGAGTAGACTCAATCAGATTTTAGCTGCACTCTTAGCGGTACAAATCGTGTTAGGGGTGGTGGTCTTTTGGCCGCGGCCGGCCGCTTCCGGCGCGGGGGAGCCGCTGCTGCCCAACTTCAAGGCCGCCGATGTGACCGGCCTGACCCTCAGCGATGGTCAAGGCAAACGCCTGGCCCTGGCCAAAAACGGCGAGGCCTGGGTCATGCCCGAAGCCGGCAATTACCCAGTGGATGGCGCCAAAGTCACCCCCTTCCTGGAAAAGCTGGAGAAGATCAAGACCAACCGGCTAGTGACCCAAACGGAAGGGAGTCACGCCCAGTTAAAAGTTGCGGCCAATGATTTCAACACCCTGGTCGAAGTCAAAGCGAAAGATGGGACGGCTCACAAGCTTTATCTGGGCAGTGCGGCGGGGGGCAGCGCCACTCACGTCCGCGCCGACGACCGGCCCGAAGTCTACCTGAGCGGCGAGATCAATAGCTTTGAGGCCAGCACCGGTGCTTCCAGTTGGATTGACACACTTTACTTTACTGTGCCTCTGACCGCCCCGGTCAACTTAACCCTGGAAAACGCCAACGGTACGTTTAATCTTATCAAAACAGGGGAGACGTGGACGATGGAGGGGCTGGCGGAAGGCGAAACCTTCAACGAAGGCGGCTTTTCCGGCCTGCTGAACCAAATCACCAACATACGGATGACCGAACCGTTGGGCAAAGAGGACTCATGGTTTGGTAAGGACAAGCCCCTCGCTACCATCACCTTAAAAGCGGCAGATAAAACCTACACCCTGAAACTCGGGGCCAAAGACACTACGGATAACTCCTACGTCCTCAAATCCTCCGAGTCGCCCTACTACGTGCGCGTGGCCGAGTATACCGGCAGCAGCCTGGTGGACAAGAAGCGGGACGATTTCCTGCAACAAGCACCGTCGCCCACCTCGGAACCCGGCATCGAGGCGCCGTCCGCGCCATAATTTTATCCATCATTTCTGGGTGGAGAAGGTGATCCCGGCTCCCAGGTCTTGCCCCCCTACGGCTTCACCGGGGAATGGTGGGAGCAGGATGTGCAGTTGCTCCATCTGCGGGCGAGGTGGTAGTGGCCTTCTCCATCCCCGCAAAAGTTAGTAGATTGGGGCTGAACTTACGACGCGACCCAACCCAATTTAATCTTCTCAGCCTCCCAAATGATGACACTGAATTTCTCAGTGCTATCATCTGCTTCAGTGGTTCAGTGTTTCCACCTCCGCCATCGCCCGGCCATAATCCCCGGCGAGGGTGCGGTTAGAACCACTGATGACGCTGAGGGAAATGATGTCACTGAGTTTTTTTCGGTGTAGTCATCTGCTTCAGTGCTTCAGTGTTTCCACCGCCTACCTGGTCCACTTCACTGCCCCCGGCCCTTATAGGCATGGGGTTTTAGAAACCGGGACTGGGCGAACATCTGGCGAAGCTTCCGGGAAGGTGATTTTACTCTTGCCGGTAAACGTACTCTTCGTCAAACTGCCACTCGGGGATAGCTTCGAGTTCAATTTCGACGCGGGGGTTGTTAGGGGCAATCCGCTTGACCAGGTGAATATCCACCACCCGGTTGTCGTTGATGTCCAGGGCGGCTAAAACAGCGTCTTGGGTAATCTTCAGGCCGCCGTCCAGGTCGCGGCGGAGGGGGGTTTCAAAATAGAAATCCAGGAACAGGCCGATCCAGCCGTTCTTGAGCGCCTCGATAAAAGCATCGGTGATGGTGTTGTCCACCCGCAGGCGGTGGATGCGCCGCTCGACCTGGCGTTTGAAGGCTTCATGCTCCTTCGATAGCACCCGGATTTTGCCTACCTGGGTGTATTGATTGTTGATGCTGGGCGGCAAGGGTAAGGTAAACCGCACCTGTTTAATTTCCATCATGGCCTCCCTTGTTATTGTAGCACATCTGTTCAAGAGTGACAATCCCTTCAAACTTTGAGTTTAGAAATTTCGTGTGTATAATGATGCGAGGAGGCGTAGAGACGGAAAAATCGTCTCATCATCTCACGCGTGTTACCGCCTCAGGTCCCATCAAAATAAATATGAAAACTGACCGGCTCGCAAGGAGGCCCAATTCATGGCACAATCTTTATTCCAAAAAATCGACACGTTAATTAAAGCCAATCTGCATGCAATGGTAGATAGGGCGCTGGATTCCAACTCGGTGGCGGTGATGGATGAGTACATCCGCCAGGCCGAAAATAACCTGGATGACCTGGAAGACGCCTTGGTGACGATTAAGGGGCAAGTCAAAACCCTGCAACGGAAATATGAAACCTTTCAGGCCGAGGCGGATGCCCTGGATCGGGATATTGACCGCCTGTTGAACCTGGGCAAGGAGGATTTGGCCGTCGCCGCCCAGAGCCAGTACAACTCCAAAGTTGAATTGGCCGAGGAATACCGCCAACAGTACGAAAAGCAAAAGGCCGAAGCCGACAATCTGGCCGATGCCCGCCTTAAGCTGGAAGCCCGCCTCCGTACCATCAAGCAAGAGCGCGAGCACGTGTTGGGCCTGCTGGAACTGGCCAAGACCAAGGAGATTGCGGCCAAGAGTATGAAGTCGCTTGACTCATTGGAGGGCGTAGGCGACTCCGATATTGCCCGTGTGGCCGACGCCATCCGCGCCCGGCTCGACCGCGCCGATGCCGAGGTGGAGATGCGGGCCGGCCGGCTCAGCAATCAGATGGACGAGGTTTTGGGCAAAGACCGCCTGGTGAGCCAACTGGAGGAGCGCCGCCGCCGCCTGGGCCTGGATAAAGCCTCCGAACAGGCCGCCAGTAGTTCTTCGTCATAACTTTGGCCTTAGCGACTGAATCGGTTAAGACATAATTGAGCCGGGATTTGGGCATTGGGGGATAAAAAAGGAAGATAAATCCCCTAATCTCCTCGTCCCGGCCTTAATATTATTTATAATTCATCATGCCATCAGATATAAGAAAAGACCTGGAAAAACGAGCGCAAGACGCTATCCTCAAAAGTGTCGTCGAGAATTATCGCCAGCAGAGTAAAGAGTGGCTGAAAGATCCGGCCATCAGGAAAACAGTTTGGGAACGGGTTATTTTCAGCCTGGGCAGTGCGATATCGCTGGGCGGTAACATCGTTGTGTCTGGCTTGATAGGCATATTTATCAGTTGGCTAGTGGCTATCCCGGTTTTTTTTGTATGGTTTATCGCTCAAGCCTTCATGCTCTATTTTGCCGCCACCAATGAAAAAAGCCACGCCAAAGCTGTTGAGGAGATGCTCAGACCCAAAATTGATTTCAACCCCGCGACCATTCAAAACGGCGCCCTCCGGGCTAAAGTAAACGAGGCGCTCCGGTATTGGGAATTGATTGACAACATCGTGAACGAATCGCCTGAAGCTTCCATGCAACTGCGTTTTGAGCGAACCACGCAGGAAGTCACTCACTGGTTACAGGCAGTTTATGACCTGGCCAGGCGGATTGATCGATTTGAGCTAAACCAGGTGGTCAAACAAGATTTACTGCGGCTCCAGCAAGAAATCCCAGCTTTTGAGAAAAAAATGGCTAAAGAAGATAGCCCCCCGGTCCGCCAGCAACTGGAGCGCACCATTGCCGATAAACGCCGGCAATTGCAGACCCTCCAGAACCTGGAAGACAGTATGGAAAAGGCCCAGTATCAACTCGACGGCACGATTTCCTCACTGGGTACGATTTATTCGCAACTGCTGCTGGTCAGCAACAAAGATGAGGAAGGCAGCCGGGTCAACCGCCTGGAATCCGAAATAAGCGAGCAGGTGCAGCGGTTAGAGGATTTGTCCCAGGTGATGGACGAGGTCTATCAAAGAGCAGGGTAATGTGCCCGGATTTTTTAGGTATAGTGGACCGGTGCAAGCTAAATTGACTTATTTTTTGTTTAGTGTTACACTTGCTCGAACAAATGTTCGATACCGGTATAGCCTAAATCTATCTCCTGGTATCGTACCCGCGGCCTTACCCATAACAAAAGAGACTGATTTGTTTGCCGGGTTGAGGTAAGATATGAACCATTCATCTGCGGTTATGCTCACCCAAAATATCAAAGCGTACCTGATGTATTTGACCGTTTTACGGGAATATCAACAACAGGATGACAATCCTTATTTCAAATCGGCGCTGATGCTGGCGATTGAGGATGTTCAAGAGGCGATTGCCCGTGTAGCCAGCCGTTTACGTCAGCTTGGTTATCCCTTGTTAGATCAAACACCGGATGAAACCGGGAAAAAACTGTTGCAGCAGGCGCGTGGTCAGCGGGGTGTAGAAGAAAAACTGAAGTTCGTGCGGCATTGGCTGAAACATCAACTTGAGTGGTACGGCACCCATGTAAAAGAACTGAAAAATGATGCCGACACCCAGGCTACCCTGGTAGCCCTGGCCGAGCAAACGCGGGTGCGGTTGGAGCGATGGGAAAATTTAATGAAGGATTTGAAGGTTCCTCTGGATTGATCCGTATAATAGGTCAGTTAGCGCGGGTATAGTATTAACAAGGCAGGGTGTTTGTCGGAAGAGGGCAAATCTGAAAGTTAGCACTCTCCGGTCTTCCAAAATTCCCAATCTTCCAGTCTCCCAACCTTCCAGTGAAAGGAGCGTAGGCTGACAATAGGATAAAAGGTTTACAGAATGTCTTTACAAAATCAAAAATATCAGGTATAATTGCGGTAATTAATTGCTGAAAAAAATTATTGCAACCGAGACCCGCACAAGGTCTCTGTTTTTTTTAGCTTCACCACTTCCTCTGGAAGAGAATTCTCTAACACTTTCCAACGACGATGATGACTGACAGGTTAGGCAACTGACGTCTAACAGATGATAATTTTTATTTGAAAACTGGTTGAGGTGAGGAATTATATCATATGGCAGATAAACCTATTTATTTAACGTTTGAGGGCAAAAAGAAACTAGAAGAAGAACTTCATTACTTGGTGAATATCCGCCGCAAAGAGGTTGCTGCCGCCATTCAGTCGGCCAAAGAAGAGGGTGATATTAGCGAAAATTCTGCCTACGACGAAGCCAAACTCACCCAGGCTTTTCTCGAAGGGCGTATCCAAACTATTGAGGCCCAACTGCGCGAGGCTGTGCTGATTGAAAAAAATGGTAGCGGTGACCGTGTCGATGTAGGCAGCAAAGTGACCGTTGAGGAAGATGGTTTTGATCCGGAAACCTATCACATTGTTGGCTCTGCCGAAGCAGACCCGCTCAACGGCAGAATCTCCAATGAATCGCCGATTGGTAAAGCCCTGTTGGGGGCCAAGGTGGGCCAAACGGTCAAAGCTGAAACTCCCAATGGCCAGCTTGTCTTCAAAGTGATTAAGATCGAGTAGCTTGCGTCAAACGCCGTAAGCGTGCATAATAAGCGGAGTCTCCCTTGGGGGACTCCGTTTTTTATTTGCATTTTTTAGAGAACGTACCTGTAACAACTCAGGCGCAACGCACTTTTCAAAGTGTGTCGCGCCTTTAATTCTGTATTTTTGGAGAAGATACTTTTATGGAACAAGACCTCAGTTACTTTATCAACTTCGGAGAGCAAGTCGAACAGCGCCTGAATAAGTTGTCTCAATTTGGGGAGCGCCAGCAATTGGCCTATCCGCCCCGGGTCACTCGCCGACAGACTGCAATCCAGGCCATTCAGATGTTTGAAGCTGCCGAAGCCGACCAACCCGCTGGAAACGAGGAGAAGCCTCACGTCGAGGTGGCGGTGGCAGGCCGGTTGGTGGCCATGCGGAATATGGGCAAGAGCACCTTTGCCCACATTGAGGACGGCACAGGCCGTTTGCAGCTTTACCTGCGTAAAGATGACCTGGGCGAGGAGCTGTACCAGCACTTTAACAAGGATTTTGATCTGGGTGACTTTGCCGCCGCGCAGGGCTACCTCTTCCGCACCCGCACCGGCGAAGTAACCGTTCATGTAACCACGTTTCAACTGGCGTCTAAAGCCTTGCATCCTCTGCCGGAGAAGTGGCACGGGCTGAAAGATACCGAAATTCGTTACCGCCAGCGCTACCTGGATTTGTTGGCTAACCCGGAGGTGCGAGATGTTTTTGTTAAGCGCAGCCGGATTATCACTGCCATGCGCAAATTCCTGGATGGTCAGGGCTTTTTGGAGGTTGAGACGCCCACCTTACAGCCTCTCTATGGCGGTGCTATGGCCCGGCCTTTTGTCACCCACCACAACGCCCTGAACATGCAGCTCTACCTGCGTATCGCCGACGAACTTTACCTTAAGCGGCTGATTGTCGGCGGCTTTGAGAAGGTCTATGAAATCTGCAAGGATTTCCGCAACGAAGGTATCAGCACCAAGCACAACCCCGAATTTACGATGATGGAGTGTTACTGGGCCTACGCGGATTATGAAGACATGATGCGCCTGACCGAAAATATGGTCGCCTTCGTAGCCCAGGAAGTGCTGGGGACAACCAAAATTACCTACGAGGGCAAAGAGGTTGACTTGACCCCGCCTTGGCAGCGGCTGAACCTGGCCGACGGTATCAAGCAGCGGACAGAGATCGACATTTTTGAAACCTATGGCGACGTCAAGGGGTTGTGGGCCGAGTGCCAGAAGCTCAAGCTGAATGTCTCCCCGCAGCCGAACTGGGGCAAGTTGGTGGGTGAGTTGTTAAGTGAATATGTCGAGCCGACGATTGTCAACCCGACCTTTATTCACACCTTTCCGCTGGATATTTCACCCTTGTCCAAACAAAATCCCCAAGACCCGCGTATGGTCGAGCGGTTTGAGGCGTTCGTGGCGGGTATGGAAGTGGCTAATGCCTACTCGGAGCTAAACGACCCTATCACGCAACGCCAGCGCTTCCTGGAGCAGCAAAAAGATGCCGACGAAGAATCTCACCAGATGGACGACGATTACATCATGGCCTTAATGCAGGGCATGCCCCCCACCGGCGGCCTGGGCATGGGCGTTGACCGCCTGACTATGCTGCTGACCGACCAGCAATCCATCCGTGAGGTGATTCTATTTCCGCATATGCGGCCCAGGGAGTGAAACTGATGCCCTAAAGCCCTTTGGAAAAAATCCCCGTTATCGAAAGTAGCGGGGATTTTTGATTGGAGATTTTTGCAAAAATTTGCTATAATAACTAGCTTGACTCGTTCTAAAAATTAACAATTCAGAATTCACAACTAGCCTTGTTTAACCTATCACCTTTACTCAAACTCTTTAACCAAATACCGGCCTACAACACCCTGGCCGCTGCTCTCCAATCCGGCGAATTAACTGAGGAGATGCGCCACCCGCTCGGCGTGCTAACCGCTGCTCGACCCGCCCTGCTGGCTGCCCTCCACGCCGACTTACAGCGTCCCCTGGTCTTTATCACCGCCCGGGCCGATCGTGCCCGGATTTTGACCGAGCAAATCCAGGTGTGGGCCGACAACCCGGCCGTCGTCTACCGTCTGCCTGATCCCGATGCCCTGCCCCACGAACGTGTCCCCTGGGGCAGCGAAACCATCCAGGGCCGCCTGGCCGCTCTCACCGCCTTGGTTATTTACGACCGCCGACCTATTCGGCACTCTCTTTGGTCGCAGGGCAAACCGCCGACCACCGACCGCCACGCGAAGCATCCAGCCTCCCCGTCCCCTCTGCCCCCCGCTCCCCTGCTTGTCATTTCTGCTCGGGCCCTGATGAGCCAAACCCTTCCACCTACGGAATTTACCCTGATGCAGTTCAAGGTTGGCCAGCGCATCAATCTAAACGAGGTCATCCGGCAATGGGTGGCGCTTGGCTACCAGCCGGAGGAAGTGGTTGAGGTACCGGGTAGTTTCAGCCGGCGGGGAGGTATTTTGGATATTTTTCCGCCCAATGTAATCACCCCGATTCGGGTCGAGCTTTTTGGCGATGAAATTGACTCGCTGCGGAACTTCGATCCGGTCACGCAGCGTTCCGAGGGACGTCTCCAGGCTTTTACGGTTGGCCCGGCCATCGAGCCGCTGCCCCGTTACGCCGAGCAAGCCGCCGTTCGGTTGAATCAATGGGACTTGTCTAATCTCCAGCCCAGTTCTAAACGCACCTTTGAAGAAGATATTGCCCGTCTCGCCAGCGGCGCAACTTTCCGGGGGATGGAATATTATCTGCCCTTCTTTTACAATGGGACGATGAGGCGAAGCGAAGATGAGGCGAAAGAAAACCTTATTTCTTCGCCTTCTCGTCTCCCTGCCTCATCGGTGCTGGATTATCTACCTGATGAAACACTCATTTTTATCGAGGATGCCGAGGAACTCGCCCTGGTCATTGACGAACTGGAAACTCAGGCCCGTACTTTGAAACACAACCTAATCGACGTTGGCGACTTGCCGGGCAACTGGCCTGATCCCTACTTTGGTTGGTCAAACTTAGCCTCTGCCCTGGCCGCCCGTAACCCTTTGGTGTTGGGCTTCACTCCCCTCAAAACGACCGCCGACCGGAGACCGCCGACCGCCGAATACCGACCGGAGACGGAAGACGCAAGCCGCAAGATTGGTGATAATTCACCCGAAGGGGCAAGTAATCCCAACCTTGTGACCTCTCATTCACCATTGACAATTCACAATTCCGCCAAAGGCACGCAAGCGCAATTCACAATTGACCATTCCCCCTACTTCCTCCAATCCACCTTTGTCTCCGCGCCCGCTTTCGGCGGCCAGGTGAAAAATGTGGTCGAAGAGATCGTCCAGCGCAAGAAGAAAAAAGAGCGGGTGGTTCTGGTCAGCCGGCAGGCAGCCCGGTTGAGCCACTTGTTGGATGAACAGGCCAACCTCAGTGTAACCCCGTTGGAGAGTTTAACCCCTGGCGACCCGCCGCCGCCCTCTGGCAGCATCACTCTTATTCACGGCATGCTCGTCGAGGGTTGGACCTTGCGTGCCGAAATGGAGGCAAGACCTGTGAGGTTTTCAAAACCTCACAGGTCTGAAGAAACCTTCATCACCGTCATGTCCGATTCAGAGTTGTTCGGCTGGAAGAAACCGGCGGCTTTACGCCAGCGACGGCCTCGCCGGGGCGTCACCCCGGAAACCTTTTTCGCCGATGTCAACCCCGGCGACTTGGTGGTACATATCGAGCACGGTATTGGCCGTTATGCCGGGTTGGTCAAGCTGGATTTTGAAGGCGTTGAACGGGAGTACCTGGCGGTCGAATATGCCAACAATGACAAACTCTATGTGCCTATTCACCAGGCCGACCGGCTGGCCCGTTATGTCGGGGCCGATGAAATCCAGCCGCCGCTGAACCGGCTGGGCAGCGCCGATTGGAATACGGTTAAGCGCCGGGCCAAAAAGGCGGTTGAAGATATTGCCAAAGAGTTGTTGGAAATTTATGCCAAACGAGCGGTTACTGTGGGCCAGGCTTTTAGCCCCGATACGGAGTGGCAGCGCGAAATCGAGGATGCCTTCCCCTTTGTCGAAACCGAAGACCAACTGCGAGCCATTCAGGAAGTCAAGCTGGATATGGAAAAACCTCGCCCGATGGACCGGTTGATTTGTGGCGACGTGGGTTTTGGCAAAACCGAAGTAGCTCTCCGAGCTGCTTTCAAAGCGGTGATGGGCGGGGTCCAGGTGGCTGTGCTCGCGCCGACGACCATCCTGGCCCAGCAGCACTATCAAACCTTTACCCAACGCCTGGCTGCCTACCCGGTCCAAACTGAGATGCTCTCTCGCTTCCGCACGCCCCACCAGCAGCAGGAAACCCTCAAAAACTTGGCTACCGGTGTCACCGATATTGTCATCGGGACACACCGGTTATTGCAAAAAGATGTCGTCTTTGATAATCTGGGCCTGTTGATTATTGACGAGGAGCAGCGCTTCGGGGTCAAAGATAAAGAGAAGCTCAAGGCCATGCGCACTAATGTGGATGTGCTAACCTTGACCGCCACACCCATTCCGCGTACCCTGCATATGTCTCTCAGCGGCGTGCGTGATTTGAGCACCATTGATACCCCGCCGGAGGAACGGCTGCCCATCCAAACCACCATCGCCGAGCACGACGAAGGGTTGATTCGTACGGCCATTCTGCGCGAGTTGGACCGGGGCGGGCAGATTTTCTTTGTCTACAACCGGGTGATGGGTATCGAACAGATGGCGAATCGTCTCCGTAACATTGTGCCGGAGGCCAAGATAGAGGTGGCGCATGGCCAGATGAGCGAGCGTCACCTGGAAAAGGTGATGGTGGATTTTTTGGCCGGTGAATTCGATGTGTTGGTCAGCACGACGATCATCGAGAACGGGCTGGATATGCCCAACGTGAACACCATATTCATCGCCCGCGCCGGCCGGAGGGGGCGGTCCCACCTCTACCAACTCCGTGGGCGGGTTGGGCGCGGCGCGGTTCGAGCCTACGCCTACCTGCTGACGCCCAAGCACCACGAACTCAACCCCGACGCCCGTAAGCGGTTGGATGCTATTGCCGAAGCCAGCGAACTGGGGGCGGGTTTCCGCATTGCCATGCGTGACCTGGAGATTCGTGGCGCGGGCGAATTGCTGGGAGCCAAACAGCACGGCCAGATTGCCGCAGTTGGATTTGACCTATACACCCGGTTACTGACCCAGGCCGTGCGCGAACTGCGGGGTGAGTCGCCACACCTGGTGACGGGCAGTGATGGTTCCCAAGAAGAAGCAGCCTACCTGAATCCTCTGGCCGAGGGGATCCAGATTAACCTGCCTATTCCGGCCTATGTGCCGGAGGATTACTTGCCGGAGGAAAAGCTGCGCCTGCGGCTCTATCGCCGGCTGGCCGGGGTGACCACCCTCAAAGGCATCGACGAAATGGCCAAGGAGTTGGAAGACCGGTTTGGCGATTTGCCGGAACCGGTGGCCAATCTGCTCTACCAACTCAGGCTAAAAATCCTGGCCGTAGAGGCCGGGGTCAAAGCCATCATTACCGAGATGGGCCAGATTATTGTCCGGGCCGACACGTTACAAGAAATTGATCGGGCCGGCTTGCAGCGCCGTCTGAGCCAGGCAGCCAAAATCACCCCGCGCCAGCTTTCGCTGCCGCTGCATCCCAAAGCGGAGGTGTGGCAGGCTGAGATAGAGAAAACTCTGCGGCTCATGGGCCGTATGCTCCATGATCCGGCAGGATAAGAAAAGAGGTTTAGCCGATCAAAACGCGACTCGAGGTTTAACCCTATGATTCGTTCCATTTATTGTCCCAAAAATAATTCACGCCGGTATAATCTTAGCCCGGCGGAAATGGCCGAGGCGCTCCAGGACCCCGAAGGATTATTGTGGGTCAGCCTGGAGCAGACCGACGAGACTGAAGTTGAAACGATCCTGGCCGATATTTTTCATTTTCACCCCCTGGCCATCGAGGATTGCCTGAGCGATGGTTATCAGCCGCCCAAAGTGGATATTTTTGACAGTTATCTCTTTATCATCGTCCACGCGCTCCAGCCCGATTTTCCCCTTGACCAGCTCGACACGATGGAATTTAACTGCTTTTTAGGTAGTAATTACCTGGTCACCTCTTATCGTTGTGCGCAGATGATACCGGTACAGGCGGCGTGGGAGCGGCTGGAGCGAGATAAACGTATCCTTGAACAGGGCGCCGATTTCCTGTGCTACAGCCTCCTCGACCGGCTGGTAGATGAGTATATGCCGCTGCTCGACAAGATGGATGAAGAAATTGATTGGCTGGAAGATGAGGTGGTTCTGAAGAAGCCCAAACCGGATGTGTTGGAGCGTATCCTGTCGCTTAAGCATAGTATTCTGTCCCTACGACGAATTATTGCCCCCCAACGAGAGGTTATGAATCGTCTCAGCCGTGATGGTTTGCCCCAAATTGCCGAGCAGCACCGTATTTACTACCGGGATATTTATGATCATCTGGTGCGGGTCCACGACCTGAGCGAGTCGATTCGAGATGTCGTCACCGGCGCGCTTGATACTTATCTGTCGGCCGCCTCCAATCGCCTCAACGAAATTATGAAAGCCCTGACCCTGGTTTCCACGATTTTTCTGCCCCTCTCCTTTATCGCCGGGGTTTATGGCATGAATTTCGAGTATTTCCCCGAAATTCGCTGGCCCTATGGTTACTTGTATGTCTGGACGGTTTTTCTCTCGATGGCGGGAGGAATGTTTTGGTATTTTCGGCGGCGGGGGTGGCTCTAAAAAAAGAAACCCGTTTTCCGTCTAGTGGAAAACAGGTTTCTATAAAGCTTAGGGGTATCTTTTCAATATGTAGGGGTGAACCCTTGCGGTCGCCTAGTGAACTGTCACCGGACGGGAGGGGTGGCGCGGCCTGGGCAGGTCGATTGGGGTTTCGTTGATATGTTCTCGCCACCAGAGGGCCAAGGCAATTGAGCCAACGATCAGCGCTGCGCCCAGCACAATCGCCAGAGCCAGCGCGAAGTCTAGCTCAGGCCAGACCAAACCCAGACCCCAGATGACTAATCCCAAAGCTACTACGGTTAGAACTTTTCGCAGAGCGTTCATTGGTTCACCTCCAGGGGTGCAAAGCGCTGCGCGGCGATGTCGCGCTGGGGCGGTGCATCCAACAATTGCAAATACTCGGCGTTCTCATCAACCGTCGTTACGGCCGGCTGGATGACCAGATCGGCCCGGACCGGCTGCATTTCGGTGAAGACCATGACGGTCAGACTCACAATCAAGCAGAAAGCCAGAGTTACTAAAGCACCGTTTAAAGTCCATTTTAGCTGTTGCATCCTAACCTCCTGGGGTGAGACGGTTTCCAGAGTGCGCCTCACTCACTTGTATTCAGTATATCAGATCTAACCCGGATTGTAATCAGCCGCCCGGCTGATTGAAATTAAGCCAAACGAAGGGCTTAACCATCCGTTTCTTTACCTACTTTAGGCAAAGATGCTTACGACATTTGTTGTAGGCTCATTGCCGGTGATGGTAACAGTGTATCACGGTTGGTCGGGATTTGTTTGTCAGCGGGGCGTCAGCATACCTACGCCAAGATGACTCGAAGCTGATGGCCGGCTCAGCGTAGACTGGTTGGGAAACTGTCTCAGAGGTGACGATACGGCCTTTATATGGTATTATTTCCATGTTAGGCGTTTAAGCTTTCACCTCGACAAAAAATCTAACTTTCAGAATGACATTTCCAGTACTGGCCGGATTTAAATGGTTTTATCAACCATCACCAGGCTAAAAGTAAAACAGCTTATTATCGGTTTTCTCACTTTGTGCGGTTTCATAATAGCGGCGGTGATCTACTCGGCCTGGAGCATTTACGCTTACGATAGCCAATTAGACAAGCCCGTTCACGCCGATGCGGCCATTGTGCTAGGGGCCGCAGTCTGGGGTGAACAGCCGTCGCCGGTGTTTAGGGAACGTATTAACTATGCAGTGGAGCTTTACCAGACCGGCTGTGTTCGCAAAATCGTTTTCACCGGCGGGCAGGACGACCCCTCTGAACCCGCCGAGGCAGTTGTAGCTCAACGTTATGCCCTGGGGCGGGGTGTTCCTGAGTTTGATATTCTGTTTGAAACCAAGTCCAAATCGACTCGGGAGAACCTTTACTACGCCCGGCAGGTGGTCAGGGAACATCAACTGGGCCGATTCCTTATCGTGAGTGATCCGCTGCACCTGAAACGGGCTGTATTGATCGCTCAAGACCTGGGTATGGATGCTTATCCTGCTCCCACACCGACCACCCGCTACCGGAGTCTGCGTAGCCAATTGGGGTTCTTGGCCCGAGAGACGTACTACTATGTGACCTACTTGTTGTACCGTCCCTTTGTTTAAGGACAATCCTGATGGAGGCAGCCGATGATCATCACCTACTCGTATCAAACAAACGCGCCACAGCGGTTCGAGACGAAGAGTGCTTCAATCATTATTGGCCGGCTCTGGCGAGGCCAGGTGGTTGATCTGGATTTGACCCCGGATAGTACGGTCTCCCGCCGCCATGCCCGGTTGAGCCTGGAAGATGGTAGCTATTGGTTGGAAGATTTGGGCAGCACCGGCGGCACCTGGGTAAATGGCCAAAAAATCACGGCTAAAACAAGGATTGGGCCGGAAGATAAAGTGATTTTGGGCCAAACACTCCTGCACATATTCCCCTCTCCGCTCGATCCGGCGACTCATCTCAAACCTGACACGCCCGAAGGAATTCTTACCAGCAGCGTCAGCGCCACCGACTCTCCCTCTTCTCTTCTTCTGGCTGCCGCTTCCCTGGAAATCGTCCGGCGACGCCTGACCGCCTTCTACGAATTGGGCACGGCCTTGAGCACCATGGAAACCGTCGAGGCCCTATCTAAAACGGTCGTCGAGCACCTCTGCCAGGCCATCCCGCATGCCCAACGAGGGGCGCTGCTCCTGCAAGATGAATATGGCCTTGTTCCGACCGCCTATACCCCGGAGCGATTGAAGCCGGCGGTGAGTTTAAATTTGGCCCGGCGGGCTATCGAAAAACATGAGGCCTTCATCTGGCGTCTTGCGGTAGAAGAAGCTCCCGGTCTGTTTGATAGTGTCATCCGGCATGGCACCCAATGCGCTATGTATGCTCCCTTAAATTGGGAGGGTGAAGTGCTGGGGATTGTCTTTGTGGACAACTTCGAGAGCCGCAACGTTTTTGGCGACGACGATTTGCGCCTGCTTATGGCCATGGCCAGCCAGGCCGCTCTATTTGTTAAGAATCACACTTTGCAGCAAGAACTACGCCGCCAGGAGGTGGTACGTTCCAACTTACTGCGGCAATTTTCTCCTCAGGTGGCCGGACGCCTGAGCCGCATGTTAATCGAGTCGGGTCACTGGCACCTTGGCGGTAAGCGGGCCGAACCGGTAACCATCTTGGTCTCGGATGTCCGGGGTTTTACAACCCTAAGCGCCGGGATGGAGCCAGACGAGGTGGTAACCATGCTGAATGATCTGTTTGGCGTGTGCATTCCCATTATTTTTAAGTACAATGGTACGGTTGATAAGTATATTGGCGATTCTATTCTGGCCGTATTTGGCAGCCCTGAGCCTGATGAACGGCAATGGGAAAATGCCGTGCGGGCCGCATTGGAGATGCAGCAGGCTATCCGGTTGCAACAGGAGCAGCGGCAAAGTGACAACCTGCCGGTTTGCCAGGTGGGCATTGGCATTCATACCGGGGCGGTGCTGCACGGCTTTATCGGCGCGGCAGAGCAGATGGAATATACAGTGATTGGCGACACCGTCAACCGGGCCGTGCGCTACTGCGATGGTGCGGAGCGGGGGGAGATCGTTATTAGCCCGGCGGTGTATCGCCACATAGCCGACCTGGTCGAGGTTGAATCTAAAACTATCCACCCCAAACACCCTGAAACCGAACCCGATATGGAGGCCCACGTGGTCAAGGCCTGGAAATCTAAAGATACCTCGCCCCTACCCATAGTAGAGTCATGAAAGCTATTGGCGTAGATATTGTTGAAACGGAGCGGGTGGCCCAAAGTATTGCTCGCTTTGGAGATCGTTTTCTCCGGCGGGTTTATACCGAACAGGAGTTAGCCGGTTGCAACGGCCGCATTACCTCACTGGCGGCACGTTGGGCGGCCAAGGAAGCTACGGCCAAGGCTTTGGGTACGGGGATTGGCGCGGTCAGTTGGCAAGAGATCGAGGTGATTAACGAGGCTAACCAGCGGCCCCTCCTCCGTCTCCACGGCGCGGCGGCGGCCCTGGCTGCCGAATTGGGCCTGTCGGAGTTTGCCGTTAGCCTGTCACACACCAAAGATTATGCGGTTGCCTTTGTAGTGGGGGAATAACAGGTGTTAATTGCCCGTCTCACCCGAGGCTGGAATGGGCACAGACTCTCCACTGGCCGCCGACATCCAGGCGTTTAAGAGATTTTGGGCGGTGGCTGCCGGGATAGCGAAAGCAATACCTTCGGCCACACCTCGATCTTCACTTTCGCGAATGATGAAGGTGTTGATGCCAATAACCTCGCCTTTGTTGTTGACTAACGGCCCGCCGGAACTGCCCCGATTGATCGCTGCGTCAGTTTGAATCAAGCCGTCGATGACGTGACCGTTGATCTCCAGGGCGCGACTCAAGCCGCTGATAATCCCAAAACTGACCGAGCTGGGAAAATCGCCCAACGGGCTGCCGATGGCATAAACTGCCTGGCCTGGGCGAATGGCCCGGGAGTCGCCCCAGTAGACGGCCGGTAAATCGGTGACGCCGACTTTGAGTAGGGCCAAATCTTGATTGGGATCAGTGGTGATAAGTTGCGCTTCTACGGTTTGGCCGTTGGCCAAAATGACACTCAATAGCCCTGGATTTTCGATGACATGATGATTGGTGGCGATGTACCCCCGGCTATTGACAATAACCCCGGAGCCGACCACCCGGCCTTCCTCGGGTGTGAGATTGAACAATTGAACTTGTTGCTGGTTGATGACCGTAACCACCGAAGGGATAATCTGGCCGATAATATCCTCAGTGGAAAGAGTCGCGACTGGCTGAGGGGTGGGCGTTGGGGTCGAGGTGGCGACTGGCTGAGGGGTGGGCGTTGGGGGTGGGGTGGAAGTGGGCGTACCTACCAGCAGG
The DNA here is from genome assembly GCA_964622215.1 of uncultured Caldilineaceae bacterium. GTDB lineage: Bacteria > Chloroflexota > Anaerolineae > 4572-78 > J111 > DSQQ01. Next base: position 16,704 of record CAZUNT010000001.1, read on the forward strand.
GCCGCCCCCTGTGGGCTGTTCGCCCACAGTACCAGGCCGCCGCCCATCATCCCACCAAAGAAGCCCCCGGCCAAAAAGGCCAGGCTGAACACAAAAACCAAAATGCAGCCGTTTAATCCACCCCACTGAAAACCGTCAAAAAGAGGTATGGCAGAACCAGGCTTGGCCTGACCTGATTGGTTTTTTATCGTCGAGGAAATCTGCTCTGTTTTGTCGATAACGGATTGGCCGTGAGCGCTGGCGTGCCGGGCACGGGCAATGTGGATGGGGTTTACAATATAGGGGTCGCTCTTGTCCTTGGGTGGTTGAGTGGATTGGCTAGTAGGATTGGGTGGATTGGTCATTTAGGGTAATACCTCAATACTTCTTCCAGAAGTGACCTGGCCGATAACCCAGGCCGGCTGATTCCGTTCGGCGCAAAGACGTTGAAAATCGGTCAGTCGTTCGGCCGGGACGGCCAGCAACAGGCCGCCCGACGTTTGCGGGTCCCACAACAGCCATTGCCGGTCGTCGGGAATAATCGGGGCGAAAGTCACGTCTTTTTCAAAAAACATCTTGTTATTCGACGCGCCGCCCGGAAAGATAAACTCCGCTGCGTAAGTGGCCGCCCCGTCGAGCAGCGGAATCTGGTTCAGTTCAAACACAAATTTACAACTCGACGCTTGGACCATTTCCATACTGTGGCCCAGCAAACCAAAGCCGGTGATGTCGGTGGCTGCTTTGACCCCACCCACCGCCTGCCCTGCCTGGGCTGCCGCCCGGTTGAGCCGCTTCATCGAGGCGACCATCTCGGCCACGTGAGCCGGTTGGGCCAGGTCTTGCTTGAGGGCGGTGCTGATTGTGCCCGTCCCCAACGGCTTGGTAAGCACCAACACATCGCCCGGTTTGGCCCCGTCTTTGGTGAAGATACGCTCCGGGTGAACCAGCCCGGTCACGGCCAGGCCGTATTTTGGCTCGTCGTCGGTAATGGTATGTCCCCCCGCAATGGCTGCTCCTGCCTCGATTACCTTTTCCGCACCGCCGCGCAGAATTTCGGTAATGATCGCCGGCTCCATGCTGGCCGGGAACGCGCCCACGTTCAGGGCAAAGGTAACCTCCCCGCCCATAGCGTAAACGTCGCTCATCGAGTTGGCTGCCGCAATCGCCCCGTAATCATAAGGATCGTCCACGACCGGGGTGAAAAAGTCAATCGTACTGATGATGGCCTGCTCGTCATTTACTTTGTAGACGGCAGCATCATCGGCCAGACCCAGGCCGACCAGCAGTTTAGGGTGATGGCCATTAGTAAATAGGTTGTGTAGTGGACGCAGCACCTGCGTCAAAGCCTCCGGGGCCATTTTGCTGGCTCAGCCAGCGCATTTGGCCAACGCGGTTAGCTTGATTTTCTCGCGAGTCAAGACTAGCTCCTTTTAATCGTTAATGGTCAATTATCAATTGGCAATTGACTATTGATAATTGACCATTATCAACGGGACATGTCCATTTTACTCTATTCCCAAAGTAACGCAAACAATCTTAAAAAGGATGTCCGGCGTTTCCCCATCGTAATCCGTAGGTTTGACAACAAAATCGAATATCAAGTATGATACCGGCGATACTCTTTTTGAAAGAAAGAAAGAAGGAGGGTTGACCTTGAAACACCGAGACAGGGTAGAAATAGCCCTTAACCACGAAATACCCGACCGCATTCCTTTTCAGGCTTCCTTTACCCCCGAATTTGCTGCCCGCCTGCGCCGGGAATTGAAGATCGAAAACCCTGTTCCCCATGACCCGCATAGTGGCCGTTGGAATACTTACGAACTGGAAATTGCCACTCACCAGGATGCTCTTCAATGCTCCATCGGCTGGGTGACCAATTATTACCTGGATACGAAACCTTATGTGGATGAGTGGGGCGTCTCTTGGGGAGTCAAAGCCTATAATACACTCTTTGGTCCAGGTTTCTATACGGAGCTTAAAAAAGGCCCCCTGGCAGAAGATGAGGCCATCGAAACTTACCGGCCTCCTGATCCGAACCGGCCAGAGTTGTACAAAAACCTGGCCCGGCTCATCCGCGAATATAAAGACGAATATTATATTATCGGCCGTCTGCACACGACCATTTTTGAGACGGGCTGGGCGCTGCGCGGTTTTCAGCAAATGCTGATGGATTTTATCCTGGACCCCGATTTGACCCACCGGATTCTGGAAATTCCCTACCAATATCACAAAACTGTCGCCTGCCAGATGGCTAAATTAGGGGTGGATATGATCTGGTTGGGTGATGATGTGGGCGCTCAGAACAACATGTTGATTTCGCCGGCCACCTGGCGCGAATTTTTTAGGGAACGGATGGCCGCCATCATCGCTGAGGTTAAAAACATCAACCCGCGGCTTAAAGTAGCTTACCATACCGATGGCAGTGTTTATCCCATTATCCCCGATCTCATCGAGATTGGAGTTGATGTACTCAACCCCATTCAGCCCGACAGCATGGACCCGGTCCGCTTGAAAAAAGAATTCGGGAACAGGCTTTGCTTTTTTGGCGGAATTGATGTGCAACGTACCCTGCCCTTTGGCACGCCCGAAACAGTCGCCGCCGAGGTGATCGAACGGCTAAAGACTATCGGCCAGGGCGGCGGCTGGTTCTGCGCGCCTACTCATCACGTGCAGTTAGATACACCAATGGAGAATTTTTGGGCGCTGGTTAAAACGGTTGCTAACACCCCCTATCGGAACGAAAAACAATAAACATTGCTTCTTAATCTTTAAGATACGATAAAGCGATATTCGCCGGCCCCGATTCTGTGAATTGAGCCGCTGGTAACTTGCCCATTCAGCAGGACCTTACACTCTTCCTGCACGGGTAAAAACACGGTCGCAGTTGTGTTGGGTGGCACGACGACCGTCCACTCGAACACACCGTTGTTGAGCGTCCACTGAGAGACCAACTGGCCATAGAGCGTCTTGAGTTTGCCTGTGGTATGGGTCAACCCACCGCCGGGGTGGGGGCGCAAAATGATGTGTTTGTAGCCCGGCTGTGCCGGATCAATCTCAATACCCGCTACCGTATTGTAGAGCCAGGCCCCAATTGAGCCATAAGCGTAGTGATTGAATGAGTTCATCCCCGGATCTTGGAAGCCATTTTCCTCGGTCCAGCCATCCCAGCGCTCCCAGATGGTGGTGGCTCCTTGCGTCACCGGATAGAGCCATGAGGGCCACGTTTTCTGGTTGAGCAAGGCATAGGCGATGTCGAGCCGCCCGTTGTGGCTGAGTACGTGGGGCAGATAAGGCGCGCCCACAAAGCCAGTGGACAAATGCATATCGCGGCGTTCGATGTCAGCGACCAATTCGGCGGTGGCGAGCGAGCGCAGTTCCTCCGGCAGCAGATCGAAATGCAGAGCCAGGACATAGGCCGTTTGGGTTGGGATAAAAACCTCGGTGTTGAAAACCTGCGAGGCGACCGGCCCGTAATCAACCATTTTTAAGTTGCCCCGCGAGATAGCATCAGCCCGATTCATTCTCTGCTGTGCCTCGGATGGCGGCGCGCCGGTGCTGGGTGCTCGGCTGCCTTTCAAGTAGCGGGCGGCAAAAACTGTTTTTACCTCGAAAAAGAGGCGGCGATACCGGTCCGCATCTTCTTTCCTCTCCAAAACGGTGGCAATCTGGGCCATCAGGCTGGCGTCATAAGCCAGAAAGGCTGTGCCGATCAGATCACGCGGGGTATTGGCATTGATTGAGAGCCAGTCGCCAAAGCCGGGCCAGCCTTCGTATTCGGGCGCACAGCGGATGTAGCCGGGGCTTGCTTCGACAATGAACTGCATAAACTTGCTCATCGCCCCGTAGTTGTTTTCGAGGATGTACTTATCGCCATAACAAAGGTAGATGGTCCAGGGGCAGATAATCACGGCGTCGGACCAGGCCGGACCACCATCACTCATAAATGAGGCATCTACGCTGGGCACGACAGGCGGGACGATCCCATCTTCGGATTGGGCGTCAACCACATCCTGCATCCAGCGGGTCAAAAAACCGGCCACATCAAAGTTAAAGGCGGCTGTGCGGGCAAAGACCTGGATGTCGCCTGTCCAGCCCAACCGCTCGTCACGTTGGGGACAATCGGTGGGGATGTCAACAAAGTTATCCTTTTGCCCCCAGATGATGTTACTCTGCAACTGGTTAAGGAGCGGCTCTGAACATTCGAAGTGACCGGTGGGGGTCATCTCGGAGTGGAGGACAATACCGGTGATGGTGTCGCGGGTCACAGGACCGGGGTAGTTCACCAGTTCAACATAGCGAAACCCGTGGAAGGTGAACTTTGGCTCCCAGATTTCTTCGCCGCCTCCCTTAAAGGTGTAGTAGTCGGTGGCCCGCGCCGTGCGAAGATTGGCGGTGTAGAGAGTCCCATCAGAGTTGAGGACTTCGGCGAAACGGATGGTAACGGTCGTGCCGGCCGGGGCGCTGCCTTTGAAGCGGACGCGACCCACCATATTTTGCCCCAGGTCGAAGATGAAGCTTTTTGTCTGCACATCACCCTTATCCACCGGATCGCCGATTGGCTTCAACTCATCGATGCGGCGCACGGCCGGTCCGTTGGTAGCGCTGAGGACCATCCCCGGATCAGCAAAAAGTTCGGCCCCAGGCCAGCGCTGGTCATCGAACCCCGGCGTATCCCAGCCGGACAGCTCCAGGCGGGCGTCATAGGCTTCACCCATCAGTAGATCATTTTCGAGCAAGGGGCCGAACTGGTATTTCCAGGTGTGGTCTGTAACGACAACGATGGTGCGGCCGTCGGTCAAGGTGATCTCCACTTGGGCCAGCAGGCGAGGCCGGTCAACATATTGCTGGCGGGGATGCCAGGCGACGTACCCCACCGCCCAGCCGTCGCCGAGGATAGTTCCGATGACATTTTCACCTTGGCGCAGCAGGTGAGTGATGTCATAGACCTGATACAACACCCGTTTACGATAATCCGTCCAGCCAGGGGTGAAAACATCGCCGCCAACCGGCTGACCGTTGATAGAACACTCATAAAGGCCCAGGGCAGTCACATACAATCTAGCCGTTTTTATTTCGCTGTCGAGTTGAAAGGATTTGCGCAAGAAGGGCGCGGGGATCGTGCTGCGCGGCCCGCCGGTCAGCGCTGCGCCAATCCACTTACCTTTCCATTCGCTCCGTTTCAACAGCCCCAACTCAAACCAGGCAGGATCACTGTCGCTGGCCTGACCGATTTCATCCCAGACGGTCACTTGCCAGTAGACTTGTTGGCGTGACCCCAATTTTTGGCCGGCATAAGGGATATGGAGTGACTGATCCGATTCGATCTTGCCGCTATCCCACAAATCGGCCTGGTCGGCGCGTAACAGATTCGGATTGCTAGCGGCCAGGATACGATAAGCGGTCTGCCGCGCGCCCCGCCGATCGCTTTGCATCTGCCAACTGAGCCGGGGCGTCGTGATGTCGATGCCTAGGGGATTGGAGCGATATTCGCACTTGAGTTGGGTGATTGAAGTCATTAAAGTCTCCTAACAATATCTTATACTTGTTCAATATAGATTAGCCTTTGATCGCGCCACTCGTCATTCCCGAAACGAGCTGCTTCTGGAAGAATATGAATACGATGAAGGGCAGAATAGTGACGACGAGTACATTCGCGAAGAGCAGGTTCCACTGCGAGCTGAACTGGCTGATGAAGGTGAATAATGTCAGCGGCGCGGTAACATTCTCCGAGCCGGGGAGGAAGTAGAGCGGTCCGACAAAGTCGTTGAAGATAGAAACAGACGAGGTAACGACCACTGTCACAATAGCCGGCTGCAACAGCGGCAGAATAATGGAGAAGAACACGCGCAGCGGAGACGCACCATCCATGATAGCGGCCTCATCGAGATCTCTCGGGATGGAGGCCATGAACGCCCGGAAGATCAGGGTCGCGAAGGGCATGGTGTAGGCGACTTCGATCATAATTAGACCGAAGAGGGTCTTGTAGAGGCCAATCCACTGCAGCAGGAAGATGGTTGGCACGACGGACGGAGGAATAATCAGCCCGGCGAGCATGACCGAACTGACCACCGACGCTAGCTTATCGTTGCGGCGCTGCATCACAAAGGCGACGAGGGCAGAGAACAAGACAATCAGCGTAACCGAGCCTACAGTCAGGAGTGTACTGTTCCATAGCGCCAGGAGCATCCGGTTGTTGCCATATACCATGACGTCGTAGATGTTCTTGATGAGCTGAAACTGGCTCGGCCAAGTGAACTCGAAGAAGGCAGCCTCCTGGCGGGTTTTGGCAGCCGTCAGCAAGATAAAGATGAAGGGGACGACAAAGACGACGCTGATGATGACCAGAGTTGCCACGTCTCTCAAGATGCCCGCTATGAACTTCCGGGTTTTCACAGTTCAACCTCCATCCGATTGAAGGATCGCATCAGCGGATACACAATAATCGTGACGAGAATGAAGAGAACGACATTGCCAGCGGTTGACAAGCCATAGAATCCTGCCTGATATTCCTTGTAAATCACCGACGTGAGTACGTCAGAGGCGAAACCAGGACCGCCGCGGGTCATCGCCCAAATTAGGTCGAATGACCGCAGCCCGCCGATAAACGACAGCAGGATGACGGTGAACGTTGCGTTGCGGGCCAGGGGAAGGATGACATAACGGAACTTTACCCAGGTTCCGCCCTCGAGCCGCGCTGCTTCGAAATAGTCGAGCGGGATTGATAAGATGCCCGCCATAAATATCACCATCGCTATGCCGATGCCCTTCCATACATCAACCAGCGCCACCGAGTATAAAGCGAGGGTTGGGTCGCCCAGCCAGTCCGGTTGCAGAAGCCCCAGGAATCCGAGGACTGTGTTGATAAGCCCCACGGATGGCTGCATAAGCGTGGAGAAGGTGATTCCAACCGCAACGGTACTGACGAGCACCGGGAAGAAGATGATGCTCCGCAGAAGCCCCTTGAACCGGATATTCGAGGTGAGCAGCATAGCGAGCGGCAGCGAGATGATAACTTTGAGGCCGCTCGTAAGCATGGCATAAATGAGGGTGTTGCGAAGCCCGGACATGAGCATGGGATCGTTCAGGAAGGTGATATAGTTGTCGAAGCCGATGAACGTGGCGCTGAACAGCGTCCAGCGGGTCAGGCTGAAGTAGAACGCGAGCGCCGTCGGTACGGCGAAGAATACGCCGAACACAAGTGCAGCCGGAAGATAAAACCAGTTAGGATATGTTCGTAGGACTGACCGTGAGCGCGTATTAATGGTCATAGAACCTCGCTTTCATGGGGGGAAGCCTCTTGGGTTCTAAGGGCCGGGGGTTCCTCCGGCCCTTAGAAAAACAGGGATGACGAATGTTAAGACAAGCTGATTACCAGCCCGGCAGACCGAGCTGCTGCGCTTGCTTCTTGACATCCTCATCATAGGCCGTGGCCGCCTCTTCCGGCGTCATCTGGCCGGTTCCGACGGCCACGCAGATCTGCTCCAGCGACGGACCTTTCACCGGGGAGAGGAACTCCAGCGCCGGCCCGGAGTTACCGTTTTCAATATACGCCGCGATGTCCTTGACGGCCGGTAGAACCTCATCAGGCAGCTGGGCGCCCTTGATCAAGTACGGGCCTGACGGCGGAACCTTCTCGTTGAGCGCGGCTACGGCTTCCGGTGAGACCATAAACGCCAGGAAAGACTTGGCTTCTTCGAGGTGTTCGGTGGTCTTTGGAATGTAAGTGGCCGAGAGCATCCAGATCGTCGCACCATTCTTCGAGGCATCCGTGCCTGGCTGGGCGAAGAAGCCGATGTCGTTCACTTGGTCGGGTGAGTTCGTGGCGATGGTCGAGAGGGCAAAGGACAGCATCGGGTAATGAGCACCCTTACCCTCGGCCAGTAGTTTCAGGCCTTGTTCGTATTTCGCGGTGGCGTAGTCTTCCTGCCACCACTCTTTTTCATAGCCCTCTTGCAGGTAGGTGAAGCCGGCCATCGCCTCCGGGATGGTCGCGTACTTGGCCTTGTTGGCGGTGTAGTCCTCGGCAAAGGTCGGGTGGGCCTGTTGAACATTGTAGAAGTCGGCGAGCACAAACAACTGGGACGTCCAGGTGTCGCCGAACGTAGCGATGACCGGTGCGATACCGGCTTCCTTGATCTTCTCGTTGTTCGCTTCAAACTCGGCCCAGGTCTTGGGCACGCTCAGTCCGAGTTGCTCGTAAATCTTCTTGTTATAGAGGATACCGCCGCCCATAGCCGTGGTACTGGGCACGCCAAAAACCTTCCCGTTCTGCGATACGGTTTGCTTGAACGCCTCGTCAACATTGGCCATGAATGGCTCCCCTGAGAGGTCAACCAACGTATCGGACGGCTGGAGGGCCTGCAGCAGCGAACCGGCGTTGTAGAAGAAGATGTCGGTCATCTCACCGGTGGCCAGGCGCGTTTTGACGATGTTGTCGCCATCACCGCCCTGTGGCCGATTCTCGATTTCAATGGTCACATTGGGATGCAGCGCCATGTAGGCATCGGCCAGTGTGTGGACGATACTCTGGGTAGTCTCGCTGTCGTCGGCCAGGTAGGTCAACGTGACAGGAGCAGAAGATTCCTCAGCGGCAGTGGCTTTGGTAGGTTCAGCCGCTTGTGGTTCGGTGGTTGCTACGGTTTCAGTTGGTTCAGCTACCTGTTCCTCGGTGGCTGCTGCCGCCGGAGCCTCGGTTGGGGCGGCGGCAGCTTGGGTTGGCTCTGCCGGAGCCGTGGTGGGGGCGGCGGCTTGTTGCGATGCACCGCAAGCCGCCAGCATCAAGCTCAGTACCAGTAAGATAAACAGCAAGATTGTTTGTTTTTTCATTTTACTCCTCCTTGAGAGTGTCAGTGACTACTAAATTTAGATGAACCAGCCAAATTGGAGGACCAAGCTATCAGGGATTTTAAGAGGTTTGTCAAACAGGTAGAACTTCTGTATCATATCAAAAGGCTGGCAATACTTCCTGCACTCAATAAAAGTGTAATAAGTGCAGAAGAAATTTGCTGAAGCCTGCCTCAGGGAGATACCATCGTCCGCCAAGATTGCTGGTATCTCCTTTTTTCATCCAGGATAGCCGCACCAGACTTTTATCTCCCTAAACCTCTGCGTTGAATTTCGTTAGTAAAATTTAGCCATCTGCACCTCCTTGAGCCTGTCTCTGCTTGAGTTGTGTAGCCACGTATCATCAAAACGGGGCGGGACCTGTGGATTCGCGAATAATTAAGCGAGGTGCAGATCGGATCTCTTGACGGGACCGGTCGGGGTCGCGAAGGCGAGCCAGGAGCAGCTTAACAGCTTCTCGCCCCAATCTGGCGGCATCTTTAGAAACGGTCGTTAAGCGCGGTACCTGGTATTTGGCCATGGGAATATCGTCGTAACCGACCAGGGACAGATCTGTGGGGACATGCAGCCTTAGATCTGCGGCTGCTCGCAAAGCGCCCAGGGCGAGCAGATCATTGATGGCGACCAAAGCGGTGGGGCGTGACGGGAGTTGCAAAAGCTGGAGGGCCGCTTGATAGCCGTCCTCGATCGTTGGCCCACATTTGGCAATTAGTTCATCGTCAACCGGCAGACCGGCGCCCTGAAGACTTTCCTGATAGGGTTGCAGGCGATCTTCGGCCGGTTCGGCCGCCCCCACCCCGTAAATTAAGCCAATTCGCCGGTGCGATAACGACAGCAAATGAGCCATCACCTCCACCGTTGCGGCCCGGTAATCAGATACCACACAGTCAATATTAACATAATTACTTATTTCTACCATGGGGAGTCGTCTTTTGCGGAGATAGCTTAATATTTTTTGGGCTTCTTCCGATTTTCCGATGAAAGAACTGGCGAGAATTAGTCCATCAATACGTCGGCGTGACAGGTCCTTGAAGATGTCTTCCCCATACTCAGGATCGAGGGCAATGCTGGATAGTAAGAGATGGTAACCTGAAGCGTGGGCTTCCTGTTCCACCCCCTCAGCATATTCCCAAAAATGGGGATTGCGAATATCGGGGATAATTAAGCCAATGGTTTTGGTATCACCTGAACGGAGGGCTTGGGCGCGGGCATCTGGCTCGTAGCCGAGTTCCTGGACGGCTTCCAGCACCCGCCGGCGGGTTTCTTCAGAGATAGGCACCCGGCCTTCGGCCAGGCCATTTACAACATAAGAAACCGTTGCCGTTGAGACCTTGGCCAGACGAGCCACATCAACTTGAGTGGGACGTTTCATTGATCTGCCCCCTTTGGCTTTTTATACATTAGCTTATAAATGTGATTTATTCGTTTAACCTTATACGTATAAATTACTAGAGGCGAATATAACATATATTTATTAGGGAGTCAAGTCCGGCATGCCAACCACCCAAGGGGGAATCAAATGGGCAATTGGCCTTGAAATTTCTTTATAAAGAAGCTATGATTGGAGTGTAAACTTTCCACTTCGTGCGCCATCCTCTTTTTGAGATCATAGCCAGCTATGCGTCGGTGGACGGCATAGGGATGCCAGCCTACCATTTTGGATCTATTAGGTCTGTACTCCGGTGATAGTTTTATATAAGGGAGGGTAGTGACTATGAGTGACTTGGTCGGCAAAAACCTCGGCAAATACCGGATTGTGGCCCGGCTGGGTGAGGGGGGCATGGCCCAGGTATATAAGGCCTACCAACCCGGCCTGGATCGTCATGTGGCCATCAAGATCATGCAGAGTCACCTGGCCGGGCAGCAAAGCTCGCTCAACCGTTTTGAACAAGAAGCGGTGGCCGTGGCCCGCTTGCGTCATCCCAATATTGTCCAGGTTCACGATTTTGATGTGGATGGCGACATGCGTTACATGGTGATGGAGTTCATTGAAGGCCCCACCCTCCGGGCTGAACTTCTGGCCCGCTTGTATAAAAACCAACCCTTTAGCCTGGCTGAAATTGTCCGCATCTTCAGCGCCCTGAGCAGCGCAGTAGACTACGCCCACGCCCTGAGCATTATCCATCGAGATTTGAAACCGGAGAATGTGATGATTGCACCCGGCGGGCAGGTCGTGTTAACCGATTTTGGCATTGCCCAAATGGTAAATGTCAAAGGACAAACGGTGGCCAATGAGATTGTCGGTACACCGGGTTATATGGCCCCGGAGCAAGCAGAGGGGGCGCGCGGGGATAAACGGAGCGATATTTACTCGTTGGGTATCATCGTATACGAGATGGTCGCGGGGCGGGTTCCTTTTGAGGGTGATAGCCCCGTTTCTGTCATTATCAAGCACATCCACGAACCTCCACCCCCGCCAACCACGATCAACCCCAAGGTGTCGCCGGCTGTGGAGCAAGTTATCCTCAAGGCGCTACGCAAGAATCCTGAGGAACGCTACCCGACTGCAATGGAAATGGCGCAGGCGTTGTCGGTAGCGGCCGGCCTGGCTGGGGAATTTAGAGTGGGGGCTGCCTTTATTACGGCGGTAGCTGCTGCGCCACAAATCAAAGAGGTGGTCTTAACCCCGGACCGGCGGCCCTTGTCTACCTCCGCCCCTCTGCCATTCTGCCCTTACCGGGGCTTGTTCGCCTTTCGAGAAGCGGATGCCCCCTTTTACTTTGGACGGGAAGCCTTTATTGTCCAGTTGCTAGAAATCGTCCGGCGGCAGCCGATGGTGGCCGTACTGGGTCCGTCCGGCAGCGGCAAATCCTCGGTGGTTTTCGCCGGGCTGCTGCCCCGCCTCCGCCAGGATGAAGGGGTAACTGGTGGAAGTTCACCCTCCATGCTCCATGCAAAGCGTTCATCCTTTGTGATTGCCTCTTTCCGTCCCGGCAGCCACCCTTTCCAGGCGATGGCTGCGGCTCTGTTGCCGCTTTTACAGCCAAAGTTGAGCGCAGCCAACTACCCGGCTGAGGCCAATAAGTTGAGTGAGGCCCTCCACCAGGGCCGGACGCGCTTGTCGGCAGTTATGGCCCGCATCAGGCAGCCGGATCAGGCCGATAGCCGAGTGCTGCTGGTAATTGACCAGTTTGAGGAGATTTTTACCCTATGCACCGACCTCGTCGAGCGGCGTCGCTTTATTGATGAATTGCTGGACGTGGTTGAGGCTGAACGGCGATCGGGAACCACGCCGGCGTTTACGCTGCTGTTAACGATGCGGGCCGACTTTCTAGGACAGGCCCTGGCGCATCGGAGCTTGGCCGATGCCTTACAGGAAGCCGATGTAAAACTAGGACCGATGACCCGCCAGGAATTAGACCGGGCCATTGAAAACCCGGCCGGACGACAAGGCGTACTCTTTGAAACCGGACTGGCTGCCCGCATCCTGGACGATGTGGGGGAGGAACCGGGCAAATTGCCGCTGCTAGAGTTTGCTCTGACCCTACTATGGGAGCGACAGATCGGTGGCTTGCTAACGCACCAGGCTTATGAAGAGATTGGCCGGGTTGAAGGCGCCCTGGCTCACTACGCTGATGAGGTCTTTACGGCGCTGAACCCGGCTAAACAAGAGCAGGCTCGTCACCTTTTTCTCCAATTGGTGCGCCCTGGCCAGCGGACAGAGGATACCCGCCGCATTGCTACGCGGGCTGAAGTGGGCGAGGCCAACTGGATGCTGGCTCAGGGCCTGGCCAGTGCCCGGCTGGTCGTAACCGGACGTAACACCGCCGGACAGGAGACGGTTGAGGTGGCCCATGAAGCCTTGATCCGGGGCTGGGCGCGGCTGCGGGATTGGTTAAACGCCGACCGGGCTTTCCGTACCTGGCAGGAGCGGCTGCGGGTGGCTCTGCAGCAGTGGGAAGACAGCCGGCGGGATGAGGGCGCCTTACTCCATGGGGCCTTGTTGGCCGAAGCCGAAAGCTGGTTGGCCGAGCGAAGCCGCGATCTGAGTCAAGCTGAACATACCTTTATGCAGGCCAGTTTGGCCTTGCGGCAGCGACAGCAAACCGCCCGTGAACGGCAGCGACAGCGGCTTATCTTCGGCCTGAGTGCAGGTTTGGCCGTGGCAGCTATTGGCTTGGTGCTGATGCTCGGGCTGGCAGTGTTTGCTTTTATGAGCCGATCTCAGGCCCGGACGGCGGCTCAAGAGGCCGAGATACAGCGCCAGGCCGCTGAAACCGCCGCTCAAGAGGCTGAGGTGCAGCGCCAGACCGCCGAAGCCGCGGCTCAAGAGGCTGAGACGCAACGCCAGGCGGCTGAAACCGCCGCTCAAGAAACAGAAAAACAGCGCCAGATTGCGCTCACCCGCCAATTGGCAGCGCAATCGCTCAATTACGCCGCCAGCCAACCTGACCTAGCCCTGCTGCTAAGCCTTGAAGCCGGCCAGATTGATCAGACTCTCAGCTTGGAAACCCAGCGCAGCCTGCTCGGCACGCTGGAAACCAATCCCTACCTGGTCACCTTTTTGCGCGGCCATCTTAACGATGTCAACAGTGTCGCTTTCAACCGGACTGGAACCATCCTGGCCTCGGCCAGTGCTGATAAGAGTATCATCTTGTGGGATGTGGCTAAACACCAGCCGTTTGGTTCCCCCCTGATCGGCCACACCGATTGGGTGAACAGCGTTGCCTTTAGCCCGGACGGAAAGCTGTTGGCCTCAGGCAGCGATGATAAAACGATCATCCTCTGGAATCTCAAAACACAGCAGCCCGGCCGCAGGCTTGAGGGACATACTGATTGGGTTCGGAGTGTAGCTTTCAGCTCTGATGGAAAAATGTTGGCCTCTGCCGGCTGCGGGGTGATGACCGAATCAGAGTGTACTGAAGGTGAAATCCGTTTGTGGGATGTAGAAACCGGCCGGTTGCTTGGGCAACTTCGGGGTCACACCGCAGTGGTGCATCATATCGCTTTTAGCCCGGCCGGACCCACCCTGGCCTCGGCCAGCGATGATGAAACCATTATCCTGTGGAATACCCAAACCCAGCAGCCCTTAAGCCAACCCCTCACCGGTCATACGGATTGGGTAAATACCCTGGCTTTCAGCCCAGACGGCCAAACCTTAGCCTCGGGCAGCCGAGACGGAACGATCATTTTGTGGGACCTAACCAGCCAGCCTTATCGGCGGCGCGGCCGTGCTCTAACCGGCCATATCAATAGCGTGTTGGGTCTGGCCTTCAGCCCGGATGGGCAAAAGTTGGCCTCAAGTAGTTGGGATAAGACCATTATCATCTGGAATGTTGCCAGCCGGGAACCCTTAGGAGCGCCTTTGACCGGCCATACTGAGGTGGTGAAAAGTGTGGCTTTTAGCCCAGATGGTCAAACCCTGGCCTCGGCCAGCGCCGATAACACGGTTATCTTATGGAACCTGGCTACTCGCCAATCGCTGGCCAAGCGGCTGGCCGAACAGTCGGGCGGGGTCAACAGTGTGGCTTACAGCCCCGACGGCCAAACCTTAGCCTCCGCCAGCACCGATCATACTATTATTTTGTGGGATACACTGACCGGCCGGCCGCGTGGATCCCCTCTCACCGGCCATACCGACTGGGTATCCAACGTTGTCTTTAGCCCAGATGGAAAAACCTTAGCCTCAGGTAGTGGGGATGCCACGATTATCCTCTGGGATGTCGCCACCGGCGCTCCGCTTGGTTCCCCTCTAGCCGGTCATAGCGGGGGAGTCTGGGGCCTGGCCTTTAGCCCGGACAGTAGATTATTGGCCTCGACCGGCTCAGATAAGGCCATCATCCTATGGGATGTTGCTCAGGGGCAACAACTTGGCCAATTGAGCGGCCATACCGATAGTGTGACCAGCCTCGCCTTCAGCCCCGATGGCCAGATTTTGGCTTCAGGTAGTTGGGATAAGACGGTCAGGTTATGGAACGTTGAGACTCTTCAAGCCCTGAGCCAGCCTCTCACCGGCCACACGAGCCAGGTGTACGCTTTGGCCTTCAGCCCTGATGGCCAGACTTTGGCTTCAGGTGGTCAAGACACGACCATCATCTTATGGGATGTCCGAGATCGAAACAACCCGGCCCAGCTTGGCTCGGCCTTGACCGGCCATACCGACAGCGTGCTGGGCCTGGCTTTTAGCCTAGACGCTAACCAGCCCATCTTGGCCTCGAGTAGTTGGGACAAAACTATCATCCTCTGGGATGTGTCGGCCCGCCAGCCCCTTGGCTCGCCTTTGACCGGCCATACCGAGCCGGTAGATGGTTTAGCTTTTAATCCAAACGGCCAAATCCTGGCTTCTGGCAGCCGGGATGGCACGATCAGGCTGTGGGATGTACAGACAGGCCAGACGCGAGGTGAGCCGTGGGCCGGCCACCGGCGGTCGGTGCGGAGCGTGACCTTCAATCCCAATGGGCAAACCCTGGCCTGGGGCAGCGAGGATAATACTATCACTTTGTGGGACATAGCCGGTGAAAAAATCATCGGCCAGCCTCTTGCCGCCCACACTAACTGGGTAAATGAGGTGATGTTTAGCCCGGATGGTAAACTATTGGCCTCGGCCAGCGGCGACAAAACCATCATCCTGTGGGATGTGAAGCAGCGCCAAAAAGTGGCTCAACTCACCGACCATACAGCCTGGGTGAATAGCTTGGCGTTTAGCCCGGACGGTAAATTGTTGGCCTCAGCCAGTGACGACAAAACTATCATCCTGTGGGATGTGAAGCAGCGCCAAAAAGTGGCCCAACTCGACCACCCGAATCAAGTGAATAGCCTGACCTTCAGCCCGGATGGTAAACTATTGGCTTCGGGCGGTGATGATGACACCGTCATTCTCTGGAATGTGGCCGACCGGAAAGCGGTTGGCTCGCCTATGACCGGACCTGATGCCGTCGAGAGCGTAGCTTTTAGTCCCGACGGAAAAATCTTGGCTGCGGGTTATGATGATACCACCATCATTTTATGGGATGTTGCTACCGGCCAGCAGCTTGGTTCACCCTTGACCGGCCACGGGGGCTGGGTAGGCAGCCTCGCCTTCAATCCAAAAGATGGCCGGATATTGGCCTCAGCCGGAGGAGAAAAGCGGATTATTCTGTGGGATATTACCACCCGCCAACCACTCGGCCCACCTCTCGCCGGTCATACGGCTGATGTGCTCGGTCTAGCCTTCAGCCCCGATGGTCAAACCCTGGTCTCAGGCGGCGCCGATGGAGCTATCACCCGCTGGGAGGTCAGCCCGGCCTCATGGCAAGCCCGCGCCTGCCAGGTGGCGGCCCGTAACCTGACCTGGGACGAATGGCAGCAATATTTGCCCCATCTGCCGTATCGAGCGACCTGCCCTAAAGTTTACCTGCCGCTGGCCGAGTTATATCAACAGGCCGATACCTACGCCCTGGCCGGCCAGACGGAGCAGGCTGAAGAGGCGTTTGAATTGGCCGTTAAATTAGCCGTCGAGACGAACTCCGCCACGCTTAACAATCAAGTTTGTTGGTTTGGCAGCCTCGACAGATTGCCGAAAGTCGTCTTCCCGGCCTGCCAAAGGGGGGTTGAGCTAGCTCCTGAGGACTCGAAAGGCTATTATTATGACAGCCGGGGTCTGGCCCATGCTTTGCTGAAAGAATATAAAGAGGCGATTGCAGACTTTGAGGTCTTCGTCAAGTGGTCAAAGGAAACCCGGCAACAAGAAAGTCTTCGCTCTAAGCGGGAGCAGTGGCTAGTTGACCTGAAAGCGGGCCGGGATCCGTTTGATGACGCCACTCTGGAGAACCTGCGAGAAGAATAGGGCCTGGCAATCATCATACATCTGCACCCGCGCCTTGGCCGGGGGAGGTTGATCGGGGTGAGCAGGGCTAATGGATTATGTTTCTTTCACATAAGGTCTGCCCAGGGCGGCCGGAGCGTCGCTGCGTCTTCGCCGGTAAAGCAGGGCCAGTAAGGTCAATAGATAGGGTAACATCAACAGAAACTCATAGGGGATAGTACCGGCGCCGCGTTCAACCTGGCTGAGCGCCTGGATCCGGTACTGCAGCGCATCGGCCAGGCCAAACAACAGCGCTCCCACCAGGGCCAGGTCGGGCCGCCAGCGGGCAAAAATTACCAGGGCCACCGCAATCCAGCCCCGCCCAGCCGTGATACCTTCGCGGAATAGGCGCAGTTGGACCACAGTTAAGACTGCCCCGCCCAGACCGGCCAGGCCGGTTCCCAATAGAGTCGCAGCATAGCGGACCAGGGATACATTCACGCCCGAGGTTTCGACCGCGGCCGGATTCTCGCCCACCGAGCGAATCTTAAGCCCCCACGTGGTCCGGAAAAGCAGGAACCAGGTCAGGAAGACCAACATGGCGGTCAGGTAGACGGTTGGGTTGTGGTTGAACAGGATGTCGCCGATCACGGGAATATGGCTCAACAGGGGCACCGGACATGGCTCCAGCCCGACTACCCGGGCGGTCAGGGAACTGAACTGCTGCCGGTAGAAGTAGTTAGCCAGGCCATGGCCAAAGACAACTAAAGTTACCCCGCTGATGACTTGATCAACTTGTAGGGTCACGCTCAATACGGCCATTATCAGACCCATGACCATTCCGGCCAGTACCCCGGCAACCAGGCCGAGCCAGGCAGCCACGGCGGTTGCGCCGGCCAGGGGGCCGGTTTCCAAAAAGTAAGCCGCCATGAAGCCGGTCACGCCGCCGATCACCATAACCCCTTCCAACCCCAGGTTCAGCACCCCTGAACGTTCGGTAATAATCTCGCCCAGGACGGCCAGTAACACGGGCACGGCCAGCCGGATACCGGCCACAGTCAAGGCGACCAGGAAAGCCCATTCAAATACCTGACTCCAATCCATCAGCTCCACCTCCGGCGAATCAGGGCATCGGTTGCCAGGACCGATAGGACAATGACAGCCTGGATAGCCTCGGCCAGAGCCTTGGGCAGACCCGAAACAACGTGCATCGACTCCGCTCCAATTGTTAGAGCGGCAAACAAGATTGCGGCTACTGCTACGCCAACCGGGTGCATCCGACCCAGCAGGGCTACCAGGATACCGCTGAAGCCGTAGCCCCCGGAAATATCACCCTTCAAACGGGTATGGAGGGTGCTGACCTCAATCAACCCGGCCAGGCCGGCCAGAGCACCGCTAAAGGCCATTACAAAGAGGATAGCCCGCTCCACATTGATCCCGGCGTACCGGGCCACACTATCTCGCGAACCAACCGCCCGCAGCCGAAAACCGAGCGGGGTGGACCACAGCAGCCCATAGACCAGGGGAATGACCAGCACCGCCAGCAGCACGCCCAGGTGAATCCGGCTGCCGATGATAATCGGCAGCCGGGCAGCCTGGACAAATTGGGCGCTTTCGGGCAGGTAACCGCCCGGTTCCTGCAGGGGGCCTCGGGCCAGGTATTCCAGCAGCAGGATGGCAATGTAGTTTAACATCAAGGTTGAAATGATCTCGCTCAAGCCCCGCCGAACTTTGAGCACCCCGGCCAGCAACGCCCATAATGCGCCGCCCACCATCCCGGCTAGCAGCATAGCGACCAGGAGTATAGGTCTCGGCCAGTCGGGGAAGGCCAAGGCCACCATCCCACCCAGGAGCGCCCCCAAGTAATATTGGCCTTCGCCGCCGATATTCCAAACCCGCGCCCGGAAAGCCACCGTTAGTCCCAGGCCAACCAGCAGCAACGGGGCTGCCTTGAGGATCGTTTCAGTCACCTGCCGGGAGCCGCCAAAGGCGCCGCGCCCCAGGGTGATGTAGGCGGTCAGAACATCGGCCCCGGCCACCCAAATCAACAACGCCCCGATTAATAAGCCAATGACAGCCCCAATGAGTGGCGCTCCAATAGTTTGCCAGGCTGGCCGTTTTCGCGCCAGTTGAATGGGCGCTTGTTCAAGCTTGATCTGGGTGGTCACACTACTTCCCCCATAGAACCAGGGCTGGATTTTGAGCCGGCCATCATCAGGCCGATTTCGTGAACATTAGCCGTTGTTCCATCCACTACGTCGACAATTTGCCCTTCATACATCACTGCAATCCGGTCACTCAAGGATAAAATTTCGTCCAACTCGGTCGAGATGAGTAGAATGGCCACTCCGGCATCTCGCTGTTCAATCAACTGGCGGTGGACGTACTCAATGGCGCTGACGTCGAGGCCGCGAGTAGGCTGAGCCGCCAGCAATACTTTTGGCCGGCGCGATAACTCCCGCGCCAGGATCATCTTTTGGGCATTACCCCCGGAGAGGGTTCCGGCCATGGTATCGACCGAGGGAACCCGCACATCATAAGTAGCGACTAACTCCCGGGCCAGCTTGCGAATCGTATCCCAACTCAGTAGACCATGCCGGGTATAAGGTGGGTCGCCAATCCGCTGTAAAAAGAGGTTTTCGGCCACGGTAAAGTCGGGTAGCAGCCCCAAACGATACCGGTCCGAAGGGATGTGGGCCAGCCCGGCCTGGCCGATCTGGCCAGGGGTGTAAGACGTGATCTCACGGCCATAGATGATGATCTGCCCGGCGGTCGCCCGGCGCAGCCCGGAGATAACCTCTTCCAATTCACTCTGGCCGTTGCCGGCCACGCCGGCAATTCCCAAAATTTCGCCGGCCCGCACCTCCAGGTTAACTCCCCGCAATGCCGGCAGGCCGCGGTCACTATTGGCCTTCAGGTTGATAACACGCAGGTATGGCTCGCCGGGCTTGGCCGGGGATTTAGCCACAGTCAGCAGCACATCCCGGCCCACCATCATCCGGGCCAGGCTGTGCTTATCCACGCTCGCCGCCGCCACCACATCTACCACCGCCCCATCCCGCAGCACCGTAATCCGGTCGCTGATCGCCAGAACTTCGTCCAACTTATGAGAAATAAAGACGATGGATTTCCCTTCATGGGCCAGCCGGCGCAAGATGGCCAGGAATTCATCCACTTCCTGGGGCGTTAAAACGGCGGTAGGCTCATCCAGAATGAGAATTTTGGCTCCCCGGTACAGCGCTTTAAGAATTTCGACCCGCTGCTGCTCGCCTACCGAAAGTTTCCAGACTTCAGCCTCCGGGTCGATGGCTAACCCATACTGTTTGGAAAGCGCCCGCAGCCGGCTATGGACTGTTTTGCTGTTTTCTAACAGCGGCTCGCGTGGTGATGGCTGGCCCAGGGTAATATTATCGGCTACGCTGATCGAATTAATCAGCATAAAGTGTTGATGCACCATACCCAGGCCGGCGGCAATAGCAGCATGAGGAGAGGTAAACGAGACCCGTTCCCCGTGCAGGTAAATATCACCCGCCTCAGGCGTATATAGCCCGTACAGCACGTTCATCAAGGTGGTTTTGCCCGCGCCGTTTTCACCCAGCAGGGCATGAATTTCACCCGGCAGCAAAGCAAAATTTACCCCGGCATTAGCCAGGACGCCGGGAAATTGTTTGACGATGCCGACCATCTGGACGACAGGAGTATTCGCCGTCACTAACCCAACCTCAATTGCTATGGCTGGGGTTGGTTTGGAGGGGTCTTTAACCCCCTCCAAGCCTCTCCCCTGACCAAATCTACTTTTTCGCTTCCGGCACAAACTCAACTGTGAATTTGCCGGCCGCAATGTCTGCCATCGTTTTATCTACTGCCTGGATCGCCTCAGCCGGAATCTTGTCTTTTAAATTTTCGTTATAGGAAATCTGCATCGCCCCTTCGGCAATCCCAAAGCGATAGTAGGGATTATCGAACTTTTTGTTAAGCGTTTGGGTTAACATTTCGGTGAACAACGGTTCCAGGTTCCAGACCAGGTTAACCAGGACCACATCGGGGCCGTTCTCGGTCATATCGCCCACGTAGCCGGTCACGTAGCCGCCCCTCTCTTTGGCCGCTTCGATGGATCCCAGGGCCGGACCTTCGCCGCACTCGATCCAGAAATCAACCCCGGCATCGGCCTGGGCCAGGGCCGCTTCTTTGGCCTTGGCCACATCCACCCAGTCGCCCACAGCGGTTGAGATCAGGGTGGCATTGGGATTAACGGTTCTGGCTCCCGCCAGGAGCGCTTCACCCATGGAGTGACAGACGGGAATATCAAAACCGTACAAAGCCCCAAGCTTGCCGCTCTTGCTCATATGGCCGGCCAGGACTCCGATGGGATAGGCGGCTTCGTAGAAGGGCTGCTCGTAGTCGGCCACATTCTTGGCCGTGCGGCCAATACCACCCGCCCAGGCAAGGTTTATCTCGGGAAATTCAGTTGCAACTTGAAAGGTGGCATCCTGGTAGCTGAACGAGTGAGCCACAATCATCTGGAAACCCTGTTCGGCATATTCCCGCAGCACCCGGGCCGCGTCGGCATCGGCCACATTTTCGGAAAATGCAATCTTAACACCTTTCTTACCCAATGCTTGGACGGCATTATAACCGGCTTCGTTCCAGGAATTGTCATCCCATGGGCCGGTCAGTACCACGGCTATCTTACCATCTTCCAGCTTTGCCCCGGTTTCGGGAGCGGCTGCCTCAGTCGCCGCCGGTGCGGCTGCCTCGGTTGCCGGCGCCTGGGCGGGCGCTTCGGCTGCCGGCGCCTGGGTAGCCGCCGGGCCGCCGCAAGCTACCACCAAGAGTAGGATGCTCACGATTGCAACGCTCCACAGAATAGACTTACTCAATCTCATGTGATACTCCTCCTTTATTAATTGTCTAGAAATTAAAAAACTGTTTTGTTGCTGCTAATTTTTGGTCGCATCTTGTCTCGTTACTCTACCTCCTGCCGGCCAGGTGGGGTCGGCGCCAATCAAACCATACTTCGGTCAAGCTGAAACACCCACAAGCTGCTTGCAGATGCTCACGGCTGCCGCCGCATCGGCGGCATAACCGTCAGCGCCGATTTCTTTGGCCCAATCCGATGTAACTGAACCCCCGCCCACTACCAGCAGATACTTGTCTCGCAGGCCAACCTCATTGAATAGTTTTAGGGTATTTTGAATCATCGGCCGGGTCGTGGTCATCAGCGACGATAAGCCGACGATATGAGCGCTGTGCTCCTGGGCGGCGTCGACGAACCCGCTGGGCGAAACGCTGCGGCCCAGGTCAACCACCCGGAAGCCATTGGCCCGCAGCATGGTCGCCACGATATTCTTGCCAATGTCGTGGACGTCGCCCTGGACGGTCCCAAGCACAACGGTTCCCAGCGGAACGTTCGCCTGGCCGGCTGCGGCGATAGCTGCCTCCAGATGTTTACTGACTACCTCGGCGGCTTTGCCGGCCAGAACCAGCTCAGGTAAAAAGATTTCACCACACTGGAAAGTCCGGCCTACTTCGGTCAGAGCCGGGACCATAACCTGGCTGATAAGCTCTAGCGGGCTAACGCCGGCCTGGAGTGCTTCCACGGCCGCCGCTTCGGCGGCCTCAGCATCGCCCTCGATTAAAGCCTCGGTTAAGTTTTGGTTAATTGATTCAGGGATGCTCATTTATTACTCTCCTTTGTGAACATTTGGGCGAGGTGCATAGTCAAACTTAAGCCCCAGACGGCCTACTTCTTCCTTGACCGTATAATAAATATCTAACCATTCTTCTTTTGGCTCGACGGTTTCTTCGTCGTACACCTCATTAAAGGGTCGACCTCGATTTGGATTAGTCAAAGTGTCGACGTACCCCTTCATGATTTGGGGAATCAACTGCGCTGCCTCCTGGCGAGTTAGGTGCAATGAGGCCCGGGAGACTTCGGCAATAAAGCGAGCTTCCAGGCCGGTGGTATGATCGCGTTTGAAGCCGCCGGTTGTGCCGGCCCCCTGCATGTTGAAGCCACAGACCGTACCGACTACCGCTCCAGCCGCACACTCGAACAGCAATTCGCGCGTGCCAGGGCCGGATAGGGTGTAGATATCGTTCAGCAGGATGATTGGGGTATTGCGCGACAGGGCTTGACCCACCATCGCCTGGGTCCAGATGCCCATTGGCTCGGTGTTATTAACGTAGTTGAGGTGAGTTAGCGAGAACATGTGATAATCGGCGTCGTACAGGACCACCCCCAGCAAATGGTCGGCCACCGAGACGACAGCCGTCCCTTCGGCCCGGCCCCCCAGGCCCCCCAGCAGCGGGGTCATCAGGTCTACGGTAATGCCGCCAATATTATAGAGATGGGCTACCCGGGAGAGCTGGTCGAAGTCGGTCTTCAGTTCAACCATCTGCGATACCAGGATGCCGTCGGATGGTCGAAGACCCGCGCCTATGTCGTAAGTAGCCATCTTGCCGGCGCAGGTCAGGGGAACGGCCACGTCATTGATGTGCATACCCGGCCGGCCGGCCATACGCACTGCTTCCCGGGCCACGTTGGCGTCACGCCGTGCTCCCAGCAGTTCCAGCGGAGTCCCAGGAATAATCGGCGTACCCCGGTAGGTAGCTACCGAGCCGGCCCCCAGGCAATTGACCAGGGGTTCCTGGGCGCAGGAGAGCAGGATCAAGGGGTGATAGCGCTCGGAGCAGGGCGTTCCGGTTGGACCGGAGTGCATAATGGCCGGGGTTGGATCTTCCACGCCGCGATGGCGCATCACTACGGCATCCTTACCCGTACCCAGGACAACTTCCGAGCGGACCTGGGCCAACAAATCCAGAACCTCATCCCGGCTAAAGTGGATACATCGTTCAGTCGACTGGCAATATACCCCTATGTCGACAAACAATTGCAGGCCCGCCTGGAAGACCCGGTCGGCCATGTCATCGTCAGATGGTACCAATACCTCAGATGAATACTTGAGGCCGTACTCCTTGACCAACTGCCGGATGCGCTGGATAAGTTTGACTTCAAACTCATCCTCCTTCATGAAAGGTCCTGTTTGGGCCCGCTTGATAATTTCAACTAACCAGTTACTTTGCATAATTTCCTCCTTGAAAAATAGTAGTCAGTAGTCAGTAGTCAGTAGTCAGTAGTCAGTAGTCAGATAATTTGTAACTACTCACCATACCCTGAGTAACGCGAAGCGCATATCGAAGGGTGCTCTTTGGTGAGTAGTTACTCTGACATCTATGGTTATGGCATCGCCAGCCCCATCTGCCGCAATTCCTGCTTGACTTCTTCATAGGTCGCTTGCCAGGCCGGCAGCGGTTTGAGAGTGACCAAATCATACACCTCCGGGAAGGGCTGGCCGCTGGGTCGCTGCTCCAACTCAGGCCGATACCGGGCGACCAGTTGTCGAACCAGGCCATCGGCCTCACGGCGGGAGATACCGGCAGCGGCATGAGCTACCTCAGCCATCCAGCGCGCTTCCAGGCCGGACACGTGGCCGGGATGAACCCCGGCCGCCGAGCGCGGCCCAATTAGGCCGCAAGCTCCTGAGGCCGCCGCCATAATGGCCATGGCCGCTGTTTCGTACAATAGCGTCTTGGTGCCCGGGCCGCCCACCGGGGTAATAACTATATCGGTCAGCAAACGGCTATTGCGGGCCAGGGCCTGCTGCGCTACGCTGATAGCCTGGAGAATTTCAGGGGTCGTGTCATTATCATAGAATGGATGAGCCGGCGACACCGAATGTGTGTTGGTCATATAGACCATCTGCAGCAGAATGCAGCCGGCCACTATAGCCATCGCCATACCCTCCCGGCCGCCAACCGTGCCCCCATAAATGGTGTTGTAGAAGGAATGGATAATGCAGCCGGTCCGAACCAGGTGGGTTAACTTAGCCAGCAAACCGTAATCCGTTTTAAACTCAGAGATCATGGCAATATGGTGCCAATCAAATGGGCTAAAACCGCCATAGGAGGTAGCCGATAACTCGGCCAACTCCGAAACCGCGTTTTCTACACAGCCCAATCCCAGACCGGGTCTCCCTGCCCGCCGGCAGGCCGCTTTGGTCAACTCAGCCTCGTGCCAACCGGCCAGCATCTCCCAGGGAGACCGGCTGCGAATCTCACGGCCGTACACCCGTTCCATGGTACAATTGATCAGGCCATCTACTAACGGCTCTTGAGCGTAAGCTTGATGCACCGCGAGGTACAACTCTTCCGGGATCAGCGTCCCAACCCCACCCCCCTTAATAGTCAGCCGGGTCACATCCTCGGGCCGGCGCTTGCGCTCGGTATGGTTGTCCGGCCCTTCGCCAAAGGTCACTTCGGTTGGGGCAATGGCCAGGGCCGCCAGGATTTCATCCCGGGTAAATTTAATCTGGCGGGAGGTACTAACGCAGTAAACCCCCAGCGTCTCTGCCAGGGTCAGGCCGGCTTCAAAGACCCGGTCGGCCAGGGCATCATCAGCCGGCACCAGGGTGTCGCCCAGGCCGGTGAGGTTAATATTCAACTCCATTTGCAGCCGGCTCACCTCCAACGGCACCATAAACATGTCCCACTGGGATTCCTCAACAATAGGGCCGGCCTCAGCCCGATCTAATACGTCCAGCAAACGAACTGTGTTTCTCATAGCTGGCTGTCCTTTCGCCGGGTCATCAGTTGCCGGCACATGGCTACCGCTTCAATTGCATCCTCGCCAAAACCGTCCAAGCCAATTGACCTGGCCCACTCGCGGCTGGTAGCGGCTCCCCCGGCGACGACCATAAACCGGTCACGTTGGCCGTAACCTTCCAGAAGCTTGACCACATCGCGAATGTAAGGCAGGGTAGACGTTAACAGCGACGACAGGGCAATGATATCAGCCTGTTCACGCTGGGCCGTCTCGATAAAAGTCTTGGCGGGGACATTAGTACCCAAATCTGTTACTTCGAAGCCGTTCACCTGGAGCATCAGCGCCACCATGTTCTTGCCGATGTCGTGGATGTCTCCCTGGCAAGCGCCGATTATCACCTTCCCGACCACGTTGCTGACCAAGTTACTGACCCGAATGGCCGGCTCCAGAACCTCTTGCTGCATGGCTTTGACCACCAAGCCGGCCTTCATCAGCTCAGGCAAAAAGATTTCCAGGCGGGCAAAACGGTCGCCAATGTCTTTAAGTACGGGTTGAACCACGGCCTGGAAGAATTCCAGGGGCGTCAGTTGCGCTGCCAGCGATTCTTGGGCCAACTGCACCCCTTGGGTCTTATCACCGGCAAAAATAGCTTGTTCCAGCCTGCGCCGCATCCCCTCGATGTCACTATCGGATAAACTCATTTTTCCTCCAGGATATAACAAATTGCCTCGGCCTGCCAGGACTCAATAAGCGGCTGAAGGGGGAAAAGGATTGGTACCGCTGCCCATTCGGCCGGAGGGCTAAAAGATTATTTTGCAGACACGGCCAGGATCAAAACTGGGGGGCCACACTCAGGGGAAATTAATCTGTTGTGGTTCAGTAGCCAGACTCGTCGTGGAGCTTTCAGGTCCCATAATCATATGATCGTAGTCAGCCATGAACTCCTGATCGTAACTTTAGCGATCAGACATCTAGCCTTCAGAATATAGCACAGCTAGCCACTTTGTCAAATGGCTCATCAAGCGCGGTTTGCCCCCTCATCGTTCCGTCTCTACCCGCAGTCGTTCCCTTTTAGGATGCCAAATTTTACTTAAAACTCTTGCTTTGGGGCGAGTAACCTGACCGAACGAAGGGAGTTATCCGCTTTTACAACTCGTCACATTGGCTATAAACTGTTATAATTTGGGTACTTTGAGTTCTCCTTACCAGAGATGCCTGCATAAATGAAAGGACTGCATAAAAAATGAGGATAGGACAAGATTTTAACCTGGGGGTTATGTTCAGACGCGAGCATGCCCCTGAAGACCTGCCCGACTTCGCCCGCCGGGCCGAAGAGGTCGGGTTCGATGAACTATGGGTGGTAGAAGATTGTTTCTATACCAGCGGTATCGCGAGCGCCGCAACCGCGCTGGCCTGTACTGGCTCCATCAGCGTAGGTTTGGGTATAATGCCGGCGGTCGTGCGTAACCCAGTCTTTGCCGCAATGGAAATTGCCACGCTGGCCCGCCTTTACCCTGGCCGGTTTTTGCCCGGTTTTGGTCACGGAGTGGCCGGTTGGATGCGTCAGATTGGTGCGTTTCCCCAGTCCCAGCTCAAGGCGTTGGAGGAGGTGGTGGTCACCGTACACAGGATGCTTGCCGGAGATAATTTAACGTTCGACGGGACGGAAGTTCACCTTAACCAGGCTAAACTGGTGTATCCTCCGCAACAACCACCCCCCATCTCGCTGGGGGTCAGGGGAGCCAAATCGCTGGCGCTCTCCGGCCGCGTGGCCGACGGCACCATCCTGGCCGAATTTGCTTCCCCGGAATATGTCTCGTGGGCGCGGGCACAAATCACGACCGCCCGGCAAGAAGTGGGTCGGACCAAGCCCCATCGCCTCACGGTTTTTGCCTTTACTTGTGTCGATACTGCCGCCGCCGCTGCCCGTCAGCAGCTACGTCCCATCGTTGCCTCAGCCATCGCTGCCGGTGGAATCGATGTGTACCTGGCTCCGCTGGGCCTTATACCCAAAATCCAAGAATTTAAGGAAAACGGGGGCCAGCAGCGCCTGGAAGAAGAGATGCCTGATGAGTGGCTAGATAAACTGGCCGTTGTCGGTCGGCCCGAGGACTGTGTTCAGGCCATTCAGCGCCTGGTCGAGGCCGGAGCCGATACGGTGGTGCTGGTGCCGTTACCGGGCAAGAGTGTACGTGAGTTAGATGTTTTTGCTCATCACCTGCTCTCATAGGGGGTGAAAACTCTCTCAAAATATCGATTCTACATGGCAATACCGTCATCCAGGTGGGTGATGTGCTGACAACGGTCATCGAAGGCGAAGCGCGAGAGGAGTTGCAACGCCTCTGCTTATCTGATGACTCAAAGTAAGCTGTCAATTGCCACTTTGGGTATTATCGCCGCTACAACGCAAGCACAGGCTCTCAGCTTTGATTGAAGCATGGCAGTGATCGCCTTCGTGATGCACCCAGGCGAAACCGGCGCAGTGAGCCAGGGCACACAAGCGGCCATATCGGCTCGTATCAATAGGCCAGGTGGTCAGGTCGATTGAACGGCCCTCGAAATGTAACGAGATTTTACGCTCCGAGTCAGTTTGACCCGGATCATGATCTAGATGGGAGTCGTAGGCGTCGGTAATTCGCAGCCAAAAGGCTCCCTGCCACTCGGCCAGGACCAGTTTATTGAGCCGGGTCAGAGGCAAGAGCATATCGGGGTGCATCAAAATATCTTCCTCATCATAGGGCGGCTCCTCCTCGCGTTTAAAGACGATAGACGGCTCCAAATTACCAACGAGCTGATAATAAGCACACGAGCCTGGCTCGATCTGGCACGTCATCGGCCCGGCAGCGGTTGTTTCCGTTTCGGTATAGCTGTTACTGGCCGAGATGTGCTGCCCAACCAGCAAATCGGGCCAGGGGCAGGATGAAACTGGCGTCGGCGTAGGAAGTGGGGCTGGCAGCGGCGTTGTCGTCGGTTTCTTGATAATAGCCACAGGCGTTGGGGTAAAGGTGGGGGTAGGTATTGTAGCCACAGGCTCGGCGCAGGCGGGGAGGAGAAAAATAATCAACAAAAAGACGCAGCCATGGCCAGGTAAAAATCTTTTCTCAGTCATAGGCGGTCAACGTACACTTGGCCAGGTCGGCTTGAATCCTGGCCAGGCTCTTTTGGTCCAAGTTTTGAGTGATGGGCCGGAGGTTGACGGTAAAGGAAATGGGACCGGCTTCAAAAGCCCGCACTTGATCCGCCGTTGGCAGCCAGCGCCCCAACTGGTGGACCATATAAGCGACATAGCTTTCCGGAGAGGGCGTCAAGGCCAGGCAGCGCTCAAACACGGCATAAGCCCCATCAAGCCGGACAAGGGCAAATTTGCTTTGGAATTCAGGCCCATTTAAGCCCAGTTTAGCCGGAGTTGTCTCTATCAGGCGGTCCGGCGTATGGTGAGTTGTAACGGCCGGTTGAGGCATAAAGGCAAACAACAGCACGTTGCTCAGGCGCTCCGGCGTCTGCCGCATGGCTTCCTGCCATAAGCATTGTTTAAGCTCGTTAACGGGGCGCGTTCCCCATAAATCCCGGCGGAGGTTATCGGCGTAGGCCAGGAAGCGGCGCATGGTTGAAACGCTCAATGGGTTATAGGCCGTCCAATCGGCCAGCATTAATAAAATGAGGGCCGTTAAGAGTTCCTCCCCATCCAACTTATATCTGCGCCGGTCTTCAATCAAGCTTAATAAGATAACTGGGGAAGCTTGCCCCGACCGTAAAACACCCAAAGCAGCATGATGGCGAATCGTCACTGCCACTAACGCCTGGTTAGAGCCGGGCGTTAGATTGTCGCCCACCGCTTGTCGAAGCAGCCGAAACGAAGTTTCTTCATGCCGGGCTAAATTGATCCCTTTGCCTAAATCGTGGA
The DNA here is from genome assembly GCA_964622215.1 of uncultured Caldilineaceae bacterium. Lineage (GTDB taxonomy): Bacteria > Chloroflexota > Anaerolineae > 4572-78 > J111 > DSQQ01. The sequence goes on from CAZUNT010000001.1 coordinate 45,759, forward strand.
GCAGAGCCATGACCCGAAGCAGATCGGGATCGAATAGTTGCTTGCTCCGGGCTATCCAATCAATCAGCTCTGGCTCACCGTGGAGCAAACCATACCTGTACTCCCATTCCGGGTGCTGCGGTCCGGCCAGTAAAGCCTCCAGGCCGGCCACAACTTTGAGTGTATGCCGCCAATGCCGGCCCTGATCTGCGTCAATAAGCTGCCGCAGGTCACGCGAGAGTGAGTCCCAACTATTTGACCCGAATTGGCTGATAATGAGGGGGGCGTAATCACGGGGGTCGGGTAAAGGACTACTCACGTTTTAATCTCCGGCACTTCAAGCGCTGTGGTATTAGCCCGGGGCACTTTTAGATCCTCTTCAAAGGAATCCAGCCGCGTTTGCAGGTGGTCTAATGATAAGGTCGGTCCAATCTTAAGGCGGCGAATAGCAAAACGGTCCATCCGCCCATCCCATTCTCCCCGATCTACGGCAAAGGCCACCCGGAACAATTCGGCGGCGATACGCTTGACCAGACCATTATAATCGCCGTAGGGATACGACAGCGCTTCGACCGGCTGTCCAATTCTTTGGGCGAGCAAATTTTGAGCCACTTCAAGCTCCTCATGCAAGCGCAACTCTTCAAACCGAACCAGGGAATGATGCGACAGCGTATGGCAGCCGAAGGCGATGCCGGCCCTGACCAATTCCTCTATCTGCGACCAGGATAAATGGTAGGCGATATAAGGCGCCCGGCGATTCCATTCATTCCAATGGCCGACAGCATCTACAATGGGAAAAACGGTGGCGGAGTAGCCAAATTCCTGCAAAATCGGAAACGCGACGGTATAAAAATCTTGATAGCCGTCATCAAAGGTGAGCAATATATCCTTTGAGGCCACCGGGCCGGCCTCAAAACTTTGCAGCGCCTTGGCGAGTGAAATCACGCGATAACCACCGGCCCGCAGCAAGTTCATTTGAGCGCGAAAAGCTAACGGGCTGATGGTGATGTTATTGCTGAATTCGTCGTTAATGTGATGATACAGCAGGGTTAAGATCGAAATCGGTAAATTCCTCCTCGTGCTGGGGGTTGGCAACGACAAACCAGTGGTATGAACCCGTTTCGAGGCGCTCGACTTTAAAGACCGGCGTTAACTGGTTGATTAATTCATCTTGGTAGAGTGTACTCGTTCTGAGGAACCCTTTTTGGGCCACAAGGGTGGGGTTAATATAAGCTAACGTTTTACCCAGTAAAAGACGGCCATAAATACGCAGGTAACCTAACCGGCCATGTTTCCTGGCGGTATGAGCGTCAATGTTTTCGCTGCTGAGATAGTTGCCGATAAAACATCCGCCTGAGTGGAGCGATGAGCTGATTTGCCTGAAGAGCGCCGGCAGGGCCGGTCGGGGCAGGTTGGGTAAAGCATCCAGACAGATAATAACATCCCATGGCCCTTGAGTAGCCCAGGCGTCAAAATCCAGAATATTGGCGACATGAGTTCTAAGGATGGTAAAACGCGGATGCGTTTGCAGCCGTTCTTTTACCTGAACCATAGCTTGGGGGTTGATGTCTACCGCATCAACCCGGGTCACATGGGCGACACTCAGCAAGTCATACGCCAACCGCCCGGTGCCGCAGCACAACTCTAACACCGTCACCGGCCGGGCCAGGCGGCTAATGTAATTGATAACTTTGTGGCGTTGCTCCTGGTAAACAGCGCCTACCCGCGGATGAAATTCCTCTTGCCACCGATCCCAGATACGCGCTTGCTCCCAATGAGTCGCGCTTGCGGCAGGAATAACCATTTTATGGGTCAGCCGGGCAATTCCAAATGCCTTTTTAAACACCTTACCATACTCCCTACTTGATAAAAACAGCGAAATAACCAGGAAATCGCCACAGTGCCGCCGCCCCAGGCCAGGATAATAGGTATTTTAACCGGGGAAAATCGTTCTTCCCAATTCCAGATGGCAAACTCCCTGGTGATGGTTAACATCGTCCGGTAACGACTTTTGATCAAACGGCTGGGGCCGTATAGGCGAGGTAGAACGGTAATGGGAACTTCAACTACTTTAAATCCTCGCCCGGCGGCTCTAAATAGTTGTTCCCGGGTGTAAGAGAAAGAAGAGCGGATGGGCACTTCCTGGGCTAGGCGGCGGGTAAAAGCGCGGAACCCGGAATGAACATCCGTAAACTGGCTGCCGGTTATCCAACTTAACAGCCGGGAGAAAGAACGGCTTTCAAATCGTTCAATAAAAGGCTTGCCGCGGGGGGTATGCTTGAGAAAACGCGAACCCACCACTAAATCATACCCCTGCTCTAGTTGAGTTAGCAAAAGGGGGATCGCCTCGGGCGGGTGCTGTCCATCGGAATCGAGGTGGACAATCCAATCTGCGTCCAGGCTCAAGGCCATCTGAATCTCCTGGCGAAAAACCTGGGCCAGGCCTGCCTTAGCCGGTAAACATATCACCAGAGCGCCACAACTTTCGGCCCGGCTGGCCGTCTCATCGCTGGAGCAGTCGTCAACTACAACCACCTGCCAGGTGGCCTGCGGGTAACAACAATTGCTCATCACCCCGGTAATGTTATCGAGCACGTTTTTAATGCTATCTTGCTCATTGTAGGCGGGTAAGGTGACGACGATGTGGTTCAAGCAGGTACATCCTTACCCGGTAAGGTAGCATAGGCAAATTTTTTTGTCAAGGCGGGTTGATTAGAGACCTGACAGGTTTCTGAAACCTGTCAGGTTGTACAATATTTTAACTTTGTGACAGAAGGTGGGTTATGTGGTATGATTACTTTGTACCTGTTTTGAGTGTGTTTCCTGGGAGGGTAGTGATGTTAGCCCGAAACCTGTGTCTACTGTTAAGTTTGATGGCGTTGGCCTGGTCGGCCGTGGCTTGTACGGGTTCTGCGCCTATCACCCAGGCAGAGTCTGATGCGAACAGTATTGTTGTTTATACGGCTCGTAGTACCGAAGATGCCGAACATCACCTGGCGATTTTTCAAGCGCAGTACCCCCATATCGCCGTTCACTTTGAACGAGACCAAACCGGGAAAATTACGGATAGGTTCCTGGCCGAAAAGTCTGACCCTCAGGCCGATGTGATCTGGGGGTTAGCCGCGACCAGCTTGTTGCAGGCCGTCGCCGAGGGTATGCTCGAGCCTTATGCTCCGGCCGGCCTGGATCGAGTTCACCCCCGTATGCAAGACCCCTCAAATGACCCCCCCCTTTTTACCGGCATCGATGTGTATATGTCCGCCTTTTGTGTCAACACCGCTCTTTTGGCCGAAAAGGGGCTGGCCGCGCCTGCCTCCTGGGCTGACCTGATTAAACCGGAATATCAGGGCTATTTGAGTATGCCCGACCCTACTTCTTCCGGGACCGGTTTTATTGCGGTGGCGGCTGTTTTACAGCTCTACGGCGAAAATGAGGGCTGGGCTTATCTGGATAAGCTGCATCAAAACATGGTTGTCTATACCAAGTCTGGTTCCCAACCGTGTAAATTGGCCGCCGCCGGCCAAATCCCCATAGGGATCTCCCTTGACAGTGAAGCGATCAAGCCCGGCCCGCCGATCTTGGCCGTCTTCCCCAACGAAGGCTCCGGCTGGGAACTGGAAGCCAACGCTCTGGTTAAAAAGAGTGTGATTAAGGATGCCGCTAAAACCTTCCTCGATTGGGCTATTAGTGATAGCGCTATGCGAGATTATGCCGATCGGGGCTTCCTGGTAACGTCGGTTACAACGGATGTGCCCCGGCCGGAAAATTATGTAGCCGACCCCATTGGGCAGTTGATCCCGGACTGGCGGTTTGTCTGGCTTACGGCTAACCGCAACCGGATTTTAGAAGATTGGGCCCGGCGCTACGGCGATAAATCCGAACTGCAAAAAGGTGATATTCCAGACGCGCTCCGCCAGTAACCTCATTACCACCCACCTTTAGATGAACACACAGAACAGATTATCATTAATCTTCAACATTGAACCGGGCGAAAGCCGGCTGGTATTACTGCTACTGCTGTACTCCTTTTTTGCCGGCTCGGCCCGGCTGCTGGTTTCTACGGCTGCCAGTACCCTGTTCCGTGACCGGTTTGGCGAACCGGCTGCCCAACTGCTGCCGTATGTCTACATTGGCGCGGCCATCGCGGCCCCGTTGACCGGTTTCCTCTACTCAAAACTTGAAGAGCGCTTCTCTTTTGCCCGGCTGCTGGCTGCTAATCTTGGTTTTCTGCTGGTCGCTACCGCTTCCCTCTATGCTTTTCTCCTCTGGCTGCCCCAGGCAAAATGGCCGGCTATGGCCCTTTATATCTGGTACTATGTTCTGTACGCCCTCATTTCGCTCTCGTTTTGGGGGCTGGCGGGTCGCCTGTTCGACATCCGGCAGAGTAAACGCCTGTTTGGCCTGATTGGTTCCGGCCTGGTGGTGGCGATGGCTTTGAGCGGTTTTGCCGTTCGACCACTGGTCAGCCTGATAGGGACCTCCAATCTTTTGCTGGTCGCCGTGGCCGGGGTGGCGGTTTGCCTGGTTTTAATGCTCTATATCACCCGCATTTTTCACCCTGATTCACCGGTTGCAAAGACACAGGACGAACCAAAACAAGACCGCCCAGATCTGATTGACCTGATTCAGAACCGTTACATTGCGCTTATGATCGGCCTGACGGTTTTAAATCTGTTAGCCTACTATTTTATTGACAATGCTTTTTACGACCGGGCCTACTTGCGTTACCCTGATAAAAATGAATTAGCCGGTTTTCTAGGAGAGTTCCTGGCCGTGTCCAGCCTGCTCAGCCTGGCCAGCCGAGCTTTTATCAGCGGCAAATTGGTTAACAAATATGGGCTATTAGTCGGCCTGCTCACCCTGCCCCTGGCGCTGGCCCTTAGCGTTATGTTGCTGGCTGGGGTGGGCACGGTTTTTGGCGCTATCCCTTTCATCTTCTGGCTGGTAGTTTTCACCCGTTTACTTTTTAGAGTTTTAGAGGACTCAATCAACCGGCCGGCCTTTTCAGTTCTCTTTCAATCGCTACCCGGTGGAACACGCTTGCGGGCGCAAACCTTAATTATCAGCGTGATTGAACCCGTAGCGGGCGGGCTGGCCGGGGTGGTGTTGTTACTTTTATCGTTTAATGCCATTCAACTCTCTTACGTCTTGCTTTTTGTCCTGGCCGGGTGGATTACCGGCGCGGTTCTGGCCAGCCGGGAATATCGAACGGTACTGCTGCAAACATTATCTAAAAATAAATTAGGCGAAGTTTCGTTGGCCGTGGTTGATGACGCCAGCCTGGGCGTTTTGAAGCAGGCCCTCAAAAGCCCTTACCCCGGCGTGGTCATTTACGCGCTGGAAACTTTGGAGACGCTTCAGCACGAGTTACTACCTCACTTTTTGCGTGAAGCCCTATCGCATAGCGACCCGGAGGTGCGCCAGGATGCGCTGCGCCGCATCGAGCGGCTGGGGCTGACCTCCTTATGGCGCTCGGTCAACCTGAGAGTCAGATTTGAAGCTTCTATCCCGGTACGAGCAGCGGCCTTGCGCACCCTGGCTGCTCTGAGCCAGGCTGACCAACTGGACGAAATCGCGCCCTATCTCGACGAGCCTGAGCCACAAATGAGGCGGGGGGCAATGGTGGGCTTGCTGCGCAGCGGCGGCATCGAGGGGGTACTGATGGCCGGTGAGAAGCTGATCCATCAGGTAGACTCACCCCAGCCGACCGACCGGGAGTTTGCAGCCCGGGTGCTGGGTGAGGTAGGCATTGCCAGTTTCTACCGGCCTTTATTAAAATTACTCCGGGATGATGAACTACAGGTCCGCCATACCGCCCTGGCTGCCGCCGGGAAGCTCAAGCACCCTAAATTGTGGCCCCTGGTCATCGCCAATCTCGGCCAACCCGAAGTGCGTACGGTGGCCACATCAACCTTGATTGTCGGCGGCGAGGCGGCGCTGCCCGACATTAGAAGCGCTTTTGCCCAAAAAAACCAGCCGGTCGAAATTTTGACCCGGTTAGCCCGCATCTGCGGCCGGATTCGCGGCCCGGAAGCGGTGGCTTTGTTGTTGGAGCAGATGGATGCGCCCGACAACAACCTACGTTATCAAACCCTGCTCTCTTTAAGCCGCTGCGACTACCACGCCCCGGCGGACCAGGCCGGCGTCATTCAACAAAAAATCAAAGCCGAAATCGATAATGCCGCCTGGACTCTGGCCGCCCTGGTAGACCTTGAGCCGGCTTCAACCCATGGGCCAAATGAGGAAATCCTGGGGCTGCTGCAAAAGGCGCTGCTCAATGGGTTAAACCAGAGTAAAGCCAGGGTCTTCCTGTTGCTATCGTTCATCTACCAGGCCGAAGTTATCCTGCGGGCGCGGGACAATCTCAATCATCCCTCCAAGGAAACTAGGGCCTATGCTCTGGAAGTGCTCGACAATACGCTGACTTCTCAAAAATTGAAAGCGCCAACCCTCACCGGACAGGAGTTCCGCGCGCTCTTTTTTCCACTCGTCGACGAAAATTTAACGCCCGATCAGCGCCTGGAGCGTTTGAGCGAGGCTTTTCCTCAATCCAGGTTAGATCCCCGGCAGCGCCTGGCGGAAATTATGACTCGATCCAACGAGTGGATCAGCTCCTGGACTAAGTTGTGCGCCCAGGAAACCCTGGGACGTTGGCCGGTAACGGCTGAAAACGCCCCGGCCAAAAATGGAGAAATGATTATGTTGTCAACCATCGAAAAAGTTATCATCCTGAAATCGGTCCATATCTTTGCCGAAACCCCCGAAGAAGCCCTGGCCGAAGTTGTTTCGACTTTGAAGGAAGTCGCAGTTAAGGCGGGTGAAGCTATCGTTAAAAAAGGGGAAGTGGGACGGAGTATGTATATTATCATCAGCGGCCGGGTGCGGGTGCATGACGGAGAGCGCACCCTGGCTGAACTGGGTGAGCGGGACATTTTTGGGGAATTAACGGTGCTGGACGCCGAACCGCGCTCGGCTACGGTGACCGCTATCCGGGATACCCGCCTTTTCCGGCTCGACCAGGATGTACTGTATGAACTGATGGCCGATCACGTCGAGGTGGCCCGCGGGATTATCCAGGTGCTCACCCGGCGGCTGCGCCGGCTGTCAAGCCAAGACGAAGCCTTGCAGCACGATTTCACCCAGGAGCTTATTGTAACCACCAGGAAAAATATCTTGATGGGGGGGATCCTGGAAAAGTTGAGCGAAGAAAGCTGAAACGTAAAAATTACTAACTCACCTTACAATGCACTCAGCAGAAAGGATCTGTTGGCCGTTGATCTTGACTCGGTAGATATAGTTACCGGGGTCGAGCGGCTGCTGGGCGCCGGCATCCCTCACGTAGATGTCAAAAGTCTGCCCTGCTTCGTTGGTGAGAGCGTTGCCACTCGACTCGATCAATTGGCCGTTGCGGTACCATTCGTATTCGTATAGGGTACCGGCGGTTACGCCACTGTAAGACCAGGTAGCATATAGAGTTGCGATTCCGTTGGCAAACTCATAACCCGGCTCAAGCGGCTGCATAGAACCGTAATCAAAATCACGGCTGAAAGTGACCGGCCCGTAGCTGGGTTGGGACTTACTGCCCGGCGGTGCTTCAAGGGGCGGTGGCGAGGGGGGGGCCGGTTCGGCAGGAAGTTCTGCATCCGGCGGCGGAGTTACGGCCGGTTCGGGTGTCGCCACCGGGGGCGGCACGGTCGGCGTGGATATCTCCGGGACGATTACCGGTTCCGGGGGCGGGGTGCGTGCCGGAGGGGGCTGGGTCGCGCCGGAGACATACTTATATACAACCTCACCATGTCCCCCGGGACCGGTACAGCCGGCTACAATCGTCAGTACATCACCGGCCACGCCATCCGGGACGGTAAAGGCGCCCGTCTCCGAGGCCGATACAGGGTATTCGTCTGTCCAGCCGTTCGCACCGACAAGAGAGATACGATGCGACCAGGTCATAAAGCAAGTCAAGCAATCCTCAGGCGGGTTAACGGTGTAAGCGAAACCAACCTGACCGCCTATGGACCGGCGACCGCCAGTCTGTTGGGCCGTACCCTGGCAGCCGGCCGTCAGGGTTACTTCATCACCGGCCTTGAGATAGGAGGGCGGCGGACTCCAGGTACAGTTAAAGGCCACCGACCCCGAGGCCGAGCCACCCTCGACACACCCCTGGTCAGTCCAGCCCCCGCTTGAGGCAAAAGAACCATCCGCAATGGTGACCTGGTGATCGAAATAACAGGGACCATTTTCGGAAACTTCGTAGCCGGGGATAACGGCCTGCAATACCCAATCACCGGTGGAACTGGGGGTGAGGGTGGCCTCCGGCGTGGTGGTGAGAGTAGGCGAGGGTGTAGGTGTAACCGGGGTCAGCGGGTAATCATTCGAGCGGATGCCCAGGCCGCCCACATCAATCATCACCGAGAGAACCACACCACCGCCGGATTGACGGAGACTCTCAATATTCTGAGCTACCTTGTTGCCGTAAGTCACGGTCAGAACTCCCGCCTCGATCTTTAATTGGTAATCATCCCAGTTCTGGACCATACCGTTGAGGTAAAAACGGTTAAAAGCCCCTGCCGCGGTATTGAATGTCACAGCCTTCTGATACGCACCCGTGGGTTCGTGGGTAAACGTACCGCGGGCGGCGCGATTCTGAACATCGACATCGGTGATCTCTACCTTAACTCGAGGGACAAACCATTCAATTAACTTTGTGTTTCCGGCCACGGCCACCGGCACTAACAACTCGGCCTGTGACAGAACGCAGCGGTAGGTGATACGAGGGTGGGCGCTGCCCCAGCCGATTTCGGACAGCCAACTGGCGTGGGCCAGGCAGACGTCCTGCTCGCCGATACGCTTAGTATAGAAACCCGTTTTAGAGTCGTACTGTTTGGGGTCGAGTTGGGGCGAAGGATAATCGGGCATACCGTTGGCGCTGTGAATTTCCGACCCGGAGGCATCGAGGCCGGAGATGGTCTCCGTCGAGAAGACGCTGGCGTTGGTGAACAGAGCAACTCGATCAAAAAGATCCAGCGGGTCCCGGCTGTTATTCAGGTAATCCTGCATCTCCGTTTCAACGGGGAGATGTCCCACTGCTTCGATCACTTTTTGGTCGACCCAGGTTTCGTAAGCGTCGCCCTTTAAGAAGCCCTCATTCGGGTTGGGATTGCGCAATTCCGGCGGCAGTTGCCTCCAATCGAAGGCAAAGGCCGGGTGGGAATCGTTGCGCACATGGGGTGGGCAAGTCATATCGCCCAGCAAGTGCATAGTTTCGCCCAGGGCTCGCCAGGCCTGGGCAAAAGATTTGGACTTCTCGACTGCATCGGTACTTGCAAAAGCCCGGCGCATGGCCTCCAGGCCTTTGTTCCAGCTATAGTCGTTTTCACCCCAACCGACCTGGGCCGTACCGTTGATGGCCCAATCACGGGCATCCACTTCGGGATTCCGGCCAATCTCGGCTAAACTGGCCGCGCTGATCGGGTGGCCGGTGGCCACCAGCAGGGCGGCCAGAGCCTTGAAATAGGCGCCGGCCTCATCGAGATGGTCCGTCAGGTAGGGCGGCCGGCCCATTTCGGCATAGCGCGGGTCGTAGAAGTGGCGAAAGGAGGCGTACAGCTCCGGTTCGTCGGCCGTATAGCCGCCCTCTGTTACCCACCATCGGAAGGTTTCCATCTTGTCTTCTCTACCGGGTCTGAATAGGTCGGGGTCGCCGATGGTGGGACCGTTTACTTTTAAGGTGTCGTTGTTGAAATCATACTTTGACAGCAAGGGGTCAGATGTGGCCTGCTTGATGTACTTTTCCAGAGCCAGGGCATTGATGGTCCGGTGGGGGCCGCCCGTGCGCCAGTCGCCGCGAGTGGCACGATTGCCATAGGCCAGGCCCGGTTGGGGCAGTCGGAGCAGAATCAATCCAAGCCCCAACGCGGCGATCAGTCCAAGAACAACCAGCAATAAGCGATTTTTCATGCCCGTCTCTCCCGGTCTATAGCGACGACAGGTACCACTGCTCGCCCCACGGCTCAAAGATTACGCTGAAGGTGCGGCCATTTTCACTCACTTCGTACTCGACCATGTCGTAGGTTGCGTGGACCAGTCGGCGAGTGGCCAGCAGGTCGGCCACCCGGGTCAACTCGGCCTGGTGGGCTTCAAAAATGGAACGATAACCGGGGCGCGTCGCCGGATGAGTCAGGTTGAGGACAGTCTCGACGTCGCCGGCTCGAAAGGCGGCTTCGAGCTGGCTCACGCTCTGCTCCAGCGCCTGCAGGGTCTGGGGGTCAATCTGCGCCTCGGCCGGTAGCGACGGCTGCAGGAGGGTATCCAGGCCGGGGATATTCCCGCCGCGCGCCCGGAAGAGAATGGCTCCGGCAGCGACAACGCAGATACAAAGGCCAATGGCCACCAGGCCGGTCAACAGCGGACCGGCCAGCCCAAAACGCCAGCCGGGTGATGGCGTTGGCGAGGGTCGTTGGACAGGGGCTGCGGCCGGCATAACTGTGACCTGCCGGCCACACCGGCTGCAGAAGCGAGCATTGCGGTCAAGTGGAGCGCCACATTGAGGGCAAAAGTGGTTCATATTACTTCACTCCAATCAAGATACTCGAATCAGGTGAAGAAATAATAATAAATCCCTCCCAGGGTGGCCAGGAGGCCCAACCCGGCCAGGGCCAGCCAAAGCAGCAGTCCCACCCGGCCTTTGTTCCGGCTGCGGGCCTGGGGGGAAGCCTCCTCCGGCAGCCAGCCAATCCGGGTATCGGTAGGGTCAAAGGTTCCCGGTTCACGGGGTTGGGTAAGGATTTGCTCCAACTGGAATATCACCTGGCCAATGCGGAGGGTTTTATGGGGCAGCCAGACCGTGGGCGCTTGCGGCGGCAATCTCGCCTCGGCCAGGTAGGTGCCGTTGGCGCTGTCGAGATCGACGACGTAGTAATTGCCTCCCTCGAAGGTTATCCGGGCATGGTGGCGAGAGGTAAAATCATAGCCCAAGACTAAATCATTATCAGGCCCCCGTCCAATACTCAAGCCTCGCGGCGGCAGGGGCAGTGAGCGGCGAACACCGTTAGGTTCGATCACCACGATCCTATCTCGACTCATGCGGGGTTGCTCTCCTAAAAAAATAGACCGCCGACAGCAGACCGCCGACCGCCGAAAGACATTTTCGCTATCGGCGGCGTGCCATAGGCTCGTGAACATTCCTCTGAAAATAGATTTCGTAGGACAAGATGCTACGCTTCGCGTGTCCCCAACACGGACGCGCGAAGCGTAGCATCTTGCCGAAGGTACATTTTCATTCTTGGTAGCGTGCTGCTTTTTTCTGACCCAATCCACCTGCCACTATCAGCAGCAGCCCCAGGCCGGATAACAACCATGGCCTGTAGATCAAATCGGCCCCGGACGGGGGTAGGGCGGGTGGAACTGCCACCGGTTGAACCGCCGCCGGTTGGACCGGGTAGGTTGGCGCAGCGGGTGGCTGGCTGTAATAACTCAAGTCAACCTCAAGGCGATTAACCCCATCCACACTGGCATAAATCGGTCCCTGCGCCGGAACGCCCTGGCCGTTCAATTTGGGCGATACCCGATACTGGCCGGCCGGTAAACCGGTGATCGAATAGCTGCCATCGGTATCGGTGCGGACAATTTGACCACTCACCTCAACTTCTAAACCGGCGCCGGGGCTGCCGGTGCTCAAATCGGTGACCTGACCGACGATAGCCCCGGTGGGACCGGCGCTGCCGTGACTGTCATCTTCCTGACCACTGCCACCGTTGCCGCCGCCACCACCACTACTACCACCGCCGCCACCCAACGGCGGCCGCGGCGAGGGGGCCGGCAGCGGCCCCGTGTGCGGGGAGGCGCTGCTCACCGGCATAAAAACCAGCCAGGCCAGAATGAGGGCGCAGGCCAGGCCAAACCATAAGCCCATCTGTTTCGACCAGGGGACCTCGGTTCGGGTGGTGAGCGGCGGGGTAGCGAGAGGCGTTGAGGGCGGCGTCCGGTCCGATTTAAGCCACTGTCCTGTTTCCGGCTGGTAGCCATACCAGGCTTGATCCTCATCCCCGCGCTGCCAGCAGCGGCCCAACTCGCCGGTAAAGGGCAGCCGGTCGGCCTGGCGAGGGTCGGACTGCTGCCAATTTTGGCCGTCATAATAGTACCACCGGCCGGTTTCGCTGCCGATATTCCAATAACGGCCCCACCGATCCTGAAAGCCCAGTTTATCGACGGCGGCGATAAAGGCAGTCCGATCAATCTGACCTGCCGCCAAGGCCCGCCGCAGCGTTTGATACTGTTGCTCTGACATCGTGATGTCCATCTTGACGCCTCCTTCGAAAGACCGCCGATGACAGACCGCTGACCGCCACACCTTGTACAACAGTAGTTTTCTCTGGCGGTCGGCAGTCTGCGGTCTGCGGTCAGGAATACTCAATTTGGGTAGCCTGAGTAATTATCTTTGTTATAAATCAGATAGCCCGGTTTAGTCAAGTCTGGCCGGGCGATCAGGGATCTCCGGCGGAGGTTCCTCTCCGGCGGTATCCAGCCCTCTCACGCTCAAGCCGTGTAACTCGGCCCGGTTGTTGCCTTCATTGCTTTCCAAAACGCCGCCGGTGGAGACGGTTGGGTTCCAGCTATCCACGTACAGGTACAGGTCGCTGGTGCCGCCGGCAAAGTAACCCGGCCAATTCGTATAACCGGCGGCGTAACTGCCCGAGGTCGAGGTCAAGGTGACACTCTGGCCGGGGTCCAACCCGCCGACATACCAGGCTAACCCATAACATGGCGACAAACCACAAACCGAGTGCCACGGCACATTAACTCCGGGCATGGCAGAGGGGTTGATGTAAAAATCTACCCAAAAAGCTTCCGCCCGGGCCGTTCCCTGGTTGGCGACGACAGTCGTTATTTGCACCGCCTCCCCGGCGTTAAAACTGGTCTGGTTGGGGGTCAGGCTGAAACTGCCGACCAGGTCGGGCTGGGGCGCACCCATTTTGAGCACCAGCGGCAGGTAGACCGGGCGGATGAAGGTCCGGCTGGGCCAAAACCCACTCAGGAGGGTGTAACCGCCGCCGGCAGCGGCCGATGGGTCGGCCTCCGGCTGGCCGGCCGTACTGAGCAGTTTATACGCGCCGCCGGTTGAGCCGGTTAAGCCGCCGTGATCCACCGTCCACCAGGTTAAGGTATAGTCGCCGCCGGTTTGGGCATAGGCAATCAAACTGCCGCTGGCCAGGAAAAAGATAAAGAGCATAATCAGTAACCGGCCGGTCCCGGATAGTAACTCAATCTGTTTTACCTTAGCTCTACTATTCAATAGGTTTCTCATGGTTTATCCTACCAATCACCCCTAAAAGGGATTAAAACTCACTGGCACAAATAGGAAACGTTACAGGTCCAGTACTCGTCATCTGTCCAACTGCCGTCATTACTAACGTAGATGTAACAACCAAATCTTGTAGCCTCGCCGCCCGTCACCGACATGACCTCGGTCACTGTGGTACTAAGGATCTGACCATCTGAGTTCGACGTGGCCATATAGACCTGATGGTTGCCATAACTATCGACGCCTGTTCTTTTGGCAGTGCGTACCCAGGCTCCGTAACGATTCTGAGTTCCTCCCGAGCTTACATCCACCGTGGCGATGACCAGGCATTGGCCACCGGCTTCAGGCGTAAAACTTGAAGCAGGAAATAAATAGTTTGCATAGTTGGCCACTCGATGGCTGGCATAATCGTAGTCATTTCCACTGCCCATCGTCGCGTTAATTTCACTCATATTAACGGCATTGGTGGCGATTTCAGCCGAACCAACGGCGTCACTGGCGATTTCAGCCGAACCAACGGCGTCAGCGACGATTTCCGCGGAGCCAACGGCGTCAGTGGCAATTTCAGCCGCGCCGACAGCATCACTCGCGATTTCAGTCGAACCAACAGCGTTATCGGCGATTTCCGCCGAGCCAACGGCGTTGGCAACAATTTGAAGATTAGCGAGTGTACCGCTTAAATCACCCCCGATAGTGTGGGTATGATCGCCGCGCGCGGCCTGGTTGGTGCCGGTGCCAAAGTCAACGGTGAGATTGTTACTGGCATCCTCCGCCAGGCCCGTCCCAATCAGGTCGGTCACATCAACCGAGAAGGCCCCGCTGGCCAAATCCAGGCCATCCCCGGCGGTGTAGGTCGTGCCACTGTTATCGTTAGCGCAAATCCAGAGGCGGTTGAGGTTATCCCATTGGGTGGTCTGACCAGCAGTGCAGGTTTGGGGCAGTTGGTAAGTTGTGGTGATGCTGAACTGAGTACCGCTCAAGTTCAGGCCGGTCCCGGCAGTGTAAGGGGTGTCACTGTCGTTGGAGCAATACCAGACATTTGTATCATCGTCCCACTTGGCGGTCTGGTTATCGGTGCAAGTTTGAGGCAGCCGGTAAGTTGAGATGAGGCTAAACAAGTTGCCGGCTTCGGCCAACCCGGTCCCGGGGCCATAGGTGGTATCGTCGTCGGCAGCGCAACCCCAGGCCGTACCGTTCCATTTGGCGGTCTGGTTAAGGCTGCAAGTTTGGGGCAAGCTGTAAGCAGGGGCGAGGTTAAACTCAGTACCGGCCAGGAACAGGCCATCCCCGGCAGTGTAAGTGGTGTCGGTGTCGGTGTCGGTGTCGTCGGCGCAATACCAGGTGTTGGTGGCGCCGTCCCACTTGGCGGTCTGGTCAGAACTGCACCCCTGGGGCAAGCTGTGGGTGAGGGCGAGGTTAAACTGAGTACCTAGCAGTGCCAGCCCGTTCCCGGCCGTGTAGGTCGTGTCGGTGTCGGTGTCGTTGGCGCAAGCCCAGGTGTTGGTGGCGCTGTTCCATTTGGCCGTCTGGTTGTTGGCGCAGCTTTGGGGCAGCCGGTAAGTGGGGGTGATGCTGAACTGAGCGCCGGTCAAGTTCAGGCCGGCTCCGGCGGTGTAGGCGGCGCTGTCGTCCGTGGCCGGGGCCCAGGTCGAGCCGTTCCACTCCAAAATCTGGCCGCTGGTGGGAGCGACAGCAGCCACGGGCCGGCCTTGCAGCCCATCTACGGTGGGGTTAGGATAGGTCCCGGCCAGGTCGCCGTCGGCGGCGTCGCCCGCGTTGAGGTAGACCGTGTCGTGGTTATGATCGGAACGAGCCACCGTGCCGGCCGAACCCGATCCGGCAAAAGTGGCCGAAATAACGTTGCTGCTGCCAATGGTAATGCCGATTCCGGCGGTGTAAGCCTGGCCGTCGTCGGAACCGTCGGCGAAGCCGGCCGGCATACTGCTGATCCCGGTCCAGGGAACCCGGGCGGCGGAGTGAGCATACGGCGCGGCGTACAGAATTACTCGCGGGGTCAAAGTGGCAAAACCGGCATCGCCCGGACACTGCACCTCCGTTTCCAGGTAACGGAGATCGCCGTTGAATTGGTCCCCAAAGTCCAGGTTAACGGTGAAATAGCCGTCGCTCACCGGCACGTTGTTAATCGCCTGGACGCTGCCCAGGGGTGTTCCACCCGACAGGGCGCCGTATAAGCCAAACCGAAAGTTACAGTTGACATTATCCACATAATCGCTGCCGCGCAGCAGCCGGCCCTGGTAGGTAAAGGTGGTCGTGGTGGAGCCTTGAGCGTTGGCCAACAAGGGCAGGCCAAAAATCGCCACGATCAGGGCCACGCCTAAGCCAAAAACACAAATCCGGTTCAATCGTTTCATGGTCGGTGTCCTTGTCGAATATTAAATGATTATCTAGAAGTAGCCGTTTCATTTTTCTCCGCTCACTGGCAGACATACGAAATCCGGCAGCGTACGGTTTCATCATCATCCCAATCCCCATCCGGGTCACTCACCCGGCAGCCAAAGCGGGTCGATTGGCCGCTATTTACCGACCAGACATAGGTAAGCGAGGCCGAGAGGTCCTCGTTTCCGTCGACATCTTGAGGGGCAAAGGGCATATCAACATACGGGTCCTGACTGACAGTGCCGCCTCGATCCACCACCGTATCCAGGGTAGGTTGAGGGTCATCATCGGCGCTGCCACCTGAGGTGATAAAAGCATTAGCTATCACCAGGCATACCCCGGCAGCGCTCGGAGTAAAGGCCGCGCCCCAAATATCTATATTAGGATTGCCAGAACCATTAGCAAAACTAGCAGAGCCGTAACTAGAATTCATCCAATTACTCGTATCGGCCATATTAACGCTGCCATCGGCGATTTCAGCGGAGCCAACACTGCCATCGGCGATTTCAGCCGCGCCAACGCTGCCATCGGTAATTTCAGCCGCGCCAACGGCGTTATTAGCGATTTCAGCCGCGCCAACGGCATCATTGGCGATTTCAGCCGCGCCAACGGCGTTAGCGGCAATTTGAAGGTTAGAGAATATACCGCTTAAATCACCCCCGGCAGTGTCGGTTGTATTAATAAAACGGGCATCGGCTTCAGTTTCCGTGAAATAGCGGTCATCATGCAGGTGATCGGAGTGGGCAACGGTAGTGGCCGAGCCGGTCCCCCCAAAATCGGCCGAGATGGTGGTGCCGATAATCACAATTCCATTCCCGGCCGTATAGGAAGCGCCAGCGCTGTCCTGGCTGCAAACCCAGGCGCTGCCGTTCCACCGGGTGATATAGCCGGTGTCGCAGCCCTGGGGCAAGCGGTAGGTGGGAGCAAGGCTTGGGTTAGGATAAGTCCCGGTCAGGTCGCCGCCGGCGGCTTCGCCCGTGTTGATGTAGGCGGCGTCGTGAGTGTGGTCGGAGCGAGCCACCGTGCCGGCTGTGCCGCTGCCGTCAAAAGCGGCCGAGATAACATTGGTGCTGCCAATCGTAATGCCGGTTCCGGCGGTGTAAGTCTGGCCGTCGTCGGTGCCGTCGAGGAAACCGGCCGGGATATTGGTGATCCCGCTCCAGGGGACTCGGGCGGCGGAGTGAGCATACGGCGCGGCGTACAGGGTCACGCGTGGGGTTAACGTGGTAAAACCGGTCTCGCCCGGGCACTGTACGGCCGTTTCCAGGTAGCGGGGGTCGCCGTTAAATTGGTCGCCAAAATTCAGGTTAACGGTAAAGTATCCGTCGCTCACCGGCACATTGTTAACTACCTGGACACCCCCCAGGGACGCTCCGCCCGACAGGGTGCCGTATAAGCTAAACTGAAAATTGCAGTTGACGCCATCCACATAATCATTGCTTTGCAACAAGCGCCCCTGGTAGGTAAAGGTGGTCGTGGTGGGAGCTTGCGCGTTGGCAAACAACGGCAGGCCAAAAATCACCGCGCCCAGGGCCAGTCCTAACCCAAAAAAGTAGATCTGGTTCCATCGTCTCATGGTCGTTGTCCTTTCCGAGAAAAAGAGAAATAAGAAATAAGAAATAAGATAAGGTAGTTAGTTTTTTAATGCCGGCAGCACGATAATCAAAAAGATACGCCGAAGAAAGGAGAAAACTGATCCGGCGTAACACTTTATAAAGTATATCATTGATTACGTTGGGTTTGTACCCCAAGTTTGGGGGATTATGAGCAAGGCCGGTAATATTTTCCATTATACTGAGTCGAATACAAGTTACACTGAGTCGGAGGGTTGGATAGAAAAATATTCAATTACGGTTAGATGGGTAGTGTCTATACCATATGTATAGACATAAAGGTTGCTAACAGCGCAAGGCTGTCATTGATTTTTAACTCCACAAATTACGGGCAACCCGCGCTATACCAGGTATTGGCGCTGGCCGCTGTTTCCAATTTGTCACCACTCAGCGGGTCAATATAAACGGCGGTCACATAATAAACTGTACAGGTGGGTAAGGGTCCTTCGTCAACCCACTGCCGGGTCCCGTTACCCAACTCAGCTTCATCCGCAACCCGGGCAAAGGGGCTAACCTCGTCCGGCGCCCGGTAAACCCTGAAACCAATAATATCATTTTCGGCATCATAACTCCAGGTTAAAATAATATCATCACCCGAGACGGTTCCATTGACATTATAAGGTATGGGTGGCGTCGCCTTGGCCACTACCTCAAGTTTTAAGGTCTTTTTGACCGTGCCTCCCGACGAGGTTGCGGTTAACTGGAAGGTTTGATCGGCAATAACATTCTTCAAGGTATAAGTGCCGCTTGAAGCTTGCTCGCCCACTCCTACCAGGATCACTGTATCGGCATTTTCTACCTCCCAGGCCAGGTTAACATTTGAGCCGGCGACCACTTCATAGGTGAGCGGGTCGTCATCTACCTGGGTTACCTGGTCGGATGAACTGACTCCCACGGCCGTGAACGAGGTAATTTGGGGTTCGCTGCCGTCGCCATCGCCGCCGTCGCCGTCGCCGCCCTCGTCTGGAGTGGGGGTGGGATCGAGAAATTTGATCTGAGTGGTCTTGACCGCCTTGGCTTCCCCGTTGTAGGCCGTCAAAATAAATACGGTCGTATCTCTAACCTTAATGGTCACCTCGCCTGTCCGAGCCAGATTGGACAGCTTTTCAAAACCAGGTGGGCCGCCGGTCAACTCCACGTTAGTCGTATCGCCGGTAACGACCCAGTTGATTTGGGCTTTGATTTCGTTGTCCTTGTCATCCCGGTCATCTTCAACCCGAGTCCATTCCTCCGGCGTCACCCCCAAAAATTCGATCACCGGCGGCTGGCCCGGCGGTGGTGTGGGGGTAGGGGTGGGTGCAACTTCAACCACCACCTGCTGCACGGCGTTGACGGTTTCCTGACCGTTGGAGGCGGTTAACACGTAGAGTGTGGTTTCCTGTGGCTTGTGCATCACCGGCGGACCAACCGGCGGCAGCTTGTCGCCCAAGGGCGTGACCGAAACGGAGTCGGCCCCGGTGACAACCCACTGTAAGGTGACGGCCTCGCCGGCCGTAATGACCGCAGGTTGGGCCAAGAAGAGTTCAATGTTGGGCGGCGCCAGGGGAACCGGCGTCGGGGTGGTCACGGCAATGGTGACGGAACTTTCGATCGGTTCTTCGGGAACGGAGTTGCTGACCGCTTTCAAGGTATAAGACGTGCTTTTCTCCAGGGTGACGGGGCGCGAGTCGGAGGATTCAGCCAACACTTCCTCGGTGCCGTCGGTGTTGTTGATGAGCTTTAACTCATCCGCGCCCACCACAAACCAGGATAGAATCGTGGCCTGACCGCTGCTGACCTCGGGCGGGTCGGCCCTGAATAAACCAATATCCGGCCTGACCGGCGTGACCTGGACCGTGACTTGATCTCGACCCATGAGAGGCGTAAAAAGTTTGGAAAGCCAGGTGTCGGCGGTGACTTCGTAAACAGTCGTCTTAATGGGCCGGTTGGTCTGGCTGCCACGCGGGTCGATCTCTTGAGTGGCGGCGCCGTCATTCAACTTAACGCTGACCAGAAAGGGGGGCCAGGTGTTCCAGCCCAGGGTTATTTGCTGGCCCGCAGGGACGGCGGCCGGGTGGGCAATCAGGTCCACCCTGGGATCAAAGAAAAACCAAATCAGGCTGAGGACCAGCAGGGTCATCAGTAAAATAGACCAGGGGCCAATCAGGGGGGCGCTCCTTAGCTCGCCCAACTGCGAACGGGGCGTCTGCTGCCCTTCCAGGAGGGTGGTGGTCACGGTAAAATTATGCGTCCGGCTACGCAGGCCGACCAAACGCCGCGAGTGTGGGGTAATTGACATGGGGATAGACAGGGTTTCTTCGGGCAGCACGCGCAAATCAACCTGCCGGGCCAGGCCGACCGCTTCACCCGGCGCTTCGAATTCAAAACTACAGGTCCGCTCGTCGTCCTGCCCATCCACCCGGAAGGGCGCTTCGCTGTTGCCCTTATTAATAATGGTAATCGTACATTTACCGGCATGTTTGAACCAGGAGATAGACTGGCGTTTGGGAGCCAATTCACCTACGGTAAAATCATAATATGGATTAATGGTCAACATTACCCCGCGCTGGCTGCGTTGGCTGGGATAATTGGGCGATGAAACGACAAGGGCGAAAGGATGGCTGCCGGCCTGGCTGGTGGGCTGGCGAGGCGGGGTGACGGTGATGGTCACTGTCGTCCGTTCCCCTTCATACAGGTTCACTTGAGCCGGGAAAACCGTCACCCAATCGGGGTCAATACCGGTCACGCCGACCGTAAACATGGCTACCACCGACCCACCATTAATCAGAGTCAAGGCATACCGGGCCGTCTGCTCAACCTCGACCACCTGCTCACGTTCGGTCAACTCGATGACAATAGCTTCGCTGGATAGATCGGGGGGTATGGCCGCAAAAAACCGGGTTGGCTCTAAGGGGGCTGTAAACCCTGATTCCTCCGGCCGGGTCGTGGGCGGCGGCAGAGTACTGGGCAGAGGGGCATAGTAGGGCACAGGCGGAGCAGTCTGGACCGTTGGCGACACTACAACCGCTCCCTCATTTTCAATCAGAATAATGGTATGCCCATCGAGTTGAATATTGTCCCAGTTATACAACGGGGTAGCCATGTTAGGCGGCAAAAACTGGCCACCCAACGTGGTGTAACCATCGTGGCTTAAAACGACCAGGTGATAGGGTTTCCGGCGATGATCGATGACGGCATGAAAAGGAGCCACACCCGGCGTGTCAAACACTACATCGTTTTCGGGATGCCGTCCGATGTTGGTGATCCCCTTATAAGGATCAAGCGGATAGAACTCAATCGCGCCGCTGGCTTTGATGATTTCCAGGTGATCCTGGTCAGACACAGAGTAATCCTTCCGCAAAATTAAGGCATCAGGCCAGATTAAGCAACCACATTACCACCAAACTGGTCAAAATGGTGAGCACCACTGCAGCCAGAATAAAAAGTATAATGGCCAGAATACGCCATACCCTTGAGGGTGGCGTTACCTCAAGCTCGCCCCGTTCGATGACCGCCGGCGCGTCCGCCGCGTCTACCGGCCTGGAGGTTACGGCAAACCGATAGGTTTGAGCCAGGTAAGGTTTAAGCGGGTGGATGAGCAGCTCGACATTTAGGGTTTCGCCCGGCTCCACGACCGGCGTCCAGACCCAGTCCGGCTGATCCGGAGCGGCCGCCGGGGTGGAGCGGGGTTTGCCGCCGCTCATTACTTGGGTTTGAGCGGTTGGGGCGGCCGCCAGTTGGGGTTCAACCCTAACCGGCGGAGTCGGAGCAACCTGCCCATCCGGCGCAGGAATTGCCTGGTTCAACGTGGGTCTGGTCGGAACGGCTGAAGCTAATTGTCCACCGGCCGATTGAAACGTACTATGCGTCGTGCTAATACTGGATTGGGTGTAGCTTATCTGGCTCTCAACCTGGGTTTGCTGCGTCATAATCGCATTGGCCCATCGCTGCATCGGTTCGCCTATAAAACGCGGCAGAAAAGGAGCAATTGTCACCGCCAGTGTAGTCAGTGGGCGGGTGAGAGCGGCGATGCCGCTCAACTTGGTCTCTGTCTTCTTCAGCGAATTCGCTCTGTTTGGCTTCTTAAATTGGGGCAGAGGGCGCTGGCTCTGGCGACCTATAGCAACGGGGCCATTTGGCTGAGTGGGGTAAGAAGCCGCCGGGCCGGACTGAACCAACTGCGGCTCCGGATAGACCGGAACCGACTCCATCGCCAGCCGCGTGTTGCCCAACATAAAAGAAAAATTGAGCTGACCGGCCGGCTCTTCGGCCCGGAGTTTGTAACGGCTGGAAATATTGCCTAGGTTGGCAATGGTCAGGGTGAATTTATAGGGCTGCCGGCGGCGGCGCAACAAGAACCAGGCGAGCAGCCACAGCAGCAGCAGGACCAGCAGGATAACGGCGGTGATGAGCACAGGCCGGAGCCAATCTATCAGCCGCCAGGGGGGAGCCAAAAACTGAAGGGTCAGATTGCCCTGAGCTACCCGTCCTAGTTTATCTTTCGCCTGCACCATCATCACATGTTCACCCGGCGCGTAGGCGGCGCTGGGGACGGAGAAACGATAGGGTGGGGTGTTGTCGGTAATGAGCAAACGACCATCCATCCACAACTCAACGGTGGTCACTTCGGCCACCGCCTCGATGATAGCCTGAACTGGGATCGTTTCGCCTGGTTGAATCTGATTGCGCGATGTTAAAACCGTAACAACTAGGGGTGGAACCACGTTGAGCTGCAACTCGGCCTGACCTTGATTGCCGGTAGTGTCCACTGCCTTAGCGATCAGGGTGTGAACACCGGTAGGGACGCCGGTGCTGTCCCACTCGTAAAAATAAGGCGGCGAGGTCACTTGTTGGAGAGATTGCCCATCGAGTAGGTATTCCACCGAGGCAATGGGCGCGGGAGCCTTGACCTGGGCTGTCAAGTTGACTACCCCGCCGACCGTCTGCCCCTCGGTTAAGTCCGGCAGCGTAACCACCACCTGACCTGACGAAAGCGCCACAAAACGTCCCTGAACCTGGCCCGAATTACCCAAGGCGGCAACCCTGACCTCCAGGTTATGTTCTGCGTTGTCGCCCGGAAGCTGCGAGGGGAAGGTCAGCCGGTAGCCTTGCCGTAATTGGGTGGTGATGGCTTCAAGCTGCGGCAGCGCTTCGTCGGGGCTGTTCAGCATGGTGACAATCTTGCCGCTGGCCGGCAGGTCAATCGGTTTGAGGTCGGTTCGTACAACCTTATCGGTATATGCCAGGCCGAGGACATAGAGAGGCGTCCTGGCTACTTTCAGCCGGTTTAGGGCCTGTTCTACCGGAAAGTTGCCAATATTATTCCGTTTATCATTCAAAAGAATAACGGCTTTACGCCCCGGCGGCAAGGCGTCGAGCAGCGCAGCCGTTTCGTCAATTGTTTGGTACAAAGTGGTCCAGTTGCCCTGCCCGGTCAATGAATCGATGGCGGCCTGGAGCGCGGCGCTGTTATTGGTAAAATCGTAAATAAGCCGGAATTCATCATAATAGGCCACCAGAGCCAGCCTGTCTTGCGGCTGGAGAGTAGCGACAAAACTTTTAGCGGCGGTTTTGATGGCCGCCAACGATTCGGGCGGCGTGCTCAGGTCAATGCCCAAAACCAATTGCAAACCTGGAATAACCGTGCTTTCGATGGTTAAGTTGGCCGCAGGCACGGCCAGGCTATCTTCAACAGCCGCAAAGTCAGCCGCCGTCAAACCTGTGACCGGCAGGCCATTTTCATCCGACACGGTTACGTAAGCCGTCACCTGGGGGAAGGCCTGGCTGTCTACCTGGGTCAGCATAACTTGCAATTCGCCCGTTTGTGCCGCTGCCCCGGTTATCAGGCCAAAAGTGAGGCAGAGAACGATCAGGACTTGCCCGACAAGGGGCAAACCAAAGGTTACACGCTGACAATCCAATTCTCTGCTCATCCAGAAATAGCCCTCTAATCCTGTTTCTTGGTTTTTGTTTTTTGTTTCTCCGGCGATTCGGCGGGTGGGGCCGGTTCAGGGGGCGAGGTCCACCAACCCTCCGTCGTCGCCGGAGGCTGTACGTCGGTTGTTTCTTTTGCCGGCGTTTCCGCTGTCGCTTTAAGTTTTATAGCCCGTCGTGAAGCCGGGTGAGTCGGTGCGGTTTCCGGTGTGGCCCACCAATCTTCTCCAGCCGGAGCGGCTGCTTTCTGTGTTGGCGCAACGTCAGCCGGCTGGGTCTCTTCCCACCATTCTTCCGTGGCCCCAGGCACGTGGGCCGGCAGCGACCCGGCCGGTCGGATGGAGGCGGCGGATGGCGGTTCTACCGCCGGGGCAGTCGAAATGTTTTCCGTTGCTGAGATTTGGGTTGGCGACGGCTCAGGCAGCTTAACTGCCGGCTGAACTGGAAGCGGTTCCACCGGCGGAACGATAGGTGGGGCCGGTTCGACCGGCGGCTGTAACCTTGCTTCAGTTTCGGATTTAACCGGTGGGGCTGGTTGGGTTTTCCAGGGGTCTGCCTCTGGTGCAGTTTCAGGTTTAACGGGCGGGGTGGGTTTAACCTCCACCGGTTGTGGCTCCGGCTGGATATCTGATTGGACTGGCGGCGTTGGTTCAGCCGCAGGAGGAGCCGCCGCCGCGGGGAACGGCTCCGGCTGGGGCGGCGAGCTGGCTGGCGGCTCGGCCGGAATTTTTAGGGCGGCCGCGGGTGGAGGTGGTCCATCCCAAACTGAGCCAGTCTCCGCTTTTACCTCAACCGTATGATCAGATTCAGGGTTTGGTTGGCTGGGTGGCTCATCCCAAACCGAGATGGTCTCCGCTTTTTTACCGCCAGTATGATCGGGCTTAGGGACTGGTTGGCTGGGTGACTCATCCCAAACTGAGCCGCTCTTTGCTTTTACCTCTGCTCCCCTGAGCGGAGGCTGGCTGGCGGTGGGGAGAATTGGCTCAGGTTGGGCGGCCGGAGCATCCTCCATCGCGGCGGGTGTTTCCGGAAGCGGTTTACGTCCAACTGGGGTGAGGGTCAGTTTATGCTCGTACAATGGTAAAAAGCTGACCACCTGAACAACGTTAACCTGTTCGGCCGGGTAGGCTTTGGGTGCAGCGGTGGAGAAGGTCAGCCGGTACTCTCCGGCCAGTGGTTTAGCTCCGCGGTGATAGAGGCGAAAAAAGACCTCCTTCTCCGCACCGGAGGATAACAGCGGCCCCGGTTCAAGCTCAAAATAGTCACGATCTAACCCCTCTAGCTCCAACTCCAACTGAGCGCCGGGATGATCGCCCAGGTTCGATACGGTGAGGACTCCTTCCAGGGTGCGGTGTGGGGCGATCTGTTTTTGCGCCAGGCTAACCCGCAAGCCGAGATGCGGGCTGTGCCGGTAACCTCCCCCCGGTTGGGTCACGCCACCGGAGGATGTTGCCTCACCCCGAAAAACCAGGATGAAATCGCCCACCTTAATCTGCTCGCCCGGCGTCAACTCGACGGAGGAACGTGGGGCCAAGTTCCTCTCACCGGCCGGTCCCAGGAATACTTCACTTTCGCCCAGGTTGACCAGGCGATAACCCGCCTCCGCTGCGGCAATCACTTGCAGATGGCGCGCAGCTACGCCGCTGCCCTGGGCGCCTTCCAGCGGAATATCGGTCTGGGGGTCGCTGCCGATGAAGACAATGCTTTTTTGCAGCGGAAATTCCTTGCGCCACCCCTCCCGGCCAATAACTTCGATGATATTATCCTGGCTCATCTCAATACCTTCAATCCCCCTTAAAGCAGACCGCCGACAGCAGACCGCCGACAGCCGAAAAGAAACGTCATTTTTATGGTTCCTTGGCCTCAGCCTACCAGTAGAGCCGACCTGGCGAGCTGGTACAAGCAATGTTCCAATGCCTGGCTCAAGATCTCTTGTCGCTGCTCGCTTGACCCGGTGGGCCGGCCGTCCGAGGCGGCGACAAAAATACCCCGCGCGGTTAAATGTTCCAACGCTTCCAGGAGGGAGGCCCGGTTATGCTGTCCATCCAGGTAGGGTAACACATACCGGCTGAGGTCATCACTCAGGATAATGACCTCGTGGCGTTGGTTGGTTACAGCCTGGCCCTGCCGGATCTGGCGGCGGGCCAGGGCGCTGGCCTGGGGATACTCGCTTGGCTCCGCCACAAGTGGCGGCGGCGAGGTGCGCAGTTCGACCAGGTTCAGAGCGTAGGCAGTCAGCAAGGTAGCGCCAATTTGTTCGGCGTCGCGGTCCAAACTGGCCGCGCTGTAAACCGGTGGTGCGGCCGGATTCAGCAGGCTGCGAGCCGCCAGGATTAGTTCTTCAAACGAGATAGCCTGGGGCCAGACCCGGGTCAGGATTAGCAGCGCTGCCTTGTTGATGGGCAGCTCGACGCTTATGGAGGCTTCGTTAGGGGCGGTAAATTTCGCCTCGGCTGCCGAGTGTATCTCCACTTGCTCCTCTTCAAAGTGGGCCGGCGAGGCCGTGTACAAACCGGCCAAGCGTTCCGGCTTGAGGTCACGATCCAGCACTACATCCTTATGACAGAGCAAGGTTTGGCGAAAGGTGCGATTGCGCAGAAAATCCATGTATTGCTCCATAGCCAGGCCTGTCGTGGCCATTTCCTGCAGCGGTTCGGCTATCTGGCTGGGCATAAAATGGTTAGCCAGCATAGTTGATAAAGTGGCCTCGCCCAGGTAACGTAAGCCGTGGCGCTCGGCGTGCTCCACAAACTGGTGGAAATAGACCGGTTCGTTAATCTCTTCCAACAGGTCATGCAGCAGATAAGCATCAGGCTGTTGGCGCAGAAAGCTACGCTCGTCGGCCAGGATCAAACTATAAGCCTGGTTTGTAGCCAGACGATGGGCCAACACCGGTGACGCTTCGACCAGGAAATCGAGCAGGGCGCGGGCCTGGACCGCCTTTTGGGCCGGGTCGCTCAAGTGGCGGGTGTGGTAGAGTAACATTTCCCGGATCATGCGGATCATATGCCAGCCCGGGTAGGTATTATAGCTCACGTAAGCCACCCCGTTAGGGGCTAGGTGCTCTTGACAGATAGCCAGCAGCTTGTCGCGTACTTCTGGCGGCGTCCAGGAATAGACCCCGTAGGAAATGATATAGTCGAATAACCTCAACTCCGGTCCGGCATCGAGCAGATTCATAACCCGAAAGCTGATATTTTTTAGGCCCAATTCAGCCGCCGCCCCTTGCGCTGCTGCGATGTGGCGAGCGGCCAGATCAAGTCCCACAAACTCGCTGTCCGGCAACTGGTAAGCCAGCGGAATGAGGGTGGCGCCATCGCCGCACCCCACATCCAACACTCGACAGCGAGTCACAGGTGGAGTAGTCAGCCCGAACAGCCTGGCTATAGTCGCCAACCGATCCGGGTGGGCCTCGGGTTTGGGGGCGCTGGGGTAGGGAACCAGGTCGTAACTGGTAGGAGGAGTTTGTTCGTCCATCGTTAACCTACAAGCAGCGCCGCTTCCGCTAACTGATTAAGTGTTATCGTCAACATCTCACTCAAAACCTCTTTAATCTCCTGGGTATCGGTAACGGGCCGGCTACCCTTTTCCACTTCCAGGGTATCTTCGGCCACCCAATTTTCCAAAATATTGACGAGCGCGGCCCGGTCTCGGCTGCCGTCAAGGTAGGGTAATAAACGGTTATTTACCTTGTTTATATGGACCTGCTCGTGGCGCATATTGGCTACGTGGGTATTGTGCTGAACTTGGAAGCGGGCTACAGCACTGGCAACCGGGTACTCGCTTGATTTAAGAGTAAAATTAAACGGCGCGACATGGAATTCTACCAGAAGATCGGTGCTGCTGAAAGCTTGCAGCAGGTTGCCTCCTACTAACTGCGCCTCCTGGGGGGTAGGAGGGCCTTCCACCCCCAGTCGAAGCTGCGCCTTGGCCAGCAGCGTGTTGAAGGCTACGGATTGGGGCCAAACTTGGGTCAGATGGAACATAGCCGCTTTGGTCAAGGGATGGTCGGTGGTAAAAGTGGTCCCGTTAGAAGCCCGGAATCGCTGCGCGTTAGGCGGCAACTCCGGCACGGTTTCCTCGGGTATAGCCGATGAGGCCAGGTAAAATTCAGCCAGGCGCTCAGGTTTAAGCCGGGCGCTCAGGGTTACTTCCTGGTGGCACAGCAACGATTGGCGGAAGACACGATTACGCAGGAAATCCAGGTACTGTTCCAGGGCGATGGTATCCTTCGCTAATTGGCGCAGTGCTTCTTGCAGTTCCGGCGAGAAGTTTTTGACCAGAACGGGCTGGAACTGGGCATCGGATAGATAACACAGCCCGTGGCGGGCAGCGGCCTCGGCAAATTGATAAAAGTAAACGGGATCGTTAACCTCCGACAACTCATCGTGCAGGAGGAAGGCATCACTCTGGGGGGTCACCCGTTCTTTGATAAAGTTAACCGAGGCATGCAGCAGGCCGGACAAGGAGTCAGGCTCGGAAGGAATCCAGTGGGTTAGAAATTCAAGGAAGGCGCGGGCTTCCATCACCTGTTCCTGGGGGTTGCTGAGGTGGCGGGTGTGGTAGAGCAGCATCTCTCGCACCACCCCCAGCAAACGCCAACCGGGATGAACGTTGTAACTGATGTAAGCGACCCCATTGGGGGCGAGTTGTTCCCGGCAGAGGGCCAGCATTTTCTCCCGCACCGTCTCCGGTACCCAGGAGTAGATACCGTGGGCGATGATATAATCAAACTGCCCCAGGCTGACGTCCACCTCCAGGATATTCAAATGCTTGAGGGTAATATTCGGCAGGCCCAGGGTTTTGATCGACGCCTGCCCTTCGGCCACTTCGCGGCCCGACAAATCAATCCCGATGAACTCGCTTTCCGGCAAAGCGTAGGCCATCGGGATAAGGTTGCCTCCGCTGGCGCAGCCCAATTCTAGCACTCGGCAGCGAGTTACCGGCGGCGGAACCATCCCCAGCAGCGTCGCCACCGTCGCCAGGCGGTCGGGGTGGCTTTGGGTGAAGGCATAGCTGGGATAGGGAATTTCGTCGTAAATGTAACGATTGTCAGTCATCAATCACCAGTAGTCACGCGAAGCGGTCAGTAAACAGTAGTCAGTAGTCAGAGATTCCCCTCTACTGTCTACCACGTCTCAGCTTTGGCGGCGGTAGGCGGCATAGGCAATAATATTCGTGCCCCACTCGACGGCCGAACGAATCTGCTCGCGGGAGGGAACCATATCGCGTTGCTGGCCTTGCCACAACCGGCCATAATTGTAAGTACTAAAAATAACGCCTTCCCCCATGGCCACCCGGGGCGAACCCTGGTTTTCAAACCCCGTTGGAGGGGCGGCGAAAAGATAAGGATCGGTCAACAGCCGGTGTCCCGCCGGGATGGGTTCGAGCGGTAAGCTCAACGTTTTGAGCATATTCAGAAAGATTGACTCGGCGGTTGGATCCAGGCTTTCAATCAGCAGGGTGCCGCGTCCCCGCTGAACGTAGTTATACAGGCCGTTCATCTGGCCGGGGCTTAATTCAAACGCACCTTGCCCCACCAGGTAAATTAGGGTGTTACTTTCAACGCCGGGCGCAACGGCTACATTATCCATAACCGTAACCCGATAAGGTCCCAGTCTATTAATCGCCTGAGCCAGGTAAGTTACTCCCAAGCCCTGGGCCTTGACGCTTTCCGCGCCCAGGTAACAAACAGCCAGGCTGACTTCAGGCGGCGCACCCACTTCACGCCGGAAACGCAGATCAATCTCGTTTAGGCCGGGCCTGGCCCAGTTCTGGGCATTGTGGAAGGGGGCATCGCGGCTCTGGCGGTTCACCCGGCCCAACTCCACCCACGGTCCCGCCGGTAAAACCGTCCGGGCGAAAAGTGAAAACTCGGCGTGGATGTATTTAGGGTCATCGGCTTGAGGATGGTCCTCGTCCGCCCGGGGACGGCTTTCCCCATAGCTTAAGAGGATATACAACAACCCCTCCATTTCACGGCCAATATCGTAAGAAACGGGCTGGGGTAAAACAATGATCTGGCCCAACGGGTCAACGGCAATCCCCGGCAGCACATATACCTCGGTGTCGGGCGGATCGCTGGCGATAACCTCCAGCCCGGTGACGATACCCGCCCCGTGGTTGAACAAAGTGTGGAAGCGCTGCTGTAAACGGTGATATTCGTGCGCCTCGTCCCAAATATGGGCGGTAATGGCCATGCCATCAAACGGCTTGATTCTTTTGGTGGGAATTTTTTTGAGCAATTCTTCTGAGATCACGATTCTTCACCTTTTTGCCAGGTCTAAGTTATTTTTCTTCTACTTCGATATGCAGGGTATAACTGGTTTGAGCCGGCTTTTCCGCCTCAATGATGGACTCGATGATCCGGCGATATTGGGTTTCCTGGTGGGCGCGATCCATCTTAGTACCTCCCTGGAGCGGCGGCAGGGATACAAACACGGTGAACGTGTGCGGCTCGTTTTTTCGCCCCAGGGCGATGGTCGACCCCAACCGCGCTTTCTGGGCCAGTTGGAAATTTTCGGCCCGGTTTTCGACAATTTTTACCGGCCGGCCGGTATAAATTTCAAGAAATTCCTGTAAACCTCGCCGGGTTCCCCGCCGCCGGTACAACGAAGCGGCAGCGCACAGCAGCACCCGCTGGCGCGGCTCCGGCCAGCGTTCGTCGAGGGTCAGGCCGATCAACGCGGCCAGCCAGGGCAGAAAATCAGGCGTGGTCATTTTGGGGTCAAAGTACAACCAGCCGTCCTGAATCTGGCCTTCAATCGGTTTCCAGAAGCTCTCAAACAGCATGAGAAAACGGGCCATCAAATCATTGTCCTCGTAAAGCGCCGGCAGATATTTTAAATAGCGGCCTTTGGCGGCCACGGCGATGGTAACGATTTCTTCAGCGGCTTCGGCCCGGCGGCCCAATCCGGCGGTGACTCTAGCCCGGCTTGCCAGCAGTGTATCCTGATTAAGAGGGGCAATTTGGGCTTCCGTCCGGTATTCATAACTAGCGCCCGGCGAAATCTTCTCTTCAACCTGCCAGACCAGGTAATGGGTCTGCCCGCCAACTTCAAATTCAGGCGAGTTGTGGCCGGGCGGCTGGTGGTAATTGCTCAAGGTCAGTTCCGGCGGCAAACTGACCCTCAGAGTAAAGCCGGAAATGTTATCCCACGCGGTCACCCGGGTTAAAAAGGTCACTGTCTCGCCGGGATAGCGGTTATAGAAATCGGCAATATGGTCAACGGTTACAATCATACCCGTATCCTACAAATCTACAATTTCAATCTCGTGATCAAGTGAACACAACAGGGTATCGGCGGGAACCGCGATCAGTTTATCCTCCACCGGCATCAAAGCCTGTTCGGTGGCTTGGATTTCACCGTCCTGCCGCAGTGAGACCGATTTTATCTCCTGGCTGGGGACAACCGGGCGCTGGTACAACCGTACGTCCAAGACGTGTTTGACCCCGGGCGTTTGCTGGATGAGCGAATAGATCTCGGCCAGGTAGAGGTTGCGGCCAAAGGGCCAGCCCTCCCATCTGCTCTCGATAAATTGGGCCAATTCATCGTCCATCACTCCCAGGGCCAGCGGGCAAATAAAACAACGTAGCCGTTCCAACACCCTGGCCTTTACCCCCTCCGGTGAGCTGTAAGCCGAGATGGCAATCTGGGCCGACACCTGCACCCCCCGGTAGTAAGGCTCCCTGACCACCAGATTGGTGGTGAGCAAACGGTACTGATCCAACTGGGTCACCACTTGCTGGCGCAAAGCTGGCTCCAACTCCAGGGCCGACAGATCGCCGTCACGCAGGCGATCCATCACGGCCGGCACCACCAACAACTCAATTGTGCCGGGCATCCGCTTGGCCCCGTTGCTGGGTGCGATACACTCAATCCGGGCCACAGCCCGGCTGGCCGCTTTGCCCAAATTCCTGAAGTCCTGGGCCGTGACGGCTCGCTCTTGCGCCCGTAATTCCTGGGGTAGCCGCAGTTTGGCCTCGTCTAGGCTTTCCTGGTCGCGCCCATCTGCCGCTGGGATAAAATTGGCGACCCGGTCGATGTAAGGGATGGCGGAACGTAGCACCTGGAGTTTACCGGTGGGCACATTCCCCACCACCCCGCCGCCGTAGCGATACTGGCTGAAACGAATCCGCCGCCCGGCTTCGGGCACGCGGCCATACTGCCGCACCGATCCATCACGCTGGCGCACTGAGGGGCCAAATTCAACCGCGCCGGTGGCCGCATTCAAGCTAAAGTGGCGGTCATAGAGGGTAGATTGGGAAAACTCCGAGACGACCTGCCAGGGGACAAACACCAGTTCGCCCTGGCGCATTTCCTCAACTTCCACCGTTTCACCCGGCTGTAAGGCCAACACCGGGGCGTGTTCCAACTTAAACACCTGACCTGGCTCGCCGTTACTCACCCCGGCCACTTCGCCGTACACAAAGCGGGCGTGGGTAGTCCGGGTGGTCGCTCCCAGGGAATGAGCCTCGACGTTGGTAATCCGGGGAGAGGCCGTGTAGATACCCTGTTCGGGGCGGCGCGGCTCAAAGCGGCAGCGTAGCCAGTAGGCATTACGCCCATTCACCGGGTTGGGCTGGAACGACAGGGGCAGATAGAGCACAAAGCTGCCGTGCTCATTGTTCAACCCGCCGGTGGTGTCTTTTTCGGTGGGGCGTTTATTGAGCGGGATTTCAGCCCACTGACCATCGCCCACCGAACACTCCCACACCCAGGGTGGGTCTTCCCGGCGCACGCCAACCGCCTCGACCGGCTCGCAGTCAAAGGTCAATTGCAGCAGGTGACCGCTGAGGTTCTGGGTTTCGTCAAAGCCCAGGTAAAACGTGTCGCCCGGCTGGGGGCGGCTCTGGTTGAAGGCAAAAAACGTTTCGATTCCCAGGCGGGGTAGGTAATTTTTGTGGAAGTCGGCCTCACGCCGCAGTTGGGTCAGCGAAGGTGGAATGATGGTCAGCTTTTGATCGGTGGTAAAGATAACCTCCGGTTGTTCGTCAGTACCCAGGGTCGACACTTCCGTCCCCGGAGGAACAATAGCGATGGTGGTATCTTCCGGGCCAAGCGGGAAAGCGGCCGACAGGAAGAAGGTCAGCTCGGTGCGGGCGCTGCTGGCCGGCTGGAGGTGAAGGCCGATCAACTCCATAAACTTGATGTAATTTTTCTCCGGCACCCGGTTGAGCCGGTAAACGATCATTTCCGTCATCCAGGCAAAAAGCTCAATCAGGGTGATGCCGGGATCGCTCAGGTTGTAATCGGTCCATTCCGGACAATAACGAATAATTCGCCGCCGGGCTTCGTCAACTAAATCTTTTTGAAAACGCAGGTCATCCAAAATCGGTTCGGGGAGCGACATAGGCGCTATTCCTCCGCTTGAATATAGAACGGATGCACAATACTCCGCTCGTCGTGAGTAGCTTTGATGATATAGTTAATCTCGATCAAAACAGCCCCGGCCTGCACCGGGTCGTCGGACACCTTGACCGAGGTCAGGTCAATCCGCGGTTCCCAGCGGGTCAGGGCCTGTTCAACATAGTGAATCAACAGGCCCTCGGTGGTCGGGTCGTGGGGGGCAAAAACCAATTCCCAGATACGACAGCCAAAATCCGGGCGCATAACCCGTTCGCCGGGCATGGTCTCCAGGATAATACGGATAGATTGTTCGATATCCCGCTCGCCCCTGGCCAGGGCAATCTCGCCCCGAGGATTCACCTGGAGCGGGAAGGCCAGGCCCTGTCCTAAAAATTCCCGGTTTCTCAAATCGTCGGCCATATTTAACCACCAATCAGTACCGTCGGCGCGCCCATACCTACCGCCGTGGTCATCGGTACGCCGGTTACGGTATTAACCCCGGTCACCTGGCTGGTCACCCGGGCCGCCGGCCGCCCGCCGATCAACACGGTCGCACTGCCCATCGTGATGGCGCCGGTACAAACCGAGCCGGCCACCAAATCCCCCATCACCGAGGCCGGCATCCCGGCAATTAACACCGTGGGCACGCCCGGCCCGGTAATCGCGTCGCCGGTGACAGTTGTATCGCCTACTCGCGCTGCTGGAAACATTTATTCCTCCTGGAAGAAGGAAGTAGGCAGTAAGGAGTAGGGAGTAGGGAGTAGGGAGTAGGGAGAAAATTTTTCCCTTACTTCCTAACCTGGACGAGCCAGAACCAAACAGGACAAATTAACCACAGAGGTCACAAAGAATTTCACAAAGATCACCAAGAAACTCTCTCTGTGTTCCTCTGTGCATCCTTTGTGCTCTCTGTGTTAAACTTCTTGCTCAATGTACAAGAAGTTAATTGATAAGGTACTTCCTACTTCCTACTTCCTACTTCCTACTTCCTAATTTATCTTAACTATTGCCCCCTGGATTTGCACCATTGCCCCGCCTTTGACTTCGGTAGTACCGCTGCCATTGACCGATACCATGGAGCCTTCCAGCTTCAGGCTGGCATTGGCTTTTATGGCGCCGGTTGCTTTAGCCACGATATCCAAGTTAGTACAATCTATCGAGAGCTTCTGGTTGCACTTCAGGGTGATATTGTTGAAGCATGTCATACTGATATCATTTTTGGCCGAATCGATAATTAACGTATTGTTACCCGTTTTGTCTTTGATGGAAATCTTTTCTGAACCCGCAGTATCATCCAGCATAACCTCATGGCCGGCTTTTGTTTTCACCTGCACTTTCTCCTCACCCGACTTATCATCCAGAAGAATGAGGTGGCCGGCGCGGGTTTTAATGATCCGCTGGTTGACCTTACCCGATAGTACGGCCTCGCTGTTCTTTTTGGGGGGTTTGTCAGTGCTGCTCCACAGGCTGCCGATGATGTAAGGCCGGTGAACATCGCCATGCTCAAAGGCAATCAAAACCTCGTCGTTAACTTCCGGCAGGTAAAAGATCCCCCGCTCTGGGCCGGCCATGGGTGCGGCCAGCTTGGCCCACCAGCTTTCAATCTCGCCCAGCCAGGCATACTTGACCTTGACCCGGCCCAGGTCGTCTGGATCGTTCAGGTTTGTCACCAGGCCAACCACCACCCCCTGCACCAGGCCCCGGCTGGTGTCGGAGTTGTGGCGGGGTTCCAACAGGTGATTGACCGTGTTAGGATGCCGCCCGCTGATGGTGAAGTGGGTTTCGTATGATCCGGGTTTATAGATGTGGGTGGCCGAGGTAACAAAGTATTTGCCGCTAAAGCGCGTCCCCACGCCTGTGATGGTTATTTTCCAGCCAGCTTTGACCCCCGGCTCACCCTCACAAACGCCCTCAGCCTGGATAAACTCCCCGCACAGGTCGTTCATCAAGCCCTTAGCCAGTTCCGTAGCCTCGCTTTGGGTGAACACAGGATGATCTATCAGCACAAACTCGGCTGCTGAAAAGGCACTCTGGGCCGCCGCGCCGCCGGTTTGAGTCTGTCCTCCCTGGTTCATGGCCGCATTAGGCGTGGCCGTCCCGACAATCGCCTGTTTTTGTTTGCTATCCCAGCCCCGCACGGTCACTGTATCGGCCTGGTGAGTGGAGGCCAGGCAGGGCTGAAACTCTATCAGGTTCTCGGACAAGGTGAGGATTGGGCCATCGCCCAGGTTAGCCTCGCCCTTCTTAAAATATAGTTTACCGTCGGCCGCAAAAACCTGGTAGCCAATCCGGGCCGCGCGGGCTTGTAAAAACTCCATGTTGGTCTGGTCGTATTGGAGCAGATGATCGTAAGTGACCGTAGTGGCGTCTACCTGGGCCTGTAGACCTGCCTCGCCGGCAAGCGTTGAGGCAATATCGCTGTCCTTTTTTTGGAGGAAGGTGCGGATCTTTTTGCCGCGATGCAGCCGGTGGTCCTTGGTGTAGCCTCGCACCAGTATGGTGCATATATTGCCGCTTGAAAAATTCGGCTCCAGGCCGGTAATCTCGCCCTTAATCAGCGCCACCTCCGTCCCACCTTCGCCTTCGTCCGGCTTGACCGAAATTTCGACGGGTTTGCCCAGGGCTAACAAGGCATTATCCACCCATTTCAGGTCGGGGTCGTTGAGCGAGATGGTAAACATACTGGGCATGTACAGGCTGGTATCAACCACAACTTCATTAAGACTGTCTATAAACTCTTGCGGCACAGGCTGCCCATCAATTTTAATATAAAACATCGACAAAAATTTCACGGAATATACTCCCTAAAAATAGACCGCCGACGACTGACTGCCGACCGCCGCAAGAAGCTTCATTTTCGTAGCAATGCCTTTTGTCACCCTACTTCCTACTCCCTACTCACGGCAGCGGCACCAGCTTCAATACTTGGCCGGCGTGCAAATCCAGCGGGTTGTCCAGGTTGTTTATTTCGGCGATGTAACGCCACTGGGCCGGGTCGCCGTACTCGCGAGCGGCAATCCAGTCTAAGCGCTGCCCCTCTTCCACGACCCAAATTTTGCGGGCCTCGCTGCGCGAGGTGGGATTCTGGGCGGCGGCCGGGTCCGGCACCTGCCGGACCGTAACGGTTACTTTAGCCCGCAGCGGAGTTCCATCGGGTTTAAACAAAGTAAAAGTCTGCTTGACCGACTCGACGACCGCTTTAAATGCCAGGAAACTGCCCCATTGGAACCGGCACGAGGGCGGCTCGCTCTGGCCGGTCTTGGCATCCTTGACGCTTTTGTCAATCATGGCCAGCTCGGTCAACATCTTATACTCATTACGCACATCCGTGCCGGTATCGGTGGTATCAAACAGCAGATCCGTGAGCGTCAAGGTCAGCGGTTCACCCCCGGCAAAAATAGGCTCCGAGGCGTCATCGCCAATGTTGGTCCGCCGTTTCCAAACCACCTGTTTGTCTATCTGGATTTTCTCTGGGTTAAAGTGACAGATGACCTTTTTGCTCTCGTTGGCCAGGTTAACAAATTGAGCTTTAGCCGGTGTTTCAGCCATTATCTTCTTCCCTTTCAGCGGATGGGCCGCCGTTCTCGTTCAACGGCCAGCATCCGCTTGATCAATGGATAAATTTTACGGCCCAACCAAACAAAACGGGGGGGGGGGGCTGTGTTTCCCAATCATTTTACCAATTTTAAAAATTTAAAAAAAACA
>CAZUNT010000001.1:82025-83227 GCA_964622215.1 uncultured Caldilineaceae bacterium
GAGGGGCCTTCCGGCTGCAAAGAGGGCGGCCTCCACTACCGCCTCCTCCCCGTTGGCCCCCCCCCCCCCCCCCCCCCCCCCCACCCCCCCCCCCCCCACCCCCCCCCCCCCCCCCCCCCCCCCCGCCCCCGCGTCCCGCTGTGCCTCGGATGTGTCCGAAGTTGTCCCTTTTTCCTCTCCTCCATCTCGCTGGATAACCGCCGGAGAAGGGGCGGCAGCTAAAGACTCAGGAGCCCTCGAAACCGGAGCAGTTTTTTCAGCCGGTTGGCGCTGCACCTGGCTCGCCGGAGGTGAGGCGACTGGCTGCGGCGGGACAACATCCGGCGGCGTGGTCCTTTCTGGCCTGATTTCAATTCGTACCGGTGGAACCAACGGCAGCGGCGTCTTCTCCACGGCCTGGCCCGCTGGTTGAGGCCGAAAAGCGAAAGGCAGCGCCGGCCCCTCGGACCAGGCTTCGTCAACTTCGACCGGACCGGCTTGAACGTGGGTCTGGGGCAGCACCGCCATGGGCCGGGTTTGGATCACTTTCCCCTGGCCCACCCGGTTCGCCTCGCGCCCAACCTCGACGAGCGGCATCCGGGCGCTGCTCGTGGCACGGGCCAAAACTTCCCGGTCTAAACCACCCGCCGGTTCGTCTGTTAAGGGCGTTCTATCCGGCTGCCGTCCGGCTATCGAACGGGGCGACAGCGGCAACTCTCCTTCAAACTCCGGCGCTCGCTGCACGATAGGTCCGGTAGGTCGGACTGCTTCGGGGGCCACGAGAGATTGCCCCGGCGACTCGGCCCGGCTCACAGGCAGGTCAGGCCGGTCCCCGGCCGGCAGCCATTTCCCCTCTTCCCCTGCATCTGGTTTTAACACTGGCGGCGGAGTCAGGGGCCGTGGTAAATCTCTCCGGTCTTCGGCAGAAGGGGGCTGAATCCCTTCAACCGGCGGAAATTCTCGCAGCGGCATTTCCACCACTTCGGAACGCTGCACAGGTGGCTGCCCCGGCACAACCGGGGGCGTTTCCGGTCTAACGGCCTGTCTTGGTGGCTCCGGCTCAACCGGGGGCGGCTCTGGCCCAACAGCCTGTCTCGGCGGCTCCGGCTCAACTAACGGGAATTCCCGCAGCGGCCTCTCCACCGCTTCGAAGCGCTGCACGGGTGGCTGCCCCGGCAAAACCGAGGGCGCTTCCGGTCCAACCGCCTGTCCCGGCGGCTCCG
>CAZUNT010000001.1:83327-97431 GCA_964622215.1 uncultured Caldilineaceae bacterium
TGCCCCGGCAAAACCGAGGGCGCTTCCGGTCCAACCGCCTGTCCCGGCGGCTCCGACTCAACCAACGGGAATTCCCGCAGCGGTATCTCCACCGCTTTGGATCGCTGCACGGGCGACGGACTCGGCACAACTGAGGGCGGCTCTGGTCCAACAGCCTGTCCCGGCAGCTCAGGCTCAACCGGCGGGAACTCCCGCAGCGGCATCTCCACCACTTCGGAGCGCGGTACGGGTGGCTGCCCCGGCACAACCGGGGGCGGCTCTGGCCCAACAGCCTGCCCCGGTGGCTCCGGCTCAACCAACGGGAACTCCCGCAGCGGCATCTCCACCACTTCGGAGCGCGGTACGGGTGGCTGCCCCGGCACAACCAGGGGCGACTCTGGCCCAACAACCTGTCCCGGCGGCTCCGGCTCAACCGGCGGAAATTCTCGCAGCGGCCTCTCCACCGCCGAAGAGCGCTGCACGGGCGGCGCCGGCGGTTGTTCCTCCGCTGTCTGAAGCGGCGGGAGGGGAGGCGTAAGTTGTTCCGGTGTGTCTCCGGGCGAAGCAGGTGGCTGTGGCTGCTGTCGTTCCAGCAAAGTTAACTCCGGCGCTTCGGATCGCTGCACCGGCGGCAGAGGAGTCGCTCCAAATTTTGGGTGGAATTCCGGCGGCTGATCTTGACCCGTAGAAACTCCGGCCGTCTCACCCTCTGAAATTTGGGGCAAATCCGGCGACGGTGGAAGCGTTTGACTTGGTTGGGGGGGCTGCTCTCGGCTCGTTGGCAAACTCGACGGTTCCGGCCCGGTTGGCGGCGGTATAATACCGGTGGTTGGCTCCGGCGAGGGCGCCGGCGGCAGCGCTTTTTGTTCCGGCAGCGAGGTTGAGATTGGGGGCGCAGGCTCAACTTCTGGCTCCGGTTGTTCTGGCTTAACCGCCGGAAATTCCCGCAGGATTAGCTCCGGTTCGGCGGCTTGGGTTAAACCGGCCGGCGGGGTTTGGTCTGGGGCATCTGCCAGCTTTAAGCCCGATTCTGCTTCCCCTGGGCCAACCGGCGGCTGCTCCGGCTCTGGTCCTGTTGATCGTTGTACTGGTGATGCGGGAATTTGCCCCGGCTCAGGCGGGCGAGGCTCCAGTCTGTCTGTCGGCATCCCCGGCATCCCCGGCTGAACCCTTTCAACCAACGGCAAATCTGTTTCACCCGATTCCAATCCCGGCGATTCGGGCGCGGGGAGGGATGAGGGAGAGGCTGGCTGGCGTTGAATTGAATGTGACGCCTCTGGCGACAAGCCCGGTTTAACGTCCGGCGGCGTTGCTGGCCCCCGCCGGCCCGATGCGGGGGGCGGGGAGGACAACTGTTCCGGTGATATAATCTCATCTGGCGGCGGGCCGGATGGTGGCTCAACCGGCGGCTTCGCTCGAAGCGTTAACTCCGGCTCTTCAAAGCGCTGCACCGCCGGTAGAGGCATCTCTCCCGACGGCGGCGGTGATGGAGGAAGGGGCGGAACGGGTAGGGCTGCCGCTTGCCCCGGCTGTTCCGGCTCAAGCGGCGGTAGTTCGGACAGCGAGAGTTCAGGTTCGGCTGAGGGCGGTGCTGGCGGTTCAGTGCTCAGGTCCGCTGGAGGCGTCACCGGTTTTGATGGTTCAAGGCCAGTCGGCGGCTTGGCTGGTTTCGGCTCGATCGATCTTTGGACGGGCGGTTTCACCCCCTGTCCCGGTTCCGGTGATGAGGGGGGTGATGGTTCCGGCCTTTGCGGAGGCTTTAAAGGTGGAGCGAACGGCGCTTCTCCGGTCGGCGATAAATCCGGCCGGATTGGTTCCGGTTCAATTCGATCTTGTTGTACCTGCTGCATCTCCGGTTCCGGCAGAGGCGGCGGGACTTGACTGGACCTTTCGCCTTTATCTACCGGCAGCGAGGGCGCTATCTCTTTAGCCGACGGTATTTCCGGCTCGGCAGAGCGCTGGAGAGGCGGCCTGGTTGACTCGCTTGCCGGTCGTGAAACCGGGCGCGGTTTCAATTCTTCCACCCGTTTAGGTGGAGGGCTGGGATGGTCCCCCGGCTCTGGTTTTAGCGGTTGGGGGCGGGGCGGCTGGTCCGCCTGGGTAGGGGGTTTCGACCGGACATCTGGCCTGCGCCATGTCTGAAAGGGAGGCGGCTCACTCGGAGGAATTTCCGATTCAGGCTGGCGCTGCAGCGGTGGTGATGCTGCCGGTTCAGATGGGCGCTGTACTGGGATTGTTTCCCCAGGTTGGCCTATCTCCCAATCCATCCCCGGTTGATCGGACGAACCTGCCGAAGTCTCGGTGGGAGGGAATAATTCTTCCGCCGGCTCGGATTTTGGCTCAGGTTCGGCTGCCGGGGTCACCTCTTCAATTTTGGAACGGGGCCGGGTTCCCGGAGGCAACTGGCGAGGGGGCTGACCCAGTTGGCGCAGGCGTTGGAGTTGGGGCGGTGGGGTGGAACGCGGCGGTGGCAGGGGTTTGGACGGAGTTGAAGGCGCGGTAGTAGTCTGGACGGGTGGGGGAGAGGATGGAGGAGTTGAGGCTGCGGCCTCGCGCTCTTTAGCCGCCAGGGCGGCTTCAAAATCGGCAAAAGAACTAAAAGGTTTAAATCCGGCCGGATATTTGGGCGCTGCCTGAGATGCTCCCGCTTCGCTCACTCCGGCCAGGATCAGGTCGGCGGGATTGGTTTGAGCCGGCGTGGGTTGGAGTTCAAAGCGATGGCTGGTATCTGGAAAACGATTCACCACGGCTGCGCCAAAACGATCAAGGCGTACCGGTTGGAGGGCGCTGGTTTCCACCCGCCACAAGGAAGCCACTTCAACCGCCCGCTGGATATGCCCCAGAAAAGATGTGGTCTGCGCGGTAGTCAGGGCCACCGGACGCGACCGGTCAGGCAGATTTGATCCAGTCACCGCCGGCAGCCAGCGTCGCGTCCAGGGCGACAGCGCCCGCTGGACCCACTCGGTGCGAGCGGTCAGGGTTTGAGCCAGGTCAGGGGTGGCTGGCTGGTCGGGTTGGTTGGAGTTTTTCGGTGGTGAGGCTTGTTCGTTCATGCCAGGATTAGCCTACTTAGCCGCAGCAATAGATAACCCGTGATGAACCAGTTCCAGGGTTTCTACGGCCACTTGATTACTGTCGGTCTTAAGGTCTGGCCCGGTCCATTTGGCGGGAAAGGCCTGGCTCAGAGTCCACTGCCGCATGACGGTGAGATCTGGATTATACAGTATAATTTGGACATCGTGGCGCTCGATTTTGCAATCGTATAGACCCTTGCAGAACCACTGCCACAGCCCTTCGTCGGCGATGCCCCGCTTGAGGGTCACATGCGGATACGAGATAGGGCCTGGCAACTGGTAAACGTAATCATTGACGCCGCCCTGGGGGACAGGGTCAACTTTTCGTTCCGCACCGAGACCGTTACATTCCATAAACATAGCCTGGGTCAGTCCATCAACCTTCACCACAAATCTGAACCCGGCCACGGGGTCTACTCGTTCAATCGCCCCACTTGCAGCGGGCATAGAATCCTCCTTTATTAACCGCGAGATCGCCCCAGGCGATCCTGCTCTACTCGCAACTCCTGCTTGAGCAGTCTATACACTGCCTGGGCCAGATCAGGCAGATTTATGTCGGCTTTCGTGGCCTGATCCGGCGTTGTTTCGCCCTGGGCGGCCGGCGAATCCAGCACTCGCTGCGCCGTAGGCTGGCCCGTCGCGCTGCCGCCGCAGGCCAGTTCCAGGGTCTCCAAAAAAACCTGGTTACTGTCAGATTGAAAGTCGGCCGCGCTCCATTTAACCGGAAAGGCGTTGTTGAGTTCCCACCGCTGTGCCTCAGTCCGATCAACTTTGTACAGGATAATCGTTACCCGGCGGCGTTTGACCTGTCCATCATAACGGCCCTGGTCGAACCAGGTCCACAGTTCCGGCCCGGCCAGACCTCGTTTGAGGGTGAGATTGGCCAGCTTGACCGGCCCGGGTAACTGCGACACAAAGTTATTGACCCCACCTTCGGGCTGAGGAATAACCTCTCGCTCGATGGTCAGGTTGCTACATTCGGTAAACCAGCCCACCACCAGGCCCTCAATTTCCACCGCGAAGTTGAATCCTGGAATGGGGTCAATCCGACCTAAACCGGCCATTTTTGCTGCCACTCCGGACCCTGAACCCATTGTTGATCCAATTTACAGTTTACGATTGGGGTCAGGATTTAGCTCTGCTAATCATAAATCGTAAATCTAAAATCGTAAATGAGTTCAGGGTCTTTATCGTTTCATCGCCTGGTTAAGCCTGCTATTAATCCCGGCAATTTCCTTGACCCAGCGCCGCCGTTCGGCGTGTTCTAAGGCCAAGATATCAGACCGGGGCCAGTGGAAGTGGTAGGCGATGTAGGCTACCTCCTCGTGCAGGCGTTCGAGGGGGTAGCCTACGACCCCCCCAAAGTAGCCAGGTCTAACTCGAACTGCGCCCGGCACTGCGGGCAGGAGATCTGGATCAAACTGGTTCCCTCTTCGTTAATCCGGCGATAGAAGGCTTGCAAGTAGGCCAGGTCGGCGGCAAAGAGGTTTTCGATCACACCGGTGTTGATTTCCGGCAGCGTGCCCAGTTTGGTGATAACCTCCGAGAGCAGGATGATAACCAGGTAGGCCTGGTTGCCCCGCACCCGCAGGTCGCGGAGCGGGGCAATTTCATCCATGGCAGTCGCCAGGCGCATGACACCCTGCCGGTGCAGGGTGCCGTTCTGGTCTATATAACCACGCGGCAAGATAAACTCAAATTCCGTTTGTAGGCTCATAACCTAACTACACCTACTTGGTCCGGACGATGTACTCATGCACGATGGTCATCTCTTCTACGGTTATCTCATTACTGTCTGATTTTGGTGCAGGTCCGGATATCTTCGAAGGCCAGGCGTTTTTAAAATCCCATTGAGCGATGGCTTTCAAGGTCTGGTCGAACATGATGATCGAACCATTTTTACGCGCGCCTTTGACATCACCATCCTCAATCATCTTGCGCCACTTCCACAATTCCATGTTGCTGGTTAAGCCCCGTTTGAGGGTAATATCACCCCATTTTAAGCGACCGGGTATTTTTAAGACCACCTGCACCCCTTTTTCGCCTACCACCTTTTGCTCGGCTATTTCAGATTCCGAACCAATCCCGCTCACTTCGGTAAAATAGCCTTTAACAGTTCCTTGAACATCCAGGGCAAAATGAAACCCAATTAGGGGATCTTCACGGCTAGTATCAATTGCACTTGGCATAGTTCTTTTTACCTCCTGAGAAAATAGTCATTAGTAATCAATAAGAAGTGGGTAAGATTTACCCCGATCAACCGGGACCAGACCACTGGCTGATACGGAAGATGACAAACTCGGCCGGTTTGACCGGGCACATGCCAATTTCGACGATCATCTGTCCCAGGTCGCGGATGGCGGATGGGTTGAGTTCCTCATCACACTTGACATAGAAGGCCTGTTCCGGGGTAGCCCCAAATAAGGCCCCTTGTCCCCAAACCGTGCTCAGAAAACTGGACACATCCCGCGTGACCCGCATCCACAGGAAGGCATCGTTGGGTTCAAAGACCACCCACTGCGTGCCTCGTTCGATTGATTTTTCTACATAGTTGAACAACCGACGCACGTTGAGGTAACGCCACGAAGGATTGCTGGACAGGGTCCGCGCGCCCCAAACCCGGATGCCCATCCCCGGAAAAGCCCGGATACAATTGACCCCATTGGGGTTCAAGGTATCCTGCTCGCCCTTGGTCACATTTACGGCCAGGCCGGTTGCGCCGCGCACTACTTCGTTGGCCGGGGCTTTATGGACGCCGCGGGTGTTGTCGCTGCGCGCCCAGATACCGGCCATGTGCCCGCTGGGGGGGATCAATAGGGGCGTATTCTTAACCGGGTCCATCACCTGAATCCAGGGATAGTAAAGGGCGGCATAGCTGCTGTCAAAGCCAGCGGTATCCATACGCCACTTTTTGATTTGTTGGGGATTCATGTTGGGCGGCGAGTCCAGGATAGCAACCCGGTCGCCCATCCGCTCGCAGTGGCCGATAATCAGGGTTTGGACTGCCTTGACCGTGTTCAGATCGAGTGATTGGCCGGGGACAGGGGTCATCAGGTCCGGCACACAAACCATCGTCACGTCGTCGAGAACTTCCAAGCCCTCAACCCCGGTGCGCTCGATCACATCGCCCTGAAAATCGGAATAGGTAGCTGGCGTCAGGAGATTCGACTCGATCTTGAGCGATTGCTCCTGGGTGCGAGGCCAGATCTTGGCCAGCGGGGCTTTGCCCTCCGGCAACACCAGGTCGATCCATTCCGAGGCTTTGTTGTTTTTGTAGGTTACGCGCACTTCTTTACCGGCTTCGGTGTCAACCTCAACCAGGGTGACATCGCGCAGCACTTCCTTGACCTGCCACGCCCCGGTCGTCATTTGCCGTTCGACGGTGAGCGTAAAGGGCGCTAAGGGGCCGCCGCCAGCAGGCGCGGGTTCCTCCGGCGGTGGAGGTGGACTCTCCCCGCCTTTGTCGGCCTCTTCTTTCTTCTCTGTTTTCTTTGTGGGCGGCGCAGCCGCAGCCGGGGCCGGGGCCGGTAGTTCAGGCACATTAACCTTTACCCGCAGGCGCAGGCCATCATAGCCGGACTGTTTGGCCTTAATCAGGATCTGAGATTTTCCCTCACCACTTAACAGAGCAGCCTGAGCTTTGGGAATCGTTTTGATACTCAGAACGTAGCAGCGGTTGCCGCCGTTCATAAAGTAGCCGTAGACGGCGTGAGGCATAAAAGCGCCTTCGACAAAATTACCGAAACGCTCGACATACTGGGTCCAGTTGGTGACCAATAGGGGTTTGCCCATTACGTCGTTGGTGATGGTTTCGCCGTCAACCTGCTCGACCAATTGGGCTTTTTCGCTAAAGCCAACAAAAACCGGC
The DNA here is from genome assembly GCA_964622215.1 of uncultured Caldilineaceae bacterium. Taxonomy (GTDB): domain Bacteria; phylum Chloroflexota; class Anaerolineae; order 4572-78; family J111; genus DSQQ01. Next base: position 90,249 of record CAZUNT010000001.1, read on the forward strand.
ATAGCCGTGCCCACGCCTTCAATCGGCTTGGGGCCACGGTCTACTTCTTCCATGTAAACACCAGGTGATAGATATTCCGGCATTATAACCTCCTTACGTAGAAAGTAATGTTGTAGACGATTAGAAATTCCTGCCGAGTCTTATAAGTGTCGGCCCACACTCAGTTTTTTTATATCTTGGCGTCTTTGCCTCCTTTCCAATCACACCTCAAACTCATAATCCGCCCCCGGCACGCTGATAGGATAGCGGCGCGGCGGGCGACCTTCAGCCACAATCTCCAGGGTGTAATCGCCCGCCTGGAGATTGTTAAGCACAAAATAGTCCCCGGGCAGGAGAATGGCTTCCCGCCCGCGTTCCACCACGGTCAAGCGCAGGTTAGCCAGCGGTTGGTCGCTGCGTATCTGTCCCCCCACACTCCAAGTGCGCCGCCGGCTCGACTCAACCAACTGCTGTTCTGCTACTCTCCCCGCTGTCTGGCCGGTGCGCAATTCGCGAGTGCGGACCAGCGGTACCTGTTCGAGCTGGTAAGGGTTGAGGGCCAGGGTTAGCACACAAACGATAGAGGGCCGCCACTCGTTATCCATGGCGCTCCAGAGATCAGAAGGGTTGACTAAATCCTCTTGCTGGGCCGTTAAAAGGGGAATAGGCACCGGCTGGCTGCGTAAACTTTCCGGCAGCACCTCCTCCGGCAAATCCCCGTGCCGAAACAGAACCATCAAGGTCCGACTTAATAAGCGGTGTTCGTCTTCCGGCTCGGCGGCCCAGGCTGTAATCATATACTTCAAATCAACCCGCACATCACGGCGGCGCTTGGTGGCCTTGCCGTTGTTATCATGTGTGATCTCCCACATCGGCTGGGTCTGGCGTAACTTTTTATTCTCGGCCAGGTCGTACAGAAATAGATTCAGCGTCGGCCGGCTCAAGCGGGCCGACCATTCCCGCCGGGGTTGGTCAAAAGTGAGGTCAATTTCACCGTTTTTAACCGGTAGTTCGCGGATCAGCAACTGCCGCAGGGCTTCGTCCAGATCGTCAATCATAGCGAAAAACTCCTGGTTACGCCTGTATCTCTTCCTCTTCGCCCTGGCGTTGGATGGGCTTGGTCTGTATCTCTTCCTCATCCTCCTGGCGCTGGATGAGCTTAGTCTGTATCTCTTCCTCATTCTCCTGGCGCTGGATACGCTTGAATTGTAACTCGTCCTCGTCCTCCTGCCGCTGGATGGACTTCAGTTGGACCTCTTCCTCATCCTCCTGCCGTTGGATGCGCTTGAATTGTAACTCGTCTTCATCCTCCTGGCGCTGGATGCGCTTGAATTGTAACTCGTCTTCATCCTCCTGGCGCTGAACCGAACCATCCGCCGAGGAGGAGCCAGTTTCGCTGCCGGCACTGACAACTTTTTGGGCCATAGCATCCGCTTCCTGCTCAAAAGCGTCACCGGCCGGACGAACGGTCATGCCGCTACCGCCGCCGACCTGGCCCGAACCTTGCTGCACCACGTGGGTCAATTCGTGAGCTATCAATTCTTGGCCGCCGCTGGAGCTGGGGGTATATTCGCCCTGCCGAAAGAAAATGTCCTGGCCGGTGGTAAAGGCGCGGGCGCTAAGCTGCTGGTTTAATTCATCGGCCTCACTGCCGGTATGCACCCGCACCCCGCTGAAATCATAGCCCATACTTTGGCTCATCTGCGTTTGCACGGTGTTATCCAGGGCTTGCCCGCTGCCGCGAGCCTCGTTAATGCGGTTGGCTGTGGTTTCGTCGAGTTCAAAACCATCGCCGGCGGCCTGGCGTTGGGCCAGGAGCCGCTGTACGGCCCGGTTGCCGGCGCTACGCTGTAGACGCAACATAGCGGACGGGCCGGGACCAACAGGCCGCTTTTTTTCCGGCTTCTTCACTACATCCGGCTTGGGCCGTTTGCTGGACTGTTTTTCGTTGGACACTAACTCTTGACTCATGAGAGCACTCCTTTCTGTCAACCCTACTTAACAATCGCCACCGCCGGTGGTGAAGTTTGACAATTAAAAGCATAAATCCTGGCGGCGTTTGATCCCGTTACCCTAAATTCCGTCTATCGGCCCGCGAGCTGTCTGACCTTCCGCAAAGCCTGTAAGATAGCCCGAGGAGCTTCCATTTGCACCAACTGAGTAAAGGTATCAAGGTCGGCAATAGGGGCTAAAACATCCCGGCACTGCTGTGAAAGACCAGATTTTCCGGGCCGGAAAATTCCTACTTTCATCTGAGCTAATTTGCTAGTCCCTAACAAGGCGTCAATCTTCTGACTGTTGGCGTTGTAAAAGCTTTGTATCCTATCCTTGTTGGCTTTATAGGTGGCTAAATCACTAATGAGGATGAAGGTAGCTCCAAACTCACCTGTGGGGATGGCTTTACTGGTATCTGGCAGGAGTTTAATAACGGCTGACTCATACTTGTGATCGACCTTCTCGGCTACATTATCCTCATTGATGGAATGAAAGATGGGATCATATTCAACATTATTAACGATGAGGGTCCAGTGACCCATAAAGACAAAACGGTTAATCGTATCCAATCCTTGATCGAGGATTGTACCGTTGCCGTCAACTTCGAGATAAACATTACCTTTCAAGGCCGCAGGGCCCATCAAGGTCAATCCTCTTCTGGTCATAAACCGGGTGGTCGACAGGTCATTACCCGCAACAATATCAAGCTGCCCATTACGGATAGCAGGGTTGGGGTGATTTACCCGCAAGCCGTTATAAACCAGGAGTAATTCGCGGAAAGCGTTCCGATAAGCTTCGCACATCCCCGCATCTTTGGTCCCGTTTATATAACCGGTGCCGTCAACACCCGGTATAGAAGCGTTATATTTCCAACCGGAAAGGTTCCAGATATTATCGTACATCCTCCGCACAGCGGCATCAATGCTGGCCTCCTCCAGAACACCTTGCAATAGTGTTTGGGTTTTGGCCGGTAAGTGGGCAATAGACGGCAACGGGCCGCGGTGAAGGCCTACATCGGTGATCTGTGGCCCGGTACCCAGTGCAACGGTAGGAGTACCCTTGCCCCATCGTTGTATCCTACCACCTTTACGCTGGGCCAAAAGTCGCTGCACCGCCCGGTTGCCGACTTGCTGTTGCAGCCGCTGCACCGCTGCCACCCCTAGGGCTAGGTCCGTGGGCCGGCGTTTTTCTGAAACTCTGTTCGGTAATCGAGGCCGTTTGGTTTGTTGTTTTTTATCTGCCGCAACATCTTTGGTCATTATACAGCTTCTTTGTTGAGCAATAGGACCACTTTATTGAAAGTATTGGTGTTAGGTCCGATTTAGGGGGTGTTAGCCCTCTCCTGTAAAACTGTGTTAGCCAGGGCTAACATTTCATCCCATTTTTCTTTGTAATGCCGATAATCTTCTAAAATTTGTTGTTCGGCCTGGGGTTTAGAGGCCAGCAACTCGGCCAGTTGCCTGTCCAAATCCGTCCAGGGTTTTAACCACTCTGCCTGAACAGAATCACCAACTAATACCCGGCCTACTACCCCGGACACATGCCCGGCCCAGTAGAAGATATCGGCCCGGACTGATTTGATCTGGTCATCGTCGGTGCTGGTGGCCGGGGTTGTCAGAGTGTTACGTGCCTCATACAACTCTTGTAGTCGCGCCAGGGTATTTTCTGCTGCTGTTTTACTCATCCGTTATCTCCCTATTGATACCAAAACGTATAAATTTCCCCAGTCGGCGAATAATTTCCCCCCATTGTACTGCCTTGTTTGAGTACTTTAATTCGAGGCTGTCCCTGGAATTGCCCCGGATGTTTCTCGCCAGGCAGGGCGTTGTCCCAGCAATTTTTGGCATCTGTAACGTATTGCTGGATAGATTCCCCTCTACCCAATTGACTAACGTGGCGGCTGTGATGATCCAGGATGCTTTCGGTCGAGTCGTAATAAGTGCTTTTATTCCAGGTTACCCCCGCCGAAGCTAAATACGCCTCTACAACCTGTCTACCTGTCCACATGAGAGCGTAATGTGCCCGCGCAGTCTCCAAGAGATTTTTAAGGGTGTCTCCAGGGACTAGTTGCAGAAGGTTCCAGAGTTCGTCTGCGTTTCCAATCAATTCTAAGAGCCGTTTAAGATTAACTGGGTTGAGAATCTTTGCGTATAATTTTAGCAATTTCTGGGCATCGCCGGTCAATTTAAGCAACTCGGCCAATAAAGAGAAGCCGGTATGTGGTACTTTCAGCTTTTCGATTAACTCCAACAGTTCTTTCCCATTATTGGTTAGCTCCGCCAGCGGCTTGAGCCGATCTTCTTTCGCCGCAGGCCAGCCTGGCCCAGCCTTACTCAAAAGAGCCTGATAGGTGGTAGGGTCAATGGTTTTAAGTTCGGAAAGAACGAACCGGGCCTGGATTAAGTTTGAGACAGCTCGGTTGCCGGCCTGTCTTTGCAGGTGGATGATGGCGGCCTCTCCCGTTATCGGACCGGTAGACCGCTGTTTTTGCTGGGCTTTGTTTGCCGGCTCCGGTCGTTTAGCCGATTGTTTTTTGTTTGCCGCTAATTCTCTGCCCATCGTTTAAGGGTTCCTTTTGTAATTAGGCCATCGCTTGACTATCTGTTTGCTTGTCGATAGGCCCACCCGGCCAATAACAGGGCACTGATTGTCATCACTCCCAGAACGATCATAAAATTCCGGCCCCAAACCAAACCCGATAGCGCCCGCTGAAGCTGAACCGCATCCAATCTACCAAAAATAGCCGGGATATTGGCTGCCAGGGCCAGAAAGAACAGGGTAGCGCCCACTGCCCCCAAAATGCCGGCGAGGAGCAACAGGCTAAATGAATGGCCTATTTGCTCATAAAGCAGGATATCCGCATCTTTTAGATTGGCGTAAGTTAAAAAAAGTAGAACCATTGGCAAAATGACAATTAAGGCTTGATACCACCGGGCGCTCACGGCGGTGATGGCCTCCACGCCATCGCCCAGCAACAGCCCGGCCCAGCCGGCCAAAACTCCCATAATCAAACCAATTGCGCTCAGGGTGAGAGCCTGGTTAAAACCGGTCTTAAGGCTTTGTTTCATCACAGGTTAACGATTGGGGCGGTTTTTATCCACCCTTCAGAATGTTTCATAGCCGGTTCATTGAGCTTTCTTGATAATTTGGACTGCCTGCTCGGCCAGTTGTGTTGTACTCAGTGTAACAGCTTGCTGCTCTTCTATAGCCTTCATTCCTTCGGGAATGTCGGTTTTGGCCGTGTTCAATTCCTGCCCAAATTCCGCCATCGGTTCATCCGCCCCCGAAGCTTTCAGCACCATCTCGACCAGTTTACGCCTGATCAGTTGGGCCAACTTCTTGAGCCGGTTCTTGATATTGGTAAATAACTTAAGCAGCGCCAGGCCGAGACGGCGGAAAATACCCTTCTTCTTTTTGGGAGGAACAGTTGTAGCCGCCGTTTGCGCTTCAGTGATGGCTTTTTTAACCTCAGCTTCTTGAATCTCGGCGGGGTTACGATTAGCTGCTTGTTCAGCCTGGGCTGTCTTCTCTTCCGCCGCCGCCGCCATCTCTTCATCCTTCTCCTGGTCAGGTTTATCTACCTGGTCCAACGAGGGTTCGGCCCGCTCGGTAGCTTGCTGCGCCTGCCCCAGTTGGTCCTCTACCTGATCCAGCGGCTTCATCTTCTCGTTGTAGGTGGTCAAAGTTTCGGTCACCGCCTCTTGAGTTTCGCCTAACCCCTGCAATTGGGTCTGGTTTTGGGTTTGGCTTTCGTGGCCTACACCGGCAACCTCAGTGACCACCTCAAGCGCTTCGGCCAACTCTTCAGGAGCAATCTGTTCTTTACCTGGAGCCTGTTCTTCACCCTGCCGCATAATGACCGACTGAAGGTTGAGCGGCGGAGCGCCCGGCAGCGGCTTTCGCCGCACATCGGCCTTATAACCGGTTAATCCTCCGGTTATATCGGATGCGCCGCTGAAAGCATAACCGGCCCCAAATTGTTTAAAGACGTTGGCGATACTTGTCTCCGGTTTGATTAATTCACTCGGACTCTTAAGGAATGCTCCCACGCCGCTAACATCTACAAATCCGCCGGAAATCACACTTAAGAGTGACCCCAGGGCGGCTCCACCGTCTCGCCACATTTGGGCTACAATCATGGCCCGGCCTTTAGTACCGGGAGCATAACGACGCAGCCGGACAGCATTTTTAGCCAACAAAATACTCTTCATTAACAATACCCAGGCTGCGCAGGCCAGGCTGATGACCCCCAGAATGGGGGCCGCCGCGGCAAAGGCTGCTCCGGCCCCAGCCGCCGCAGAAGTTGCTGCCCCAATTATCGCGCAGATCAGGCTGGCCCAGCCTGCAAATGCGCCAATCTCCCCAATAATCTTGGTCAGTTTGTTCAACTTGTTGAGCAGCGCCGCTAATTTACCCGAGGTGCCGTATTTAGCTTCCCATTCCTTTTTCTCCCCGAGTCTTTCTTCTTTCTTAATCAAGAGCAGGTATTTCAAAGGGCCAAGGGTTGCTGCCAGCAAGCCCTTCCCTAACCCTATGCCTACATTCTTGAGCGTTGCCAGGGGACCCTTATCACCGGAGTGAAGGCGGGGCAGCATTGTATATTTGCCACCGGTGGTAATGGACGACTCAAACTCTGCCCGCTTCGAATCCTGGTATTCCTTGAGCTTGTTAGTTCGCAATGTTTTAAGCGTGGCAGCCTGGGTTTGTCGCTTCACCTCCACGCCTGCCTGATCCGCCGCACTCTCCACATCGGCTTTGGCTCCATCCCGCCAGTTTTCAATCTCTGCTGTGGCCGGGTGCGCGCCAAAATAAGTTCTCCGGCCAGGGCTGCCCTGTGTCCACGCCTTAAAACTGGCCTCTTCGGCGTTGATCCACTCCCAGGCTTTAAATTTAGCGAGCAAAAAATCCTTCATTTTATTAAATTCGGTTTCCTGGGTTTTTAAGGCATTGTTGACCGCTTCGGCTGTGGCCGGGGTGTTGATGGCCGCTTTGGCGTTGGTCTCCCACGGCCCGCTGACCGTTTCGGGATAGGCAGCAAAGTAAGCCGCCGGTTTGGTCTGAGCTTTCCAGTCGTCGAGTTCCTTTTTGTGCTCGACAATCCAGTTCCAGGCCGCCACTTTGGCCGATAAGAGGGCCTTCATTTTATTAAATTCGGTTTCCTGGGTTTTTAAGGCATTGTTGACCGCTTCGGCTGTGGCCGGGGTGTTGA
>CAZUNT010000001.1:97531-107719 GCA_964622215.1 uncultured Caldilineaceae bacterium
CCTTTTTGTGCTCGACAATCCAGTTCCAGGCATTCACTTTGGCCGATAAGAGGGCTTTTAATTTTTCGAGATTGGTTGACCACGTTCTCTTGGCAGCCGTCAGGTCGGCCACTTCGGCGGCACTTGTGACCGCCGCTTTGGCGTTTGTCTGCCAGGTTGTAATCACATCGGTTGCCGCCGGATTGGCTGTAAAATAAGCCAACCGGGTACCGCCCGTAGTCCAGGTGGTTAATTTAGCAACTTGGTCATCTATCCAATCGTTAACCTTTTTCTTGTCTGCGGCGGTAGCCGCTTTTCGCTGGATCGTTAAGCGGGTTGGATTAACCACTCCCTGGGGTTGAAGCACGGTGTTGCCGTTTTGGCCGATGTTTGATGGCTCTTCCAGGGAGTCATCAACCTTAAAGCTGCGGATGGCTAAAGACTGGTCGGTCTCATCGTTCTGAGCTTGCAGGTCCTCTGCTCTTGTTTGGGAGTTGAGCGGGGGCGTTTTCGGGGCGGGTTGGGCCTGCAGCAGCCCCGTAACGGCCCGATTGCCTGCCAGCCGCTGGAGTTGCAAAATGGCCATGGGTGAAACCTGGTCCGGTTCGGCAATGGCCTGATGTAACATAACCGGCGTTAAAACCGCCGCTGCCTTCACCGCAGATTTGGCCGGACTTGACTGGTGGGTTCCCGTATGGCTATGTTTGGCGTTGTGCTGAGGTAAATGTGTAGCCATCGTTATCTCTGACTTAACTTAACCGTAAATCTGCTTCGTTAACCAGGCGGCCCATCTTTTGCATCTCGCGGCGGGTACTATGAAGCAGATGATTCATCGTTACCTGGCCTCCATCGGCTGCGGCTAGATAAGTTGCCCCCACGATGATGTTACGAATATTCCCCCCGGCCAGCTTAAAACGGTTAGCCAGGAAGGTAAAATCTAACTGAGGCTCATGGGGTACATCCGGCGGAAAAAGCGTTTGCCAGATCCGCAGCCGATAATCGGCATCGGGAAAAGGAAAATCAACCAAAAATTGCAGGCGACGGGTAAAAGCATCGTCCAGGTTAGCTCGCAGGTTCGTAGCCAGGATGGTGACGCCATCGTAGGCTTCCATACGCTGCAACAAATAACTGATTTCTATATTGGCGTAGCGGTCGTGCGCATCCTTGACTTCGGATCGTTTGCCAAAAATAGAGTCGGCCTCGTCAAAAAAGAGAATAGCATTGCTGCTCTCGGCTTCACTAAAAATCCGCTCCAAGTTTTTCTCTGTTTCGCCGATATATTTGCTGATAACCGTAGAGAGGTCAATTTTATACATATCCAGCCCCAACTCGGCCGCCATCACCTCGGCGGCCATAGTTTTGCCGGTACCAGGGTCGCCGGCAAAGAGAGCCATCACCGCCGCACTGGAGGCCAGCTTGCGGCCAACTCCCCACTGATCAAGCACCAGGGGGCGTCCCCGCACGGAGACCACCATTTCTTGTAGGATAGCCAGTTGGTCGGGTGGTAAAATCAAATCTGGCCAATCATACCGGGGCGTTATTTTGCGGGCCAACGCGGCCAGGCGCGGATTGGAGTAGGCCCGGGCCGAGGCAAAGAGGTCCGGCAACTGCATCGCTGCATCGCCACGTTGGACGGCGATATCTCTGGCCGAGGCGACCGCATCACGAATCTGGCCGGTGGTCAGAGCAAACTGGCCGGCCAGGGTGTCCAGGTCGATGGGGGATTCAGCATCGCCGCCAACCGCTGGCTGACTACTGGCTACCGGTATCTGACTACTGGCATCTGATATCTGGCTACTGTTTTTTACAAAATGCTGCCACAGTTCTAGCCGGTGCAAATAGGTCGGGATGGGGAATTCCAGCCAGTAGAGGAAGCGGTTCCGTTCGATCCCTTCGGCCTGCCATTGGGTTTGCCCGGCGACGATCACCTCATCGGGATAGGCGCATAATTCGGCCAGTAATTCAGGCGGCAGGTGGCCTTCTGGGGCAAGACAGGCATCCCAGCCTGAAAGATAGGCCAGCGCTCCGGTCAAACGAGCATCGCGCAGAGCTAGGTGGAGAGCGCGTTGCGGGGATAGGTCCATCTTGATGACGGCGGCCAGGTCAACCATCAGCAGGGAGCGACCGGACTGCGCGGCCAGGGTCATCGCCGCCTCCTCCTGGCAAACCCGGTCAGGACCATAAAAAACGATAACCGGCGGATCGCCAGCCCCTAACTCGGCCAGGTGAGACAACTCTGACCAGAGTGGGCCGGCCGGTAAACGATTGTTTGGAGAGGCGGAAGCTGACATCAACAAACGAGCGTGAGCGCCGAGGTCGGCATTAGGCTGGTAACGCCCCAATAACCAGGCTACAATGGTTTCATCGGCCGATAAGGGTTGATTGAGGAGAGAGGGCTTATCCGGCCCGGACTCAACCTCACGTTGGAGGAGATAATAGTTGAATAGAGGCGCATGATCGGCAAAGTGAGCCAGGCGCAGCAGCCGAGTTGGGCCAGCTTCGGCCAGCAAATCAAGAATAAGGTTGACGGTAGGGCGTTTGCGGGTCACGTCATCTTGCAGGTAACTGTAGAGACGCTCGTAACGCAGATCAAGGGCGGGAGCCAGGCAAACCAACAGCGCATCTAGCTCAAAAGGGGTCAGGCCAAAGGTGGCGGCCAATTGAGCCAGCCGAGGGCGAGGGCTGGCCACCTCAACCCATTGCTTGGTCAGCCGGGAGTCTTCGGCCTGGGTTAAAGTTTCGGTGGGGGTTACGGTTTGGCCCCAAGAGGTGGCAAAGGGTCGAGCTAACAGGTTATTAGCTTCGGCGTCGGAAATGTGGAGGCCCAGAAAAGCATCGGTCGAATCACGGCCGGCTAATTGCCATCGCTGAACTTGCCTCTGAATCAATTGATCGATTCGGTTTAGTTCAGCTTGTAAGTGTTCGAGGTTGAGGCTAACTTCAACAGGCATGGAAAGGATCTACCTTTTGAGCAGCACAGCTTGATGAGTACCGATGTGGTTTGGTCACTTCAATGTGATAATCTTTTGAGCCTGTCACCTTAACCCCACCACTTAAATAACCAATCAGGCAAGGGGTTAGCTTATTTGGGGGGATTATTTATTAGGTACTTAAAATTTCTCTTCTAAATTTATCGTGGCAGGTTGATCCACAATCTAGGGAATAGAATAAGTATAGCAATATTTATAAGTGATGTCAACGTACTTTTGGGTAAGCGAATAACCCTTATTCAATTTGATTGATCCAGGTCGGTGATAGATGCCCCGGAACTGGCTTGGAGAATAGCCAAAACGTAACGCCGCTGCTTCTCCGGCACCTGCGCCCAGGTGCCGTTGCCGGCGAATAGTTGGCGTAACCGATCCGGCCCCCCGTTGTAACCCACCAGCATCCACTGCGGTTCGTAATAGCCTCTGGCCTGGGCGTAATCCCGCACATAGGCCAGGTAAGCCGCCCCGACTTCAATATTGCTATAAGGGTCAAAGGGGTCGGTCACTCCCACCCGGGGCGCCCATTCATTCCAGGTGGAAGGCAAAATCTGCATCAAGCCCAGGTCATTATCCCGGCCCAGGGCCAGGGGGTTCAGCCGGCTTTCCTGGTAGGCCAGTTGGGCCAGCACGTGCCAATCCAACCCATAGCGGGGAGCGATCTCTTGAAACATTTGCTCATACGTCATGGCTGAGGGGTTGATTTCGTCTGGGTTAAGCTGGCTTACGGGCAAGCTGGCTTCGCCAAAATCCGGCGCTTTGATGGCCTTGGCCGGTTCAGCGGGCGCAAAAAGTGGCCTTGCGCCGGTTTCAGTGGCTTGCGCTTCCATTTGCCAGCGGGCCAGGTTGGTTTGAACGATCAGGGCAATCAGCCCAACCAGCCACAGCCCACCAAACCGCATCAGCCAGGGGCCGATGAGCGGGGTTAACTCTGGCCTGGGGCGGCCAGAGCGTGGCAAGTCGCATGAAGCCGGAGCCAGGTGAGGTTTTTGAGGGCGTGAGGGTCGTTTTCGGATTACCAGGATCATCGTTCCTCGGCTCAGAACGTGTTTCTTAAATAGTTGGAGGAGGCGTTTGGACCACGAAAAGGCGAAAAAAACGAAAACCGCGAAAGGTTAACCGGTTTTGACTCGGTTGGGCGTTGAATTTTCGCGTATTTTCGCGGCTCTCGTGCCCCAGTTTGGTCATTAAGAAACACACTCTCAATGACGAAGCTCATCGCAGGCAATGCCGTTGCCGTCAGGGTCTAAGCCGTTGAGGTCTGTCCCCGGCCCGCCCGTAGCTAAAAAGAGCGCCTGCGCTTCTAACCACTCGCTAAAATTCAAACAAGTTGCCGTTGGCCGGCTGGTATCGTAAGGGCCAACGTAGGTATCGGGAATGGTAAAGATACGCGGTTCTGAAACAACTACCGGGGTGATGTCAGGGTAGATGCGCAGGATAGCCACATCCCAGTTGAAGGGGCCGGTGGCCGCCGTTTCCACCGCCACGGCCTGCGTCCCGGCTATTTTTTTGAGATTGTCTACCCGGTAATGATAAACACCGCTCAACAAGTCGCAGGCCACGGCCGCCTGCTCTTGCAAGGCGTCCATAGCCGGAAGTGGGCCAAAACCCGCTCGAGCCGGCCAAATTCTGAGTTCAAACATGTAACCGGGCGGCAAGCCCTGGCAATTAGCCGACCCACTCCAGCGCCATTTGAATTCAAAATCGCGCACCTGGGCCGGGAGGATGAGGTTGTGCTGCGGTTCAAGCAGAGTAACAGCGCCCAAGTTTTCCGTTGTAGGGGATGGGGGAGGTGGGCTAGGTGTGGGCGGCGCAGGGGTAACGGTCGGCATGGGGGTTACAGTGGGTTGCGGGGTGTCGGTTGGGGGTGGAAGCGGGGTAGGGCTTGGCGCGGTTGTCGCCACAACAGGGGTAGCCGTGAGAGCGGGTGGGGTGGGGTAATAAATCACCGTAGCGGCAAAGGCGACGATTACTGCGTCTGTTGTGGGCGTGGTCGGTGTGGCCGCAGGCCGAGACAGGCCGCCCATGCAGGCCGGGGCAAAAATTACCAGCAGGGCAACTAAATAGTTCCAGGGTTTTGCAGGCCAGCTATCGCCACGAGGATACACTGATTTATTATATACCAATTTTGCAGCCAGGACAATCCTGGATCACCTTTGACTACATTGAAAGGTATCCCTTGTAACTAATAAAGCTTTTCAAGGGGAACTGCCGAGGTTAAGCCGACCGGCTCCGAACTGGTTGTTCAAGGGGGGCGCACCCAGCTTAACTGCTCGATTCTGGAAGAGATTGACCAGCTCAACCGGCGTAGAGTTGGGGAAAGCTTGTAGCACCAACGCGGCTGCGCCGGCCACATGGGGTGTGGCTGCGGAAGTACCATCAAAGAATGGTTTATAAGAGGCACTTTTAATGGCAGATGGAGCGACCAAATCTGGCTTAATGCGGCCATCAGTAGTAGGACCTTGAGAACTGTAGGGTTCAAGGACATCATTCGACCAGTGGACCGCTCCTACAGTAAACGCGCCCCGGGCGTCGGCCGGTGTGCCGAGACTGGCTTCAGCTACCTGAAAGTCGGCTGGTAATTGGCCGTTGTAAACAAATATATCGAGCGTAGCATCCCCACGCGCCCGGCCCTCGCGATTCTGAACAGCTAATAGGTAGGTATCGGTTTTAGTAAAGCGATAGGAAATAATCTCGGCGGCTCTTTGGCCCGGCTGCCCGGTTTGAAAATCCTCGGCTTTGGCCAGGTAGTTGCCATTTTTGTCGTATAGGATCAGGTCATAATCCTGGTTCAGGCTGGTCCAATCGTTCCAGCTCAGGATCAAGTAGCTGGCTGTGCCGGCCTTCATATTAAAGGGCAAACTGCTAACATCAGGGGCAAACTCGTGTAAAGTATCACCATTGGTATCCTTGAACCCACCTCGATAGTGCTCGTCGGCCCGATTGCCTGCTGCATTGACCCAGAAGGTCCCCGCGTCATACACCCGATTAACCACATCTGCACTAAAACCGGTACCATCCATCGGGGTAAGACCGCTGATACTGGTCGAATTCGAGATGATATCCACCTCCTGGCTGAGCAACCACTCCACGGCCAGCCCCATCGCCACTTCAGTGCCGTCAAAGTAAGCCAGATAAAGTTTCGCCTCAGGAGCCATTTCGTGGATGATTTCCGCGCAGGCGGTGCCATGCACCTGGCTGGCAAATTGAGCCGGGTTGCCAAAAGTTGAGACCGTGACCTCTGTGGGTAATTCTGTCCCCAGCAGGGCCTCATAGCCGGCAAAGCCCAGGTCGAGCACCCCGACCTTCACATCTTTGCCGGTGATACCCTGTTTTTGCCACTCATTAGCCAGGGTAACGGCCACTCCCTCCCCTAAAAATCCGCTCTGATCGGCCGCCAATTTGTTGGGGAACTGTAAACTAATTACATGCTCCAGGCCGGAGATACGCTCAACGATGAGTTCCGGTTCGGCGGCAGCGAGCTGTGCCCGAATCAGGTCCAGGGGAATAACAATATTGACTCGATCCTGGTAGCTGCTCTCGACAATTACCCCTGCTGCTTCCAGCTCGCTGGTCAGCGGCTCGATCTGGCCGGTGGTGTCCAGAATCAGGGTCATAATCACGTCGTCGTTTTCATTCAGAATACCTCGTTGTCGGGCTAAGACTACGGCGGCATCCGGTCCGGCGTTTTGATAGGTGACGTAAAAGTCCTTGTAGACCGAGCCGAGTTCAGGGTTATTGAGCAACTCGGCTAATTTAGGGTAGTCACCGGAAATCTCAGCCGCCAGTTCAGAGAGAGATGCCGGGGGCGTCAGCGCCAATTCCGGTATTTCTAAGGTTGCCCCGGTCGTGGGGGTCCCGGTCTGACCAGGGGAAGGGCGTTGCTGGGAAAATAGATAAGTTAAAATACCCGCAGCCAGGATGATGATAGTAACAATGATAAAGCTGGGATTGAAGCTGGATTTGCGCCGCATAGTTTAAATCTCGTCTTTTCGCCAGATTTGCCAGAGCGTGAGGTTACTCCAAACCAAGATGTGGGTTAATAACAAAATCCAACGCGAGCAAAGGGCTAAAGCATTGTGAGTGTAGTCGACATAGAAGTTGATAGGCGCAGGCACATCTTTGATCAGAGTTTGTAGGCCCCGCCCCGTATCCAACATATGTTCAACCCGGACCTGCCCCAACTCATTGAGACCGACGATATTCGTGCTGATTCCCAATGCTTCCAGTGACCAGCGAGTGATAGTGAGGTAAGAAAGGAAATTAGTGATTCCAGATAGCTCAAAAACAGCCCCGGAAAAGACAATCTGCCCCAGGATCACGAGCAAAACCAGGTAGGTGACCATATCTTTGGACGAAGCCAGAGCCGAAATGAAAAGCCCCAGGGACAGGCTGGCCAGAACAGTAAGCAACAAGGTCAGGTAAAACTCTAGTGGCGCCCAAAAAATTACCCCGGAACTGGGAAATTGTAATTTAAAAGCCAAGACGAGAAGAAACAGGACAATCTGAACAGCCATCAACCCGCCCAATACCCCAAATTTTGAGGCAAAATAGGGTACCATTTTAAGGCCCAGCATATGTTCCCGGCGGTAGATAGCCTCTTCCTTGACCAATTCATAGGCCGAGAGGAATACTCCCACCAGACAGGTTGAGAGGGCTAGCATAAATAAGACGGTTTGGGTTTCGGCGGCAATGCTGTAGCTGCCCGGCGTTTCCAGAATAACTGCAATTTCCTGAAGACTGTTCCCCACCAGTGCATTGTCGGGGCTGATTAGCAACAAAAAAAGGGCGATCAACGGCATCACCGCTCCTAAGAGCCACAAACTGAGCCGGTCAGCTTTAATTAAATCCAGGTAACGCCGAGCCAAAATTCCAAATTGCCGCCACTGGCGTTCGGTCCTCTGTTTGACCGAGATGCGGCTGGTTGAAAGGGGCCGGACTACCTGACCGCTTTGACGGTGGACAATGTAAGTCTGGTAGAGGTTGGACTGGCGATAATATTCAGCCCAGAGCGGGCCAGCTTCGATAGGGCCAGGCCGGCCGGTAGGATTTTTTTCACTCAGCCGATCATAGAAGGGTTTAATTTCCTCAGGAACGGCAGTGCTATCATCACGCCCGTAAGTTTGGGCCAGGGTGGTGTAGATATCAGGAAAGTTATTCACATTGAAAAAAGTAGCAGCTTGGTCAGGCGGGCCAAAGTAGGCCAGCTCACCACCTCGAGCCATAAAGGCTACCTGGTCGCAATAATCGATAATGTGACTGGTGGCATGCGTCACCAAAATAATCGTTCGTCCTTCGTCGGCCAGGTGTCGCAGAGTGTCCATCATTAACTTTTCCAGGCCGGGGTCCAAACCAGAGGTCGGTTCATCTAAAAAGAAAATCCACGGGTCAGCCAGCAGCTCGACGGCAATACTGACCCGCTTGCGCTGACCGCCGCTAAGGTTGCGCACCAGGGTTTCCGCTTGAGCGGTCAAACCGACTCTAGCCAGGACTTCGTTAATTTGCTGCTCAGCCTCGGCTGGGTTCGTCGCCGGCAGCCGCAACTGGAGGGCATAGTCCAGGGCCTGGCGCACCCTTAAGTCGGCATGGACAATGTCATCTTGGGGCACATATCCGATCAAATGGCGATAAATCTCCAGATTATCATAGAGATTATCGCCGTTGATCAAGACTGCCCCCCCAGTAGCCGGTCTGAGGCCAAGTAAAGCTCCCATGAAGGTGCTTTTACCGCTACCGCTGCCGCCCACCAGGGCCACAAATTCACGGGGATTGATGACAATATTCACCTGGCGTAAAATCTGCTTAGGTCGCTGCCGGTCTTTGAGGCCAAGCAGATTGGTCTCATAAACCATTTTGTCGAGGTTGATAGCCTCCAGGCGAAAATTTCGTTCGGCCACAAAGGAAGAGAACAGGCCGTGATCTTGATAAACCAGGTTGTAAGGGCCGATTTGGATGACGTCCCCTCGCGCCAGTATCTGCGCTCGTTCCAGGAGAGAGCCATTCAGGAAGGTACCGTTATGGGTGCTGACATCTTCGATGAGGAACTGATCAGGTCCCTGCCGGATAATCTTGGCGTGCTGCCAGGAAACAGTAGGGTGAGACAGGATGATAGTTGCATCAAAACCACGACCAATGTAAGCTACATCGCTGTCGAGCTGGTAGGTTTGACTGGTAGGCTTTATGTCAACATGAGTAAAGCCCATTGGAGCTACATAGGTTAGTTTTATCGAGTTGCCCCGCCCATCGCTTAAGCGGATAATATCGTTAGAGGCAAGGAGATGGGGTTTGTGGGGATTGAGTTGCCGGCCATTGATGCGCGTGCCGTTTGTGCTGCCCAGGTCGGTCAGAGTATGGCCTTTACTCGTAAATTCAATCCGGGCATGCTCGTTCGAAACCATAGGCGAGTCGATTTGGATCATATTGTTTGAGTGACGGCCCAGGGTCACAACCGGCTTGGAAAGAAAACACTCTTTACCTTGCTGACCCGGCAGGTGGATGATAAGCTTTGCCAGGGAACCGCCATGAGTAGTAATCTGGCGCTGCCGTTTGCGGCGTCGAATCGGTAACCCGCAGTGGGGACAAGCCGTATCGGTAGCCGACTCCAGTTCCTTTTTGCAATAAGGACAGAGGGTTGGATTTTCTACAGCCGGTTTTTCTAAATTTGTATCTAAGGCAATATTCAGCGTGGGCAATCTATCCGACCTGGCCATGTACTCTCCCTTAAGTAGCGTTACAGCTATTTCCAGAATCGTGGGGACAACTGTCCCCCTTACCCATTGTTGCTAATTTAAGAGGTCGAACAGCGAGGAAAATGGTGCGACTGTAAAAGTGTTCAGATAATCTCTTTCTGTTTCAAGAAGAATAATATAAGGTTAGGGCTTTTGTCAAGAATCTCTTTCACTCTTTCGCCGCAGGGTCCGAGTCCCTGCAGCAATGACATTTGTCACTTGTAGCCTGTTTTCTACATAGTTATACTGAGAAGCGATCCATTGGGTGGTCAGTGTACCGCCTGCAAACAACTTCATTTGGGATCGGAAGATGTGATGAGAACGATCAAGCGAGTCTGTGTATTTTGTGGTTCAAGTCCAGGAGCCAGGCCGGAGTACGTTCAGGCGGCCCAGCAGTTGGGCCTGGCCTTGGCCCGGCAGAAGATTGAGCTAATCTACGGTGGTGGGCGCATCGGCTTGATGGGCCAGATCGCTCGAACGGTGCTGGATGCCGGCGG
>CAZUNT010000001.1:107819-128163 GCA_964622215.1 uncultured Caldilineaceae bacterium
GTTTTATTGACCACGCGGTGGAGGAGCAATTTCTTGAACCGGAGCACCGGGCGATGCTGTTGATTGACGCTGACCCCGAGCGGCTTTTGCAGCGGTTCCAGGAATATCAGCCGCCTACGGTGGATAAAGCGAAATGGGCTTTAAGCCGGGGAGTGATATGAGCGGGGCTTAGTCAAACTGGCCGAGGTAGACGGCCGGGCAGGTGAGGAAGTGGTTGCGTCCCTGGGCGACCTGGGGCGATATATCGTCGAGTTTGCTTTCGGCGACATCTACAATCGAGAGGGATTGGGGCTGCGCGAGCGCGAGATTGCGACGGTGGCGCTGCTGACAGCGTTGGGGGGTCGAGAGCCGCAGTTGCGGGTTCACGTCCAGGCTGCCCTGAATGTTGGCCTGACCGCGCCGGAGGTCGAAGAGATTATCCTCCAAACGGTTCCCTATGCCGGTTTTCCAACAGCCATCAATGCGCTACGCGTTCTGCGAGAGGTTGTCGCCCCGCAAGCGGTTCAAAAATAGGCGAAATAGGGCTGAAGCCTCAACCGACGCTTGACCTTCACCCCCACAATCCCGGCTTCACCACCATCAGGTAGACAATCACAATCACCAGAACGACCAGGACACCTCCCAGTATGATCCCCTGGCGCGCTGCCGCTTGATAGCCAGGCGAATGGACTCCCTCGCTATCCAGAAGCTGGATCTGTCGGCGCAGGGTGGGCGTGTAGCCCAACGCTCCGACCAGCCCAACCAGCACGAATAAGACCAGGGCCGTTAGCAGCCAGGGGGTGGTCAGTGGCATCCCGACCGTGAACACCATCAGCAGTCCTGTGACCAGCAGCAAACCATACGCCGGATTGGCCAGGCGATCATCGATCAGCTTGATACCCAGCAGGGTGAAGGGTAAAGCGTCTGGCTGGCGAGAGGCACGGACCAGCCAAATGCCATAGGTAACGTTGGCTCCCACCGCGACGATGGCGGACAGGATATGCAGCCATTTCAGTAACAAATACAGCATCGTTCCCCCATATCTTCTTGTCTTTAAGTAGTCTAACGTTAGCGGAAGTATACCCGCTTAACAATTTTATTTAAGTCTACATGGAGGTTTGTGATTTTCAAAATCGGTAACACTGTTCTCGCTGGACAAATCCAGCGGCGGATATGGCTATCCGCCGCGAGCGAGTTGCCGAATTTTGCTTGCAGTCAAATTTCAGAAAACCGCAACGGCCCACACCGGCGAGCCGGTTCCGCCCCGGATCTTGAGCGGCAGACCAATAAAGCGAAACCGCCCCCGGCCGACGAGCTGGTGCAAAGGGTGATCACCATTTCCGGCAGGCCCTTAAACACCGGCATCCCGGGGAAGATGTCCTGGCTCAGATCGATGATTTCCAGCATCCCTTAGACTCTTTCCGTTGTACCAGAAAAGCTGTTTTCTGCTTTATCCATCTTGCTTGGTGTCCTATATAAGTGCTAACGGCCCAAGATCAACCCCTGCCGTTCGAAAAATCCGGTTAATTTGCCCCAGCTTATGATAAGTTTTTGACCTGCTGGGCTATACCAATCCTTTTCGATGTCTAAGTGACACCTCTTACCTAAACCCCGCCGAGTGTGGTGACAAAAACGACATTCTAATGGTTGAAAACCCGTCCCAAACAACTCACAAAGATTATCCTTCAAAAAAGTACACCCCTGACGAGCAAAGATTTGTAAGGCCACATTCCCTTCGTTTCCTTTGAAGGCAGGCGAAAGAACACCAAAAGTTAATTCAGGGGACATTTCCAACATCATACGATTGGCGTAACCCGCCTCAATTGCTCTTGTTGCTTCTTCAACCGTCCACCAGCCCGGACGTTGGCAATAGTTCAGGCAAATATCACATGAACACGGTTTAGATGGAGGGTATTTTTTTGCCAGATTGATTTTGCTCATTTTGGTTATAATTATAATCCATTTGACCCCATTTTGCATCAGACTCATGACAGAGGCAAAAAGCCAACTCCTGGTTGTACTTGGAGTAACACGCGGCTATACTACTATCCGGTGTCGCCGCAGATTAACCTTAAATACACATGAGGAGGATAAGTCAACAAAGGGTTGAGCGTTTACTACCGGCTGCAAAACATCCCCGGTATCATATCATATTAAAACAAATTTGTTACTACTCAGGCTACCCCAAATTGAGTATTCCTGACCGCAGACCGCAGACTGCCGACCGCCATAATTCGCCCTGTACCCTGTCTTTTCGGCGGTCAGCGGTCAACGGTCGGCGGTCAGGGCTACTGAGACATAGGGTTGGCTGAGTAGTTACACAAATTTTATAGTTTTGAAAAGGAGCATAAAAATGACCGATCTGCAAATTTTGCGAGGCGTTGCCACTCTTAATTTTTGGGCGGCTGATCTGGAGGCAGCAAAGAAGTGGTATACCGAACTGCTAGGTTTCGCCCCATACTTTGAACGCTCCGGCCCCGACGGCAAACCCGCCTATATCGAGTTTCGTCTTGGCGACTATCAGCACGAACTGGGCATTATCCACAGCAGCTATGCCCCAAAAGGGGTAACAGCCGGTCCGGGAGGTGCAGTTGTATACTGGCACGTTGACGATGTGGCCGCAACGCTTGAAAAGTTAACCGCAATGGGGGCGAAAGAATATCAACCACTCACGCCTCGTGGAGCAGGCTTCATCACTGCCTCTGTGGCCGACCCCTTCGGGAACATCCTGGGTATCATGTACAATCCTCACTATCTGGAGATTCTGGGGGCGACCAGAAAAGCGTGACCTTCGTCTAAACCGGTAACCCACAGGAGAGGGATCAATAAAAAGCCTGGACATCGCGCAGCAACGCTTATCCAATCAACATCTGACCGGAAACCCGCTCAAAACGGCCTCAGAGGGGGTGGCTTGGCTGGGCGCTGTCCAGGCTCAGAGTATATCAGGGCAAAATGGGTGGTTGTCCCTCATATATCATGATGCGGGCCGAATTGGATGCGGTGGTCTGTAAGTGAGCCTACTCGACCTTCTCGATCACAATGGTCAGATTGGCAACCAGGGCAGCCAGCGCGCCAATCGCGGCCCACACCGGCAACAGCACCGCCCCCACCACGCCCAGGGTGAGCGGAATCTCGATCAAACTTTTGCCTTCTTCATTTTTGATGATGATGCGGCGAATATTGCCCGCATGGACCAACTCTTTGATTTTGGCCACGAGCAATTCACCCGTCACCTGATACTCTTCGGTGCGAATTTTTTCCTCAGTCATTTTTTCTCCTTGATTCGGTTCATTATGATTTCCGGGGTTCGCTAAACTGAACCGCTATCTTTCTTTACGAAGCAGGGAGCAAAAAGTTGTGCCTCCTTTAGTCTGCATTAGCCAAAAGAGCAGACTGAATCTGCACTCATTTCGCTATAAATTTACCCTATGCTCAATAGTAAAGGTCATTTTGTCGACCAAGATCAGGAATGTGACACATATCTAGTTTAATAGTGATACTTGTCACTATATGTAATTGTCTTTTTGGATTATACTCCGTTTATGGGAGATTCTATCTAATTTTGTCTTCTCTTCACCCTTTCCTCACCTAGTGTAAGATAACTGCCAGCGGCCGAAAAGGGCCGTAGATATTTTACGACAGGTAACCAAGTTCCTCATGTAACTGCCGAAGGCCTCCTCCCTAGCATGGACTGGAATTTTGCCTTCGGCAGTTTTTTTGAGTCGAAACATTGATGCAATAGGCCGAATGCCTCTTAAGGTCAAAGAAGACCAACGAAAAAAGGATGCATGTACGATGTTACACGGATTATGCATGTTATATAGGCCAAATGCACTCCGCAATCCGATCATATCTCTTTTTGTTGGCATTTTTCTAAGCGGCATTTTATTAGATATGCCTTCTTCACAGGCGGCTACGCCTGGCTTTTTAGCGTCTAATTATAAAATTGAGATCACCCCCGATCAGATGACTCTATCGGGCGATGTGACCACCCGCGCCAACTGCGTCCATCCGACCGTGTGTTCGTGGCTTGATGGTACGCCGATAGGGACGATCATGCTGGGTGTAGACCCCGCTTCACCCAGCCCCAGCGATTGGGGTGGGGGTTCGGTCATAGCGACAGTGTCTCTGCCGGATGTTCATTCCCCAACCGTATATGTGCTGAAGTTATCCTGGCCCAACCGCGATGGTAAGGGATTACACTCGCCTGACCGAAACCGCTTGGCAACCATTACCTTCGATGGTCAACTTTTGTGGAGCAAACGAACTACTCGCCAGAGTACCTTCAACGATTATTATGCGGCGGAACACGAGCCGATTTTGACGACCATTGTCATCACGAAGTCCGGCAACCACACATTCACCTTCAATGTCCCGGCTCGGACGGCCTGGGATTTGAGCCAGATCGAACTGAGCGCCTATCCCTTTCCCACGAAGATTAGAGGCGTTGGCTATAGCCCATTCCGCGATTGCCAGTCTCCCAAAGGAATATTGCAGCCCTCACTCCAGGAGATTAGAGATGACCTGTTTCGCTTGTTTCATACCACCAATACGATTCGGACTTATGCGGCTACCGGGGTTGAAGGTCAGATCCCTGCGTTGGCAAATCAAATTGGCTTGCCGGTCTATGCCGGAGCATGGTTAGATTACGATTTTGTAGACAGCGCCAAACTTGCCGAAGATGAGGCCGAAATCCAGGCCCTAATTAACTTGGCCAAAATAACTCAATTAGCCGGGGTTATCGTTGGCAACGAGTATTACCTGCGGCATCGCACAAGCGAGGCCGTTAATTACTTACGCCAGCGTATCATTCAGGTCAAAAACAACATTCCTGGCAACATACCGGTTACGACTGCCGAGATTGACAACCTTGTCTTCGATTGGAATAACGAACAGGCCGTCAACCCATTGCGGATAAAGCCGCTCTATCGGCCTATTTTTGACCAAGTGAACTTTATTATGATTCATACCTATCCTTTCTGGAACAGGTTGCCGATTGATGGTGCTGCCGCTTACACTATCAATCGCTATAAAGCTATCCAGGTGCTGATTGAGCGCGAGTATCCCGGACAGAATAAACGGGTAGTTATCGGCGAGGCAGGTTGGCCCTCGGGCGGTGCTCCTAATAGCCTAGCCGTACCCAGCCTGGATAATCAACGCCGTTATATGCTTGAGTTTCTCATTCTGGCCGAGCAAGCAGGTGTTGAATACATGTACTTTGCCGCCTTCAGCGAATTGTGGAAGATCCAAGAGGCCGGCCGGGTGGGGCAAAACTGGGGTTACAGTTATTCTGACCGTACGGCCAAACACAATTTCTACGGGGTGCTTTTGCCGATGGAACAGCTCTTGCCTTATCAGCTTTACCTACCTTACATCGCTAAACAGTCAACCTCATACGCCTCTCTCTCCATCGTGGACGAGGAAATGACTGACTTGCTGCTGCAAAATCTTGTCCAGGCAACTAATAGCCTAACCTTTCCTGTCTATACCGAATGGCCGATGGTCCCTAATAGTTTTGTCCCCTCCGGTTGGATGGGTGACATTGCGGGTATCAGCTTATTTGAATGTGATCGGACTGATCCGCCTCCGCCAACTATTGGCGACCTGGCTATTCGAGTTTCTTTTTCACCCACTAATCCAGGTAACTGGGGTAGTGTTTACTGGCTATATCCTGAGGACAATTGGGGCAATGTTCCGAATGGTGGGCTTGACCTGCGTGGGGCAGATCGCTTGACCTTTTGGGCCCGAAGTGGCACCCCAAATGCCGTCGTCACGTTTCTCATCGGCGGGATAGGCTATCCCGATGGCACTGCTTGCTCAAGCCCGTCGGAACCATACCCTGACTCGGTCTGCCCCGTGATCAAGCAAACGGAGACTCTCTCCTTAGCCTGGACAAAGTACACCATTCCCCTGCCCCAATCCCGCGATCTGAGCCGGGTCGTCGGGGGATTTGGCTGGACCTCCCAAAACAGCGTCACCTTTTACCTGGATGACATTGTTTATGAGTTTGATTGACGAGGCTATTTACCAGGCATTAGGTTTTTAGATATTTTGCGTTCTTCAGGATCTTCCGTGGTAATCACTGACCAGCGACAACTATAATTACCCAGCGTGTATACGTCTAATGGTCGCTTGACAAATCACTATATCTGATAGTTATCACAGAAAATCTAAAACAACCACAAAGAAGTCTAACCCTTGAAAGGTGCGTCCGAAATGCCAGCCAAATTTGATGTGTTCCTCAGCTATAGTAGTGTTGATCAGCCGTGGGTCATCAAACTCAAGGATGACTTGCTCCACTATGGGGTCTCAGTGTGGCTAGACAAAGATGAAATCCGGCCTGGAGATCTCTTTGCTGCAACTCTGGAATCGGCGCTAGATAACTGCCGGACCGTGGCCCTCATTGTTTCCCCCGAAGCGATCAGCTCTGGCTGGGTTAAGGAGGAGTATTATCGTACTTTGTCTCTGGGTAAAGCCAGCCAGACCTCTGTACAGATAATCCCTGTGTTGTTACGGGAGGCAGAACTACCCGGCTTTCTCCAAAGCCGTAACTGTGTGGACTTTCGGGATGAAACGGCTTATACCCAGAGTGTATGGAAGTTGGTCTGGGGTATCACCGGCGTAAGGCCAGCCCAAGTCCTTGCTTTGAGCGCGCTGGATTCGTCCCCTGATCTCCCCAGGAAGTCTCCGACTCTTCCCAAAACGATTAGTCGAATACTCAGTAGTCCAGTGTGGGGAGGGATAGGTACTATCGTCGCGATTTTAGCCTGCATAGGGACTATTCTGGTCATTCCGCAAGTTCAAAACTTATTTCAGCTAGCAAATACCACACCAACAAGTATTTCGATATCCGCAGCAACCCCAACTCACACACCGACGGCAGTTCCAGTGCCAACCAACACAAGTACGCCGACACCAACTAACACGCCGACGCCAACCGAGCCACCGACACCAACGCCAACAACCCCGATGCCAACTCCCACTCACACACCAACGCCTGTAACACCACAAATTGTCTCCTCGACCACGGTCAATATCCGTTCCGGCCCTGGTACGAATTATCCAATCATCGGATCGTTGCCGCCGAATACCCCTTTGTTGCCGGTCATTGGAAGAAATGAGACAGGCAGTTGGTGGCAGGTGCAACTGGACGAGGGTGAGGCCGGTTGGGTGAGCGACGAGGTCGTTGAGGCCAGGGGAACTGATGCTGTCCCTATTGTCCCGATACCAATTCCACCTTGCCCTTATCAAGCGCAAACCGATATGGAAACTATTGACCGCCTCATCCAGGCCGAAGGCGAGGCCGTTGTTAGAGAGGATATTTCCCTTATTCGAGCCATCTTTGTCCCAGATGCCATAATCCGGCGTGGCGACACCGGGGAACAGTGGAACAATCCGGTCACTTATTACACCAACCTATTTAGTGCTCTTGACTTTACCCAAGCCACTCACTATGGAATTCAGCCCGCGGGGCCTGGAATTACTGAGAGTGTCGCCTATTTCACCAGTGGAAGTCGAATCACCTATGGACCGACAGGTGCCACCCCGGTATTTCAGGATAACCCACCTACGCCCCCCGCAAGCCCCTCCACCCAATATGGGTCAGAGCACTGGACGCTCCAAAAGAATCGTGCTGGCTGCTGGCAGATAACCGAATTAGTTTTCAATGCGGATCATATCTCATTTCCGCCAGGTACATCTTTTCAAGATTTTGAGCCAGATAACGGTACCCCGCCTGGAAGCGGCAATTACTTTTGGGATGCCTGGCTTACGACCTGCTCATTTAGTGAGTCGCCAGTTTATGAAGGAAGGCGGGCTGTCCGTTGCGACGCCCATGTTGAAGCGACAGGCAATCCGAGCGACCATGGCGGGACGATGGGTATCAATCCGGCTTCAAGCAATCCTATCAATCTTTCTGCGGCTACAACTATCTCTGTGTGGGTATATGATACTCAAGGCAATAATACCGTAGAATTGAAGCTTCGCGATAAGAGCGAGGCTGTTTCCAACAAAGTTTGGTCAACGATGCAGACTAAGGGCCAATGGGCTGAAATCACCTGGCCTCTCGCTGAATTTACGGGCGTTGATAAAAGTCAAATCAAGAATCTCGAACTTTATATGTGGAATGATGGCGTCTATTACTTTGATGCTGTTACCTGGCGATGATTAATCAATCTGTAATCCAAACCAGGCACTCTGCGTTTGGCTTTGAGGAGGAGCACTTTGTTATACAGCTTCTACAGGTCAAATGCGCCTCGCAACCTGTTTATCTCTCTTTTTGTTGGAATCTGCTTAATTGGGTTCCTATCTCAAGCGGTCGTGCTGGGTTTGCTGAACTCTGCTCAATCAGCCGGAAGCGCCGTTGTTGATATTTATACGGCTAACACTGTCGCCTCATTGCCGGCCACGGTGACTTTGCAGCCGGTGGATGGCTTGAGGATTCCCTTTGCCTATGGCCGGCCCTGGCCAGCCTTTGAGCCACAAGCCCATCACCCCAGGGTGAGCATGGCCGGGATCTGGAAGAAGCAGCGCGTTTCTCTAGGCCATAACCTGAGCCTGACGGATCGAACAACCGCTCTAACCCTAATTGAGCATGAGGGTGGGGGCCGGCATCTCCCTTCTTATGATGATTCGTCCTGGGAAACCAAGCCGTTACCCGCAGTCGAAAATACGATGCCTGCCTCAGAAGACCCTAACGGCGCGGAGGTATATGAGGACGGGGTCTGGTATCGCCGTACTTTTACCGTGGACAGTTCCTGGCAAGGAAAGCAGGTGCGGCTGATTTTCCTGGCCGTCAACTATGTGGCTGACGTATGGGTGAATGGAACCTGGGCCGGCTATCATGAAGGTGGCTATACCCCCTTTGCCCTGGACGTGACCGATTTGCTTAACTATGGCAGCAGTGTTAGTAACACGATTGCCGTGCGGGTGGATAATCCTCCTTGGGGCAGCCGTACTGATATTGTGCCGGCGGTGAAGAGCGATTGGCATAACTATACCGGCATCATCCAGGACGTCTACCTGGAGCAACTCCCCACGCAGTATATTGTCCGGGCGGATGTTCGACCCTTAGATATCGCGGGGAACCTGTCGGTCCAAACTGTGCTCTACAACGCAAGCAGCACCCCGCAGAGCCTAACCGCCGAGTTGGAAGTTTACGCTGCCAATGTGACCGACACGAACATTACATCGCCTTATATTTCTGATCTGGTAGGTGCTTCCATCTCACTTAACGGCGTCACCATCAAAACGGCGGAGACGCCGGCAAATGAGACACGTGTCCTGACTTATGAGATCAACATTCCTTCACCCAACCTCTGGACCCCGGCTAACCCAAACCTGTACATCCTGAAAGTAACGCTCCGCAATGGCAGCACCTTAGTAGACGAGTTCTACACCCAGTTTGGGGTACGGACGGTAGGCATTGGCGAGGGGGCCAAGCTCCTGCTCAACAACCATCCGGTCTTTCTCACCGGCATCGCTCGCCATGAGGACTGGCCGGACAGCGGCCGAACGGCTACGATGGACAAAATCAAGACCGATCTCGATCTCATTAAGCAGACGAACGCCAACTTCTTGCGTACCGCTCATTATCCGAACCACCCCTACACTTACCTGCTGACCGACCGGATGGGACTACTGGTGATGGAGGAGATTCCGACCTGGTGGTTTGGCACCTACGAGTGGGCAGACCAGGAGCAGCGTCGTATTGCCGACCAAATGTGGCGCGAGATGATCTTTCGGGATTATAACCGGCCTTCTATCGTGCTGTGGAGCGGCACCAACGAGGCCGAGAAAACTTCGTTGATGCGCCGCCGGGCCTTTCTCACTCGTATCAATCGCGATTTGAAGCTCAATTATTACGACGGACGTCTGGTAACGCAATCTGCCGCCGCCGACCGACCGGGCGCCAATGACCCTACTATGAACGCAGTTGATGTCGCTGGCTGGACCACGTACTTTGGGATTTTCCATGGCGGCGAGTACTACAAGGGAACGCGGGACTTTTTAGATGCAGCCCACGCTGCCTTTCCTGAGAAACCTATCCTGAGCACTGAGTTCGGTTATTGGAGCAATCCCGATGACAGTCTTGCTCTTGTGCAAGAGACCGTTTTCAGCACTACCTTTGCGGCCTTCGAGGGTCGCCAGGCTGTGGATGGCAGTGGTAGTGTGGTGAACGATGGTTTTATTATGGGGAGCACTTGGTGGACTGCCTTTAACTGGTACACTCAGCTTCCTAAGCTCCAGACGATGGGGGCCAGCCATATGGATCGAACAACCCACAAGCCGGTGCGAACCGCGATGCAGAATCGTTATGCCCCATATTACACGATGGGAGGTCTGGCTAATACTACGCTGACCCCGCTAGCCGTCGAGATACCCGAGGCTTACTCTCTATCTCAGCCTGTTAGTATATCAACCACTGTTTTGCAGGATTTTGAGTACGAGGATAGTTATTATGAGGCTGAACAGGCCAGCGCTAGCCTGAGTACCGAGGTCAAATACAATGGTTCCAGGTCTCTGCAAATGACAGGCGCTGGCGGCGAAGGACACACAGTAGGCGTATATCTGTACCACCGGCCGGTCAACCTCAGTTCTTACGGTAAAATATGCCTCTGGGTCTATGATACGGTAGGCAACAACACCCTGGAGCTTGGCTTGTTAGACGTGGATGGCATTAGTCAAAAAGTGTGGAGTAATTGGGAGAATGCCTGCGACCCTCCTAACACCCGGCAGAATTTATGGGTGCAGATGTGTTTCAACCTGACTATCTTTGATCAGGTAGACCTTTCCGCCCTGAGCAAAGTACAAATGACCATGTACTGGGATGGCCTCTACTATTTCGATAATATCGTCGTTGCCCCAATAGTGTATCTTCCCTTTGTCGTAAGCACTCATTGATGGACGCAAACGAGAACATACAAAATAGTTATCTTTGACCCTGCGGTTCTATGCCTGGCGCTTAGGAGGCGTAAAATGTTATCCAGTTCATACCGGTTAAATGTAAAGCCCAAGTTAATCATCTCCATTTTTGTTGGTATTTGCCTAAACGGGATGATCTTTTCGGGTTTGCTTTTTTCTCAAGCAACCGCACTTAGTTCTCTTACACCTGGCTATACAGTCACACTCGTCCCGGAGCAGATGACCTTCACCGGTGACGTGGCTACTCGCGCCACTTGTGCTCAACCAGTGTGTTCTTGGTTTGAAGACACATCGACAGGCACTATCATACTCGGTGTAGCCCCTGCCTCAACTTACCCCATTGATTGGAAGGGTAGTTCGGCCACAGCAGAGATCTTTCTCCCGGATATCTACGCTCCAACGCTGATAACGCTCAAACTATCCTGGCCTGACCGAGACGGTAAAGGGCTGCATTCGCCTGAGCGAAACCGAATGGGAATGATTACCCTTGACGGTCAGCCTTTGTGGGGCAAGCGCACCACGCATCTGAGCACTTTCAATAATAATTATTACGCCGCCGAACATGAGCCAATTTTGACAACCTTTGTGCTGACTCAATCAATCACGCATACTCTCCACTTTAGTGTATCTGCCAACACAACCTGGGATTTGAGCCAGATTGAACTAAGTGCTTATCCTTACCCTACAAAGATTAGGGGTATAGGCTATAGTCCATTTCGCGATTGCCAATTTCCAAACCCTGCCGGCATAGCGCAACCCTCAACCGAAGAAATAAGAGAAGATTTGTTTCGTTTGTTTCATACCACCAATGCGATTCGGACTTATGCGGCTACCGGGGTCAATGCTCAGATTCCAGGGTTGGCGAATGAGATTGGCTTGCCGGTCTATGCCGGAGCGTGGTTAGATTACGATTTTGAAGACAGCGCCAAACTCGCCGCAGATGAGGCCGAAATTCAAGCCCTTATTAGCCTGGCTAAAACAACCCAATTAGCCGGGGTTATTGTTGGCAACGAGTATTACCTGCGGCATCGCACAGGCGAGGCCGTTAATTATTTACGCCAGCGCATCATTCAGGTCAAAAGCAACATTCCTGGCAACATACCGGTTACGACTGCCGAGATTGACAACCTTATCTTCAATTGGAATAACGAACAGGCCGTCAACCCATTGCGGATAAACCCTGCCTATCGTCCCATTGTAGATGAATTGGATTTTGCCCTTATTCACACTTACCCGTTTTGGAACAAGTTGCCGATTGATGGCGCTGCCGCTTACACTGTCAATCGCTATAAAGCTATCCAGGTGCTGATTGAGCGTGAGTACCCCGGACAGAATAAACGGGTAGTTATCGGCGAGGCAGGCTGGCCATCGGCTGGTGGATCCCAGGACGCAGCCGTGCCTAGCCTGGATAATCAACGACGCTACATGCTAGAGTTTCTCCACTTGGCAGAACAAGAGGATGTTGAGTATATGTACTTCGATGCCTTCGACGAACTTTGGAAGATCGAGGAATCCGGTCGTGTCGGGCAAAATTGGGGCTATAGTTATACGGATCGAACAGCCAAGCATTATTTCTATGGCGTCCTCCTGCCATCTGAACAACTCTTTTCCAATAGAGTTTATCTTCCCATCATCATCAAAAGATCAGCAATTTTGGCTAGGTCTTATAGGCCTGTTGACTTGAAGGCGGCTAACCTCTCAGTACGAAGCCCTATCCAAGTAAATAACAGCCTCGCTACTCCTGTCTATACCGAATGGCCCATGGAACCTGAGAACTTTGTACCATCAGGGTGGATGGGAGACATTGAGAATATTGACCTGTATGAATGTGATCGGACAAATCCGTATAGCGGCGAAATGGCTATCCGCGCTTCCTTCTCACCAACCGGCACACTTGGTTGGGGTGGTGTTTATTGGCAGCATCCAGAAAACAATTGGGGTACGGTTGAAGGGGCAGGCTTTGATCTGGATGATGCGACCAGCCTTCATTTCTATGCTCGGGGGGAGAAAGGGGGCGAGCGAGTCAAGTTCCTGATGGGTGGCATTTGGGACGGCAACCCAGATTTGGCCGACTCGCAGCAACCAGCCGTCTCTACAGATGTCATCACCCTGACAAATGAGTGGCTACCCTACACCCTCGACCTACGGGGGCGGGATCTGAGCCGGGTAATTGGTGGCTTTGCGTTCGTAACTGATCGGTGTCTCAGCGCTGGCAACCCTGTCACCTTCTATCTCGATGATATTCACTACGTTTCAGAGGGTGCCCCCGGCGCACCAGCACCGACCCCTACTCCTGAAACCCCCTATACCTTTGACGTATATCGCGATGGGAACATTGCCGGTAAGCATTATGTGCCGTCAGGCTGGATGGGCGACATAGGCAATATTCAACTCGACGAATGTTGGGGAACGGACCCCCATACTGGTAGTACGGCTATTCGAGTGACATACACCCCGGGGAGCAACAACCTGCCATATCGCCTGTATTTGCCGATAGTGTTCAAAAACACTGCCCAAAGTGCCGGCCCTCAAAACAACTGTAGTGGGCCGTCGTGTGGCTGGGCCGGCGTGTACTGGCAAGATCCGGCCAATAATTGGGGGGATCGGCCGGGAGGATACGATCTCACCGGCGCTCGCGCCCTGACCTTTTGGGCCAAGGGCGAAAAAGGAAGAGAAAAGATAGCGTTCAAGGTGGGCGGCGTAGGCTGTGAATCAGGATCCTACCCGGATTCCCTTTGTCCAGTGCGGGTGTTCGACCCGGCCCCCACCATTCTGACGACTACCTGGCAGCTTTTCACCGTCCCCTTAAGCGCCGACCTGGATTTGAGCCACCTTGTGAGTGGTTTTTTATTAACAACTTCCGAAGCCGACAACCCTAATGGGGACGTGTTTTACCTGGATGATATCCAATATCTCTTTAACGTTGATATGTCGTCCTCTATCTTTTCTACTCCACCGATTCCTATAGGATCGGGCAGCAGCCGGACGTTCGACCTGGCTTTTGGCGACGCTGACAACGACGGCGACCTGGACCTGGCGCTGGGCAATCACGGGCCGAGCCAGGTGTGCTGGAACAACGGCGATCTCACCTTCGACTGCGAGAATGCCTTTGGCAGAAACGTCACGTTTAACGTGGAATGGGGCGACATGAACAAGGATGGTTACCTGGACCTGGTCGTAGCCAATTCTCGAGTGAACAATCCGCAACCCAACCTGGTGTGCTTCAATAATAGAGATCACACTTTCACTTGTACCAACTTTAGCGACTGCTCAGGTGATGATGATCAACCCTGTCATACGGCGTTGGGGGACGTGGACGGCGACGGCGATCTTGATATCGCGCTCGGAACCCGATTTCTTCAGGATTTGATCTACTTCAATGATGGCAAGGGCGCCTTTCCTACTACCACTACTACCTGTACCGATAGGGGATGGGATTGGGACATGGATTTTGGCGATGTGGACAACGATGATGACCTAGACTTGGTCGTGGTTGGCGATAGTCCGGATTATGTGTGTATCAACAACGGTACGGGCATTTTCACTGAGACTCGCTGGCTCACTTGGCGTATAGATAGCACATATAGTGTAGCTCTGAGCGATGCAGATGGCGACGGCGATCTGGATATAGCGGCAGGAGAGAGTAGCATGGATGCAAACGAGATATATCTGAACGATGGTAGGGGCAATTTTCCAGAAAAGCTTCTTTTCGAGCCTATAGAAGAGGAAACTTGGAGTTTGGCCTGGGGAGATGTTGATGGCGACGGCGACAAAGATTTGGCTTTAGGGAACTCGTCCCGGCCAATTGTGGTTTACTTCAATGAGCCAATGACTACTTCTCCCGGCTTTACCTTGACCAAGCCGATTTTCCTCGGCACAGATGGATACCGTTCCCTTAGCGTGGCGTTTGGTGATGTGGATGGCGATTGTGACCTAGACTTGGCGGTGAGTCGTGATGGTGGACAAAATGTGATCTACCTTAACACCTCGCTGCGAGGATGTGCCTACTACCTGCCTGTTATAATGAAGTACCATTAACCCTAGCCATAATCCCGCAATGAGAACCCCAACCTCTGGCATGTAGCCCCCCAGTAATTTATGGCCTTCGCATTGTGTGTATGGCTCTAAAATCCAGCTGTTTTGAAGAAACCCTCTTTGGATGAGGTAATCACCCCATAATCCGTGATCAGTTGGCAGAGAGGATACGATCTTACCGCTCCGTCTTCACCCACAGCCGCTCCCCATCGGTGCTGAACTCAATCGTGCCCTGTTCGTCGGTGCGCAGGACGGTGATACCGCGCTCGGTATAACGTTCCAATACCTCCGGCGAAGGATGGCCGAGGCGGTTATCGGCCCCGACCGAGATGACGACCATCTGCGGATTGACCGCCTCCAGAAAAGCCTCGCTGGAAGAGGTTTTGCTGCCGTGATGGGGGCTTTTGAATACAGTCGCCGCCAGGGGAACCCGGTTGGACGCCAGGCTGCGCTCGACCGGCTCTTCAATATCCCCCGGCAAGAGGAAACTAACCCGGCCTAGCTGCAAATGTAACACCAGCGAGTGGTTGTTGGGCTTATCAAGATTGGCGGAGACCGGGCCGGGGTTGAGGACGGTTGCCGTCACCCCACTATCCAGGGTGAGGTGCATCCCCGCCTGGCCGATGGTGGGGGTAAGCTGCGCTTCGGCCAGTTGAGCTTCCCATTCCCGGTAAAGGCTGCTGTTGCTGCCGATGTCGGGCAGGAGGGCTTGATCGACCCGGTAGCGATCCAGCAGGGGGACCAATCCGGCCAGGTGATCGGCGTCGGGATGGGTATTGACCACCAGATCCAGCGAGCGATCCCAAAAAGGCATATGTTGACCCAAACGCCAGGCCAGGTCGGTGGCGGTGGGGCCGCCGTCAATCAGGATTTGGCGGCCACCGGGCGTCGTGATCAGAATGGCATCCCCTTGCCCTACGTCCAGGAAGGCGACATGTAACCGGCCGTCGGGCAGGGACAACACGGCCAGCCAGACCAGCAGCGCGCCAACCGCCGTTCCACCCACCCACAGCCGGGTTGTGACCGAGCCAACTTGGGGTAAGCGAAAACGCGGTTGAACCTGTTCATTCGGGCGAGGACTTTGAGCCGCCCAGATACCTGCGCCGATGGCGGCATACATCAAAACCAGCAGCCCCAGGGAAAATGTGCCCAGATCGAGCGAGGCGTAAGGCAGGCGGCTGGTCAACTCGATAACCCAGACGGTCCAGGCCAGAGGCAGCCAGACCAGCCAACCCAGGGCTTGACCCAGGGGCAGCCAGAACATGCCGGCCAGGGTAGCCAATCCGCCCAGGATTATAATCGGTGGCTGTACGGGCAAAATCAGTAGATTGGTCAGCAGGGCAATGAGCGACAACCGGCCAAAATGGTAGAGGATAAGCGGCCCGGTGATGATCTGGGCGGCCAGGGTGATGATGACCAGTTCGTTGAGCAGAGTCATCACCAACCCCACCTGCTCGGTTTTCAATAAACGCTGGAGCAGGCCGAAGATGCCGCGCTCCAGGGGCGGGACGAGCACAATCAGGCCCAGGGTAGCCACAAAGCTGAGTTGAAACCCGGCATCCCAAAGGATGAGCGGATTGATCAGGGTCAGCACAAAACCGGAGAAGACGAGCGAATTTAAGGCAATGGCCGGCCGCCCCAGCCAGATTGCCAGCACCCAGACGATGCCCATAACTGCCGCCCGGCTGACTGCGGCATCCGCGCCGACCAAAAGGGTGTAGAGGATAATACCGCCGATGGCAATAGACGGCGCGTACCGTTTGCCTGCCAGCCGCTGGCCCAGGAGCAGAAAAATGCCGGTGATTAGGGAAATGTTGCTGCCGGAAATGACAATGACATGGGATGTGCCGGTGAGATTAAAGGCCTGGTACACTCCTTTGGGAATGCCTGTTTGGATGCCCAGGAGAATGCCGTTCAGCAGCGAGGCATGAGGTTCGGCCAGGAAACGATTGATGGTGGTGGAAGCGCGCCCTTTGAAAGCGAACAAGGCCGTCCAAAAAAAGTTGCCCTGGTTGCTCTCGATCAGTTCAAGCCGGGGGCGGCGCATCAGCGAGTAAATACCGGAGCTGGCCAGGTAATCTTTGTAGGAGAAATCCTCAAAAACCGGCGGCGTTTCTAACCGGCCGGTCACAGCCAGCCGGTCACCGTAAAAACGTTCCGGGTAGCGAGGGGCACGCACGAGGAGGAGACCGGAAACGGGCTGAACTGCGTTTTTGAGTTGGAGAGATTCAGCCTGGAGGCGGAGGTTAATGTAGGTGTCGCGCACATCCGGCTCGTCGACCACCAGGCCGGTGACGGTTACGGGCGTAGCCGAATCGTTATAAAAGGCAATATAGCTTTCGTTGAAAACGGGTTGGAAAAAGGCCAGACGAAAAGCGCCGGCTAGAAGTGATAGAGCCAGAATAGCCAACCAGCGGATATAGGAAACTTGCCGGTAGAGCAGCAGCGCGCCCATCGCCGGGAAGACGGCCAGAACAATGACCGGCCAAGGCAGGTTGAGCCAGCGGGCCAGGGCAATACCGGCGATCCAGGCCAGGCCAAAGCGGATCAGGGGGGTCATACATTACCGAATTTCAAAAATACCGGTGGCCGCAACTGTATCGTTGACGTAAAGTTCCAGTTTGTAAAGTCCCTCGCCGGGAGGGTTGAGGAAACTGTAAAATTGCGCTTCCTTACCCCAGCGCCAAATCTGCTGGTCACGCCACAACTCTACGCCGTTCTGATACCAGATAACCATAAAATTTACCCCATCGACCATCCCACTGTAGGGGAAAACTGCGTAGACAGATTTGGTGCCCCGGGGAAAAAGATAGCGCGGGCTAACAGCCTCAATATCGGGCGTGATATTTAAGGCAAATTGGATCGGCCCCATCCTGACCCCCGGCGGGGCAGGGGTACGAGGAGATGTCGTAGGAATCTGCGCCGCCGTTGCCATCCCCAGGGTTGGTGTGGCTGTTGGAGGGGCCGGGCTAGGTGTTTCAGTGGGCGTGGTTGTAGGAGGTATGGGGGTAGCCGTGGGTGGTATAGAGATTGGGGTGGAAGTAGCTGTGGGCGCTACCTCGACCACACTCGCCTCAGTCGCCGGGGGGAGCGTTGGCTCAACGGGCGATGGGGGTGGGGGTGAGGTGGGCGGCATGACCGGAGTGTTGACGACGATGGCCTGAGTGGGTTGGACGGTTTCAACAACCGGGTTGGCCTGGGTAGATGAGGCAGGGGTAACGGGGGTAGGGGTGGTGGTCGCAAATACGACCGCTGTAGCGGTCCCGACAGGTTGGCCGGGCTGGATATTAGCTACCGGCGTAGAAGAGTTAAGCTGGGGCAAGCGCAGGGTTGCCAACCAGCCTCCCAGAAAGAGGGCCGTTACCGCGCTTAATAAAAAAGAGGCCACCCGAGCGCGTCGAGCGCGAACTGTTTCCTCTTCTCTGACGATAGGAAAGATAGCGCTACGAGCCTCGCGGGCGGAACGAATGGCAATAAGGGTAGCAATCACCGTTGCGCCAATGCTGACAGCGGCTAAGATCAGTAGAATCGTTGGTAAGGAAGCCACTTAATAACTACTCCACAATCTTTATCTGATCGGGCCGGTCGGCGATAATCTCTGGTGCATTTTGATACATCTTGATTTGACCGGTCACCCGCACAGTTTTGTTTTTATAATAATCTTCCGGTGGGGCGGGAAACAAGGGCCAGGCATCGGCAAAGATAACAACTTTGAAAGTGTTATGATAATCTTCGGCAAAGTTTAAGAAGACGGTTTTGCCGGAATTGTAACTATCTACAACCTGTCCCTCAATCGTAACTTGTTGTCCCTCGTAGGCGGCTGCATCTGTCCATGAGATCACCGCCGCGCCCGCCGGGATCGTTGCTGCCGCAGGCAATTCAGGTAATTCAGATGTGGCTGGACTTTCGAGTGGGGGTGTTGGGAGGGCTACCAGGGTTGGGATAACAGTTGGCGGCTGAAACCTCTGAGCGGATTGGCAGTCGCAACTGCTGGCAATGGGTTGACCCAGAGTCAGGGCCACTTCGATTTGTTGAGGGCTTTTAATAATAATTTCCGGCGCACCTTGATATTCTTCGATGACCCCCTCGACTCTGACCAATTTGCCGGCAAATAGGTTTTCAGGAGGGGCCGGAAATTTAGGCCAGTCATCGGGAAATATGACGGTGGTAAAATCTTTAGCGCCGGCTTCGGCTGAGAAATTAAGAAAAACGGCGCTGCCGGAATTGTGCGTCCGCATAACGGTGCCTTCTACCGTGATTTTTTCTCCAATGAATTGGGCCGCATCTTCTACCGGAATCACGTCGTCACGAGGGCCGGTGGGCCAAATGAGATCTTCCACCTTTTCTGAAGGCAGGGGATCACGAGAAGAAATAGCCGGGGTGTAGGTTGGATAAGGGGTGTAGGTTGGATAGGGCGTGTAAGTAGGATAGGCTGTCGGCGGCTCAGACTGGCAAGCAGCCAGGGCCAGCAAGAGCAGGATCAGAGTGCCAGTCAGATGAGCGGGCCGCATGTGAATATCCTTACCTCAAATGGAACTTTGACAAATTCTAGATGATCTTCTCAAAAACCGGCTGACCAGGACAAATAGTATACTTCTGTTAAATTCTGGAGTCAATCGGAAGCCGACCCATGCACGTTGGCTTTATGAGCCATTCTATCCGCCCCCTGATTCGGTTGTAGGCGTCGGTTCGGTTGTAGGCGCCGGTTCGGTTGTAGGTGGAGGCTCTGTTGTAGCCGGAACAGTAGCGGTTGGCGTCTCGGTTGGAGTTTCAGTGGCTGTCGGCGTGGTGGTTGGTGTATCTGTTAGGGTTGCCGTAGCAGTAGCTGTGCCGGTAGGGGTGTTGGTTGGCGTAGGGGTAGAAGTTCCTGTTGGGGTCGGCGTGTTGGTAGCGGTGGGAGTACCGGTGGCTGTACCTGTAGCCGTCGGCAGAAACGTGTTAGTCGGGGTGGGGGTGGCGGTGACGGGCAGCGGGGTTGGTGTTTTAGTTGAAACAATCGTTGGAAACGATTGGGTTGGCGTTGGCTCCAGGGTGGGTGTTGGTGTACCGACAACCAAAGTCGCCGTGGCTGCCGGTGGGGTGGCGACTGTAGGTAAAGGGTGCGTACTCTGGCTCGATGTCGCCGTGAGGCTGGGTAAAACCAGGGTCGAGGGGGTGAGGGTGGCGATTTGAGCCGAAGGAGCCCAGTTCCACAAAGCCAGTCCCAAACAATAGCAGGGAATGGTCAAAACGACGATCCCCACAAGAACGCCGTAGACCGTACGTTTTTCTTTAGGTAGGCTGTTTAGCCACTGGTTGACCTTCAAAAGGAACTCCAATAGGTGAAGACTGGTGAGATGTTGTCAGTACACGTTTACGTGGGGCATGATAAGATAGAGAGGATAAGTTGTCAAAGGTAGCAGGTAGC
>CAZUNT010000002.1:0-76753 GCA_964622215.1 uncultured Caldilineaceae bacterium
ATAATACCAGACCCCTGGGGTTTTACCCCCCCTGGGGTCTGGTATTAGTCGCAAAATCCTGTTGCCCCTCTGCCTGGCCCGTGATATACTTTAGGAGTGATTAATTATAAGAAACAAGACGGTAATTCAATAACCTCAGGGCTTGTCGCCAAAACGGCCCAAATCATCCTGATTGATACGGAGCAGCAACGTCTGCGTCCCTTGCATGAAGCTCTACAGGCCCGAGGATACCGGACTCGCCTTTTTTATAACCTCGATGAAGCTTTAGCCCACCTGACTCAGACCGACATCCTGTTGATTGATTTTATGGCGATCAAACAACCAAAAGCGAGTGGATTGCTCAAAGCCTCGACGATTTTAGTGCTCGCCGAGCGCGAGGTCCACCAACTTTTCCCCGAACTGGAGGCCGATCATGTTCATTTACTTCATCACCCCAAGGAGCCGCGTGATTTGGTAGACCGGTTGACCGACTATGTTACCCTGACCTCGTTCAAATTCGAGTCTAAACCGGTCAATACCCAACATTTAGCCCTTCTCTTCAAAATCACTCAGTCGTTGAGCGGTCATCTGGAGGTCAACGCTCTGTTTGAGCGTATCTTGGGCCTGGCCCCCGACCTGCAAGCGGACTTTGCCGCACTGCTGGTGCAAGAAGGCGATGAAACCATTTACTATCGCTCCACTCAGCCGGGGCGGGAGGAGATGATTGGACCTGCCGGCCGCCGCTTTGCCCAAAGACTCCTCAAAGATGGCCTGGAAGGTTGGGTGTTACGGCACAATGAGGCCGTAATTATCCCTAACACCCTGGGCGACTCTCGCTGGCTGCGAGCCTCATATCTGCCGGAACTTGAACACTGTGTCATAGCCTTGCCCTTTAGCCTGGAGCGCGTCGATGCCCGTGGGGTTTATTTGATTGGGCATAAACAGCCGGG
The DNA here is from genome assembly GCA_964622215.1 of uncultured Caldilineaceae bacterium. Taxonomy (GTDB): domain Bacteria; phylum Chloroflexota; class Anaerolineae; order 4572-78; family J111; genus DSQQ01. The sequence continues at coordinate 930 of CAZUNT010000002.1, forward strand.
CCGGTTTACCAAGGAGGATATTCCGCTGCTGGAAGCTGTTATCAGCCAAATTGGCCTGGCCATTGAAAATGCTATGCTCTTTAAGAATCAATCCGAACGCTCGATCCAACTGTCGTTAATTAATGAAGTGAGCCAGGCAGCGACCTCTATTCTCAATCTGGATGTTATGCTGCGGACGGTGGTGCAGGCCATCCGACGCAGCTTTGGTTTTTATAGTGTCTCTATTCATTTGTACAACCATATCACCCACCTGGTAGAATTACGAGCCAGGGATACTATGGACCGTTACAGCCTAACTTCGACCGGGAATGTAATTCATAAGTTACGCCAGGGTTTGATTGGTTGGTCGGCGGCGACAAATAAAACGATTGTCGCCAATGATGTTACCCAGGATCCTCGTTACATTTTTAACAAGAACAATAAAAAAATCCGGGCCGAGTTGTGTGTCCCCCTGACCCTGGGCACCAAAACGATTGGGGTGCTGGACATCCAAAGCACCCAACTGGAAGCCTTTGACAAGTATCATGTCGCCGCGCTGGAAACCCTGGCCGACCAGTTAGCTATTGCCATTGAGAATGCCCGGCTGTACGACGAAATTAACCAGCATGTGCAAGAGTTAAAAACGCTCAATGAAATCGGCCAGGCTATCACCTCGACCCTTGACTTGCAGCGAACGTTAACTCTGGTAACCAACCATGCCACGCTTCTGCTCAATGTGGCGGCGGCCTCGGTGGCCCTGCGCGATGATGAAGCCAGGGAAATTTGGTTTGCGGCTGCTTCCGGCGAGGGTTCTGAAGCCGTGATTGGCCTGCACATGGCCCTGGGGCAGGGTCTGGCCGGCTGGGTGGCCCAAACAGGCGAGCCGGTGATTGTGCCCGATGTGTATGCTGACGAACGTTTTTTTCGAAACGTGGATAAATTTAGCGGCTTCACGACGAAATCTATCTTATGTGTCCCCCTCCAAACAAAAGGACGGACTATCGGCGCGATTGAAGTGATGAACAAAAAAACCGATACCTTCAATAAGGATGACCTGGCCCTGCTGCAAGCCCTGGCGGCGCCGGCCGCCGCCGCTATTGAAAATGCCCAACTTTATGAGGAGCAGACCCGAACTATTAAACGCCTGGCCGAAACTCAATCTCAATTGATTCAAAGCGCCAAGTTAGCCGGCGTCGGCGAGTTGGCCGCCGGCATCGCCCACGAAATCAACAACCCCCTAACAACTATCATCGGCCTGGCCAGTTTGCTGATGGATACCAGTGTGCCTTCGAGTGAGCACGAACGCCTGGAAGACCTGCGTATGATCAATCAGGAAGCCCGGCGGGCCAGGGATATTGTGCGCGGTCTGCTCAATTTTGCCAGGGCCGCCCCGCCCCGACGCGAACCGACTGACCTGAACCAGTTGATCGAGGAGTCAATTCTTTTGGTTTATACCAAAAGCGTCAGTCATAAGATTGAACTGCGAAAATCTCTGGAATCCCTGCCCGAAGTGTACCTTGACGTCAACCAGATCAAGCAGGTCATCGTCAATCTACTCAATAATGCCATTCAAGCCATGCTGGGGAACGACGGCCAGCCTGCGGTTCTAACCGTCACCACCTCTGTTGTGGCTCAGGCCGCGCCTATCCCGACGGAAAAGGCTCTCAGAACCAACAAAAAAACCGGAACCATGGTTTCGGTGAATAGCGTTCCGACGCGCCGCAGTTCTAAAAACGTATCGTTGAACCAGGGAACTGAAGCCAAGCGTGACCTAATCGTAGTTTGTAAAATTGGTGACACCGGTAGGGGCATCGAACCGGAACACCTCGACAAAATTTTTGATCCCTTTTTCACCACCAAAGAGGTTGGGCAAGGGACCGGCTTGGGTCTATCCATCAGCTACAGTATCATCGAGAAGCATGGCGGCCACATCGACGTCGAGAGTACACCAGGTCAAGGCACCACTTTTATCCTCACCCTGCCGGTCAGCCAGCCCGCCCTCCCTTCATCCTCCGCTGAGAGTAACCGCTGATTGAAACTTTTGCGGCTTGTTAACAGGGTAACATTGCCAAGTATCTACCTTTGATAGTAAAATTAACCAGAATAATGATAAGGACGACCTGATATGACCAGCGCAAGAATTCTGGTGGTTGACGACGAAAAAGGAGTGGTTAACTCCTGTGTTCGTATTTTGGAGCGGAAGGGCTACATGGTGACAGGCATCACCGATAGCCAAGCTGCGCCTGCCTTGCTCAAAGAGGAAAGTTTTGATCTCCTGCTATCCGACATCAAAATGCCGCGTATGGATGGTTTGGAACTGTTGCGCCTGGCCAAGGAGATTGATCCCCATCTCACCGTAGTACTGATTACCGGCTACGGCACCATGGAAGACGCGATCAATGCGATCCGGCTAGGGGCGCAGGGGTTCATCATGAAACCGTTCGAACCGGAAGATTTGATTGAGACCATCAAAGATAATCTGAACCGCCGGGCCCTGCTACGCGACAGCCTGCGCCTACAAACCTTGTTGCCAGTGCTGGAAATTAACCACATTTTACAGGTTTCCGGAGGCCAAACCACTCTCATCCACCGGGTGTTGGATATAGCCCGGCATGAAATTGGAGCCGCCAGGGTGGCCTGGTTAAGTTGTTGCTCCCCTTTTCGCTCGCTTTTTCCTTTCGATAGAAAAGCGTTTCTGAAAAGCCATCCCGGACAGCAAGACGGTCAGGTCGTCGAAATGGCCGTTGTGCCCGACGAAACGATGCCTTCCAACCTACCACCAGAAGCCATTGAGGCCACCCTAGCCGAAGTACACTCGATGTGGGTGTTAGCTGATGGAACCATTACGGCCAGACTCGAGGGCCAGACCCGGGTCGTCGCCGTCCTATTGCCGTTGGTTATCGACGGCCAAGTTATTGGTTTGCTGACGGCTGAAACCGGCCAAACCGGTCGGGCCGGTTCTTTCAATCAAATCAGTCTGGATTTATTAGCGGTGCTGGCCGGACAACTGGCCATGATGCTTGAAAACGTCCAGTTGTTCCAACAAACCGAAGCACTGCGCAGTTTCAATGAAGATATTATTAAAAATATGAGTAACGGCTTGGTGGCCATTGACCGAGATGGTTGTATTACTGCTTTTAACCCGGCTGCTTCGCATATGCTAGGTTATGAAGCAGAAAAAGTTCTTTACCAACCGCTGCATCTTATCCAAGCAACTGATTTGGAGAAGATCTTAAAAGAAACGCTTACAAGCGGCAACGCCTGCGCTCACCAGGAAATAACCATTCGCCATGCCGATGGCGCTGCTCTGGCGGTATCGGTTAGCGCCGCCCCGTTGGGACCGAGTGATGTAGCCGAACCTGTCGGGGTGGTGGCTGTGCTGGAGGATTTGAGCGAGGTCAAGGCGCTGGAAGCAGAACGGCGGCGGCTCGACCGGCTGGCAGCTTTGGGCGAGATGTCGGCAGTGGTAGCGCATGAAATCCGCAACCCGGTGGCCGGTATTGCCGCCGGGGTGGATTATCTGACCCGAAATGTGCCTAAAGATTCGCCGGAGTTTGAAGGGGTACAGATGATTCAAGGCGAAATCCAGCGGGTGAATCGAATCCTGGAAGACATTCTTTTTGTCGCCCGTCCGGCCCGGCTCAAGTTATCCAACGAAAATTTAGCTCAGGTGATCGAAAATGTAATTCAGCGCTGCCAGGTCCAAATAACAGAAAACCGGGTCACGGTTTCAACGAAGTTTGTCAAAAACTTACCTTTACTTCAGGTAGATCGCCAGCGCCTGGAGCAGGTTTTTACCAACCTGGTGCTTAACGCCACCCAGGCGATGTCGAGTGGAGGACAACTTTTGCTACAAACTGAGGTCAAGCGGCCGCGGGGCGGCCACAAGGCGGGAGAAGTTGTTGTCACCATCGCCGATACCGGGCCGGGTATCCCAGCCGAAGCCCAACATCGAATTTTTGAGCCTTTTTTCACTACCAAAACCAGGGGCACCGGGTTGGGGTTGACCGTCGCCCGCCGCATTATCGAAGAACACGGCGGCAGCATCAGGGTTGACAGCGAGGTTGCCAGGGGTACCCGGTTTACCATAAGATTACCCCTGACTGGAGAGGCAGCAGCGTGACCCGCCAGGTTTTAGTTGTAGACGATGAAAATACCCTGCGCCATTTCTTGGGCTTAAATTTAAAGAACCAGGGCTATCAAGTGGTCGAAGCCGCTGATGGCAAAACCGCCATGCGCCTGATCGACCAACAGCATTTTGATGTGGCCCTGGTAGATTTACGTTTAACCGATATGGATGGCCTGGATATTGTGCGCTACTTAAGGCAGGTTGCGCCTCAAACCGGCGTCATTATTTTGACGGCTTATGCCACCTTCGACTCGGCTATCGAGGCGCTACGACAGGGAGCGCACGACTATCTAACTAAGCCCTTTAAAACCGATGAACTGCTCGCCAGCGTCGCCGACAGCATTGCTCGCCAGTCGGCGGAACCGCTCGCCCTTTTCTCTCAGGACAATGAGCAAATCCTGACCCTCAAAGACCTGAAGCTCAGTCTGGCTAGCCGTCAGGTTACTCGAAACGACGAAGTTATCACGTTAACCCCAACCGAATTTGACATCCTCGCTACCCTGCTCTCTCGGCCCAACATCGCCCTAGACGCCGTCACCCTGGTTAAACACGTGCGCGGCTACGAGGCCACCGAAACGGATGCGCGGGCCATTGCCCGCGTTCACGTCCACCGGCTGCGCCAAAAAATAGAAATTGATCCGGCCAACCCTCAATACATCCAGACCATTGCCGGTGGGCGGTATCTGGTCGGTACCGAATAACCTCCACCCAGGACAGACTTTTTCCCTTATATAGTAGACAATTGTAACAATCCTGTAACCACAACTCAGGCAATTTTGTGCTATATTAAAACATGGGCAAAAACCAGTCGTGAGGAGTAAATACCTATGCCAAGTCAGTACGGCAGGCCAAAACGCATCCTAATAGTTGACGACGAGCCAACCCTGGTCTTTTTCCTCAAACAAGGGTTACAAGAGTCTCAATTGGGGTACCATGTCGACGGCGCATCCTCCGGTGAAGAAGCCCTGACCCGGTTAACCTATAACACCTACGACCTGCTGGTAACTGATTTGAAGATGCCCGGCATCAGCGGCTTTACCCTGGTCGAGGTAGCCCGTTCGCTTCATCCGAACATCAACGTCATTTTGATGACCGCTTTTGGCTCGCAGGAAGTTCAGGATGAGAGCGAACAGCTTAAGGTCAACGGTTATCTGATTAAGCCCTTTCCAACCTTACAGTTACAAGAAATGATCCGTGAAATCTTAGCAACTAAAGAAATACATTCCCCAGATTTAGCCACCGAACCCAATCTCTCCCACCTTCGCTTTGGGAAGGAAGGGTATTAGAAAAAAAGTTTAGTTTAAGGAGATTGCCATGGGCAAAGCCAAAGTCCTTTACATTGAAGACAACTTCGACAACATGACCCTGGTAAAACGTATCCTCGAAATAGAGGGCTATGAGGTGATCGGGGCCGACAGCGGCCAGGACGGCCTGGCCAAGGCTTTCGCTAACAAGCCGGATATTATCATCACCGATATTAACTTGCCCGATATTGACGGTTATGAAGTGACCGACACCCTTAAAAAACGCCAAGATATGGCCCATATTCCCATAATCGCTATGACCGCTAACGTGATGAAAAAAGATCGGGAGAATGTGCTTCAAGCAGGGTGTGACGGATATATTTCTAAGCCTATTGACGTGGATGAACTGCCTAATCAAATTGAAATTTTTCTGAGAGGTAATTCCAAATGACTCAACCAACGGTAGAAGTAAAATCCAAAAAAGTAATTGACCCCAAGGATGCTTATGTCTTGGTCGTTGAAGACAATTTGCAGAACCTGGTCCTCATCGCCCGGCTGTTAGCCTTTATTGGCGTGCGTCGGTATGAGTGGAAAGCTTCCGGCTGGCAGGTTTTGGAATTTGCCGATACGATGCCACGTGTCGATCTGGTTTTAATGGACCTTCACCTGCCTTATGAAGATGGCTACGACGCCCTGGCCAAATTGCGCAGCGATTCACGCTTTGCTGAGACCCGCGTTGTTTGCGTAACCGCGGACTCGAATCCCACCACCATGGAAAAAGCCAAGAATGCCGGCTTTGACGGCTTTCTGGGTAAACCCATAGACCCTGATAAATTCCCTGATCAAATCATCAGTATTTTACAGGGTACGATGGTTTGGGATTTAGGGTACTAAGAAAAATAAGAAATAAAAAATTGGAAACTCATCACCAAGGGGATGAATGATGACAGCATCCTCCAATCTCTCATTTGATCAGGATCGAACCAGGCAGGTCCACCTTATTGGCCAGGTAATGGCTTCGATTCTAAACCCTGAAACCTTCAATAAACAGATGGCTGAGACCATCCAGGATGGCTTTGGATTCTACCATGTGGGTATCTATCTGATTGATGACTCTGGTCAGTGGGCGGTTATCAACGACGCTGCCGGTGCAGCCGCTCAGGCGATGATCCAGGCCGGCTACCGGCTGGCGCTTGACGAGCAATCCCCGGTAGGTTGGGCAGGTTATACTCAACAGGCGCGTCTGACCAGCCCGCTCAATCATCCCTGGCTGCCCGAAAGCCGGTCGGAATTAGTTTTGCCCCTGCTCGGCGGCCGGCATGTTATCGGTCTATTAGATATACACAGCACAGTTGAAAATGCCTTTAGCCCGGAAGATGTGTCCACCCTACAAACTCTGGCCGGTCATCTGGCTCTGGCGATGGATAAACTCAATGATCTGCAAAGCAGCCTCCACGAAGCCCATTTGATGTTAGACATCAGCCGCCGGTTTTCCGGGACGGTCAGTCTCAAGGATGTCTGTACTATCCTGACCAAAGGCTTCATCGCCGCGGGCGCGGAACGATGCACGTTGCACATCTGTGACGAACCGGGGCTGGATAATTTACCCAAGCGAAGTGAAATCGTTTCGGTCAGCGACGTTGAGCCTTCTTTGATCGGTAAAGGGATGGGAGACTCCTTCCGACTGGCCGATTATCCGACGGTGGAACACCTGGTTTATACCCAGGAAACCTTAGCTATCAATAATATTGCCACGGCTGAACGTTTAAATAGCGCCGAGCAAGCCCTGTTACAAAAGTTTGGCGCGCAGAGTATAGTCATAACTCCCCTGGTTAGCCGCTACCATGTTATCGGAATACTCTTTGTTGAATATCGTCGGCCTCATAATTTTAATGAACGAGAGTTAGCCCTTTACCGCACCCTGTGCAATCAGGGCACGACGGCGATTGAACATGCTCGCCAAGTCCAGCAAACCGAATTAGCCCTGGCTGAAACTCAAACGCTGTACCGGGCGGGCCGAGTTTTGGCGGGCGCAGCCAACCTACAAGAGGTTTTGCAGGAAGCCCTGATTGAATTTGTGTATAGCCTGGGGTTAGATCAGGGAGGTGTTACCCTGATTACCTTCGACCGAAAATTTGGACAGTTAATGGCTTACGTACAGGAGGGCCAACTCCAGGATGTCCAACAGTTAAAATTTCGCCTGGTGGATAATGACGCCTATCAACAAATCCTACTCTCCGGCCAACCTTTTGTGAGTATTGACGCCCCGAATGATCCCCGTTTAAAGGGATTTCAAAGCTTTAACCAGGCCGGTATGGCCAAATCTTTGCTTGAAGCACCCATCATTATTTACGGCGAAACAATTGGTTGGATAGGCGCCGATTCCGTCAAAGAACACCGCCGCTTTACCCAACAAGAAATCGACATGGCCCGGGCTATGGCCGATCAGATTGCGGTGACCATCCAAAATCGCCGCCTGCTGGAGCAAACGGCCCGGCGCGCCGAGCAGCTTCAGGCGGTGGCTAAAGTGGGCGATTCGGTTTCCAGAATGCTCGACCTGGGGGAAATTCTCAACAGCACCGTGGATCTCATCCGAGACCGCTTTCACTTCTATCATGTTTCCATCTTCCTGGTCGACGAAGCGCGAGAGTGGGCCGTGGTCCACGCCTCCACCGGCGAGGTGGGCCGGATTATGGTGGCGCGTCCACACCGGCTGCAAGTGGGCAGCAACTCGATTGTCGGTTTTGTCACCGCTCAGGGCCAGCCCCGGATTGCCTTGGATGTGGGTGAAGATGCCGTTCACTTCAAAAATCCGCTTTTGCCCGATACCCGGTCTGAAATGGGGCTGCCCCTCATTTCGCGGGGAGCGGTCATTGGCGCGTTGGATGTGCAGAGCGTCGAGGTCAACGCCTTCAGCGATGAAGATATTGAAACGCTCCAAATTATGGCCGATCAGTTAGCCACAGCTATTGAAAATGCACGTCTCTTCGAGCAGACCCAGCACAGCCAGAAGTTCATGAAATCAATCATCGATCAAATCCCCGATCCTATCTTTATCAAAGATAAAAACCACAAATGGATTGTGGCCAACCAGGCCTTTGCGCAGGGATTATTGGGCCGCTCCGAAGAAGAAGTGATTGGTTCAACCGACCACGATTATTTCCCCAAGAAACAGGCTCAGTGGTTCTGGGCGCAGGATAACAAAATGTTTGCCACGGGTCAAACCCAGGAAACAGAGGAGCCGTTTAGCACGGTCAATGGCCAAACTCGCATTCTCTATACTCGTAAAATTCCGCTTATGGACAGCGATGGCCAGCCTGAATATTTGATCGGCATCATTAACGATATTACCGAACGCAAACAGGCCGAAGAAACCTTGAAGGCAGCTTTTGAACGGACCCAATCCCTTTACCGTATCAGCGATGCCCTGGCGACACCAACAGACGAGCGCACCACTGCTGAGGCCGTGCTGGGTGAATACCTGCGCTTGCTCAAATTAAAACAGGGGGCGCTCCTATTCCTCGATCAAGCCGACCATTATTATGAAGCCCAGGCTTTATTTGCAAACGGACAATCTGTTCAGCCGAACCTGGTTCTGACTGGTGACGAAGACCCTCTCATGCAGTATTTAATCAAAGAAACAGCGCCGTTAGTCATCGAAAATACCGAAACCCATCCCCTGACCCAGAATAGGTTGGATTACCTAGGTGGAGCCAAGGCAATTCTGGCGGTTCCGCTGGTGATGCGAGATAAAGTGGCCGGCGCTCTGCTTGCTACCTCTGTAGAAGCCCGGTGGGTTTTCTCTGAGAGCGATATTGAAATCGGCGCCGCTGTAGCCGATCAGTTGACCATCTGGCTGGAGAACCGCCGGCTTCTGGCCGAAGCGCAGCACCGCTCCAACCTTCTCCAAACTGCCGCCGAGGTTTCACGTGCCTCCAGTTCTATCCTGGATGTCAATGAACTGATCAATACTTCCGTTAATCACATCCGAGATCAGTTCAACTTTTATTATGTTGGCCTCTTTTTAATCGACGAGGCGCGGGAATGGGCCGTCCTTCAGGCCGGCACCGGTGAAGCAGGCCGGATGCAACTGGAACGCCATCACCGGCTCAAAATTGGCGGCGAGTCGATGATCGGCTGGTGTATCCAAAATCGCCAGGCTCGCATTGCCCTCGATGTAGGCCAGGAGGCCGTCCGCTTCCAAAACCCATACCTGCCCGAAACTCACTCGGAGATGGCTTTACCCCTGATCAGCCGGGATCAGGTAATCGGGGCGCTAACTGTACAGAGCATGGAACGGAGCGCCTTCTCCACCGAAGATATCACCCTGTTACAAACAATGGCCGACCAATTGGCTAATGCCATCGAGAATGCTCGCCTGTTTGCTCAAACGCAGAAGGCACTCTCAGAAACTGAAACACTGTATCAGATTACCCAAGAATTGCTGTCGGCCCACGATGAGGAAAGCGTTTATCGGCTGGCCGTTGAGGCTATTGCTCAGACAACGGTCGACTCTGCCGCGATTTATATGTATCTGGAGAGTCGAGGAGATGAGTTGAGCGGGCAAATGTTGGAACAAAAAGCGGTCTGGACCGCCGGCAATCACTCTGTCGTTTCCACGGGCGCTCGTTTCAGCACGGCTGATTTAATCATCGAGCAGATCATCCCCCAACACGGCACGCTGGTTATCGAGGATACGACCAACAACGATCCCCGCCTGACGGATCAGTTGCGGCGGGAACTAACTTTAGCCGGGATCAAATCTTTGGTGGCCCTATCTCTGTCCACCTACCAAAACCGGTTGGGGTTCTTATTGATTACTTGTCAGAAAGAAAGAGTCTTTACCCCCCAACAACTCCGCTTTTATAACACCATTACTCAGCAGATGATTATTGCACTGGAAAACCTGCGGCTGTTGAACGTTTCGCAACGACGCGCTCGCCGTGAAGAGATTATCCGGGAAATCTCTAGTAAAATTAGGGGGGCAACTACGGTTGAAGATATTTTAAAGACGGCCGTAGGGGAATTGAGCCAGGTGCTTGGCGCTTCGCGGGGCGGCATTGCCTTGAATGTCAACCTGGGGCAATCTCAAGCAGAAAAAGCGGTTAACGAACTTAACCCTCGCGCGAAACCTACCCCCAAGAATCTCAAGGATGGGCAAAATGGCCAGTAAAACGGTAAAGAATATTCAAGCCAAATTGAAAGAATTGGCGCATATCCTGCCCTTACTAGAGGAAGCAGACCAGTGGGCCCAAATTTTCCGTGAATTGAAATTTCTTACCCGCCATACGTCGCGCCAGGAACTTCTGTTAGAAATCATGGCGGTCATCTCCGATGCAGCCATTTCGACTTCAGAAATTGATGAACTCTTACAGATATCGGTTAATTTTATCCGGGATTACTTTGATTTTAGTTTTGTCAGTGTCTATCTAATTGATGAAACGAATAACTGGGCCATATTTCGGGCCGGTACGGGTGAAACACAGCGCGACCTTCTTGAAAAAAGTTATCGTCTGAAAATTGGTTCTAAATCATTGATTGGTTGGAGCATTTCAAACCGGCGACCCTGTATCACTCAGGGTGATAACGAAGACACAATTCCTCATATCAGTCCCCTTTTCCCCGAGACTCGCTCGGAAATGGTTCTACCACTTATCCACCGGGGCCAGGTTACCGGTGCGCTAGATATTCATAGCATCGCTGAGGCTGCTTTCTCGCAAGAAGATGTGACCCTATTTCAAAACCTGGCTGACCAACTGGCCAATACGATCTATAACGTCAAGCTTGTCGCCGAAAACGCCCGGCTCCTCAGCCAGGCTGAAAACAGCCAGCGTTTCCTGAAAACCGTTATTGAACATATTCCCGATCCAATTTTTATCAAAGACAAAAACCATGCCCTATTGGAAATGAACCAGGCCAATGCCCGCATCATCGGCCTACCGGAGCAAGAGTTAATTGGTAAAACAGATCGAGATTTCTTCCCGGTGGAATTGGCCGAAAAATTCTATGAACGTGATGACCATATCTTCACCACCAATCAAGTCTTTACGGCTGAAGATACCACCATGTGGAGTGACGGCAAGGCGCACACGGCTTACACCCGCCTCGTGCCTATACCAGATTCCGCCGGACAACCAAAATATTTGTTGGGCATCACCCACGATGTAACCGAAAGTCGCACCCATGAGGCTGAACGGGAACAGTTGTTGGCCGAAATGGCAGCGCTCTATCAGGCCAGCCGCGCATTAGCCAGCGCTTTGGGTGAACGGCAAATTTTTGAGGCCCTGTTTGATCAGATTCGACAGAGCGGCCCGTGTGAGGTTTCAGCTTTTCTTTTCCGTATGGTTGATAATGAGCCTACCTGGGCTGAATTAAAAGCCAACTGGCAGAAACACAATAGTCCCTCCTATCCGGTTGGAACCCGATTCTTCCTGCCTGAAACGCCCCAGGCCCGGTTATTGCTCTTGCGAGAGCCTCTTTTTGTTGATGACATTACCAGCGATGAGCGATTATCGGCAACGGAGCGAGCGAGTTTTGCCCCCACGGCAGCCCGTTCAGTTGCTATTCTGCCGCTAGCCGCCAGCGGTCAAACGCTAGGGGCTATATTGATTTACTTCACCAGCCCCTATAGTTTCACCCCGGAGGTACAGCGACTTTGGTTGGCCATAACCGATCAGGCTCGGGTGGCCCTGGTCAATTATCAACTGATTGAGGCGGCTGCTTATCGGACGGTCAGAATGGAAACAGCCGCCGAAATTGCCGGCGCGGCCAGTTCTATCCTCGACCTGCCAGAGTTGCTGAATACTGCGGTTGCCTTGATCCGCAATCGTTTTGAGTTATACTACGTGGGCGCCTTTCTGGTAGAAGGGGAATGGGCCGTATTGAGAGCCGGTACCGGCCAGGAAGGCCAGATTCAGTTACAGAAAAAGCACCGCCTCAAAATCGGGGGGGAGTCGATGATCGGCTGGAGCATTTCCCAGCGCCAACCCCGCATTGCGCTTGACGTAGGTAAAGAAGCTGTTCGTTTTCAAAATCCCGACCTGCCCAAAACACGTTCTGAAATGGCCCTCCCCCTCATTTATCACGGTGAGACCATTGGAGCATTGACTATCCAGAGCGATGAACAAGCTGCTTTTAGCCGGGAAGACATTATCTTCTTGCAGACCATGGCCGATCAATTGACCAATGCGGTCAAAAATGCCCAGCTCTACGAGCAGGCGCAGCAAGAAATTACCGAACGCCGGCGAGCGGAAAAGGCTCTGGAAAGCGCCAAACTTGAGCTAGAACTTCGAGTTGAGGAACGCACCACTGAACTCAGACGAGTTAATAAAAAGCTGATGACTGAGATCGGTGAACGTAACCGGGCCGAAGCAGCGTTGCAAAAAGCTTACGATGAGTTGGATTTGCGGGTCAAAGAACGAACTGCTGAACTGGAAGAATCCCATAATTTTCTCAATTCGATCATTGAAAATATTCCTAGCGGTATCTTTGTCAAAGAAGCCAAGGATTTAAGGTTTGTGCAATGGAACAAAGCCAATGAGGAGTTAACCGGTTTAAAGCGGGCAGAAGTAATTGGTAAAAACGACTACGATCTCTTCCCCAAAGAAGAAGCGGATTTTTTTACCGGTAAAGATCGAGAAGTCCTGGGCAGCGGCAAGCTGATTGAGATTTCCGAAGAACCAATCCATACCACCAGCAATGAAGTTCGCTTATTACACACCCGTAAAGTGCCAATTCTGAGCACAGATGGAAAGCCCAAATATTTACTCGGCATTATGGAGGATATTACCGAGCGCAAGCGCTCTGAAGAAGCCTTACGGACCAGTGAGGAGCGCTACCGCACAATTTTTGAGCAATCAAATGACATGATTTATATTACGGCCCCGGAAGGCGAGTTCCTGACGGTGAACCAGGCCGGTCTGGACTTGTTGGGTTATACCCGCAAGGAAATACTGGGCTTGAACATGCAAACAATTTGCATTAATCCGGCGGACCAACTCAGGCTCCGGCAGATGCTAGAGCAAGAGGGCATGGTTAAAGATTTCGAGATAAAGTTACGCCGCAAAGACGGTGTCGAATTGGTCTGTCTTATTAACGCCACACTGTGGCGCGATCATGAGGGCAACTTGATCGGCTACCAGGGTATTATCCACAATATGACCCAACGCAAGCGAGCCGAGGAAGGCCAACGCAAAATGTTGGCCCGGACCCAGCTCCTTTATAACATTAGTGAGGCCCTGGCTACGTTGATCAATCAACAGGCGGCCTTTGAAACCGTACTGGGCGAATATCTACTCTTGCTTAATGTCAGCCAGGGTAGGATCATGTTGCTCGATCCGGCGAATGAGTATCATCGGGTTGAAACACTATATGTTGACAATAAAGTGGTAGACTCCAACATCGTTTTCCCAGCCGGTGAAGACATGACGATTCAGCACTTGCAAGCTAACCCCTCTCCCCTGGTGATTGAAGATGTTAGCAACCACCCGCTGACCCAACATAATCAGCATTTTAGGGGTCAAGCTGAAGCTATGCTCCTGATCCCAATCGTCAGCCACGACGAGGTCATTGGCGTACTAGGCGCGGATGTAACTGAAAAAGGTCGCAGCTTTACCCAGGAAGATATCGAGATTGGCGAAGCTATTGCCGACCAGTTAGCCATCTGGCTGGAAAACCGAGAACTGCTGGCCGAGGCTCGCTATCGCTCCGACTTGCTCCAAACTGCTGCCGAAGTCTCTCGTGCGGCCAATTCCATTCTCGACGTTAACCAATTGATCAATACCTCGGTTAACCTCATCCGGGATCAATTCGACTTTTATTACGTCGGCCTCTTTCTGATTGATGACGCCAAAGAGTGGGCCGTTCTTTATGCCGGCACAGGTGAAGCAGGGCAGATTCAACTGGAACGCAAGCACCAACTCAAAATTGGCGGTGAGTCGATGATTGGGTGGAGTATTCAAAATCGCCAGGCCCGTATTGCCCTGGACGTGGGCCAGGAAGCGGTTCACTTTAAGAATCCACTATTGCCTGATACCCGTTCTGAAATGGCCTTGCCCTTGGTTAGCCGGGATCAGGTCATTGGCGCCTTGACGGTACAGAGCACTGAGCGAGAAGCTTTCTCTACAGAAGACGTCACGGTATTACAGACTATGGCCGACCAACTGGCTAACGCCATTGAAAATGCGCGTCTCTTCACCTGGGTAACTCAAGCGCAGAAAGAGGCAGAGAGTCTTTTATTGGAGACGCTGGCCCTACAGAATTTCAGCCAGAAGTTGTCCGGAACGTTGAACGTGAAAGAAATCGCGGATATTTTCTTTGAAGCCTGCGCCGAGGCGTTAGGTTTTGAGTATGCCCTCCTGGGGTTGGTGGATAAACATCAAGAACGGGTTAAAGCCATCGCCGGTTTTGGAGTTACTGAATCTCACCTCAAACGCACCAATTTTGCCTTAAGCAGCAACGATATTACAGTAAATATTGTTAAAACGGGCAAAACTGAAATCCTTACCGGCTGGGATGACCGTTATGACCGAGAGATTTATGAAGCGGAAGGTCAGGCCCAATGGATAAGAGTTTTTACCCCGCTCACGCTCCGGCAAGAAAATATTGGTTTCGTTGAGGTCGGTTTTAATAAAGATATATACAGCACCGTCACCGATGCTCAACTCAGGCTGCTCAGAACGTTTATCGATCAAACTGCCCTGGCCCTGGATAATGCTCAACGGTATGAAGCCAGCCAACGAGCCGCCCGTCGGGAAGCCTTGATTAAAGAGATTACCACTAAAGTACGGGCTTCGACCAACCTGGACACAATCCTCCAAACAACGGTGAAAGAAGTCGGCGAGGCCCTAAACAGTCAACGGACCTATGTCCATTTAGTTAACTCAACGAATGGCGAGGCTGAATGATCAGAGACCTGTCAGGTCTGGTCTAAACGAGGGAAAAGAATGAGCAATTTAGAAACCCTGGAAGCTAAACCTACCCAGCTTGCCCCAAAATATTTCCGCCAATTAGAGGTGATGCGCCAGATTAGCCAACTCATCGGCTCCGATGAGAAAGTGGAGATCATTCTACAAACCGGATTGCAGCACCTGTTGCAGACACTCAAATATCGGACTGCCCAAATTTACCGTCTTTCTCCCTCCGGTAAAGATTTATGGCTCTACTTAGAGCTTGGGGTGGGGATGAAACCCGCCACGCAAACAACAAATCTCTTTTCGATTGACGAAGAGAACATTATCAGCGAAGTCGTTCGCACGGGTAAGCCGGTCTATCTGCCTAATCTTGATGAAGTTCCCTACACTTATTACCTGTCAGAACCTCATCAAACAAGATCCTCAATCCGTTCAGATTTAGCTCTGCCCCTGAATCATGGGCAAGATTGTTTGGGTGCGCTTAGAGTTCAAAGTAATAAAGTAGCCAGTTTTGACGAAGTCGATATAAATTTTCTATTGAGTGTAGCCACACTGCTGGCTACGGTCATCAAGAACACTCAAACAATCCAGCAATTACATGACGACCTGCAAGAAGTCAAAATTCTTTACAATATCCACTACGAGGAAGGGTTGAGCCGACCCACCCAGCCGGCAGGCCGCAACTGGCCCATCGGTTATGAGTACAATCGGACTACTGTCTCAAAGCTAGAAGAACTGCCTACACCGGCGCAACTGGCGCTGGCTGAAGAGCAGGCCGGTATAAGCGTCATTCAAAGCAATAATAGCCCAGAACTGTTTACTCCTATTAAGCTTAATGGGGAAACTATTGGCGTCATTGGCATTGAAGATGCTGCAAATGAACGAGAATGGTCGCCCGATGATATAAGTTTACTGGAAGAGGTTAGCTCCCAGGTAGCTCTGGCCATTGAAAATGCGCACTTACTGCAACAAACTCAAGAGCGGACCAGAGAATTATCGCTTCTCTTTGAAACCAGCCGGCAACTCTCTGAAACTATAGACCCCCAGCAAATTTATGACATCCTGGCAACCCAAATTATTGACTATTTGCAGGCTGACAATTGCAGTATATTATTGTTCGACCCCACCCGAACCCGCCTTGAGGCGATAACGGCCAAATGTCGTAATAAAGCCCAGAAAGTCGTCAATTATCTCGATACCGGGGTGGACGCGGTTGAGGAAATAACCTACTTACAGTCATTACTCCACAAGCCCGATCCTATTATCCAGCATTTAGACACCCCAAGTTCCCCTCCCTATCTCAAACAGTCTCACCGGACCAAAAAACTCCAGACCCTAGTTACTTTTCCTTTAATTGTGAGATACAAACTTATTGGGGTATTGGAAGTTGGCCATAACCAACACCAAGACTACACTCGAAATGAATTGCAACTGGCGCAGGCGATTATTGCTCGTGTAACCATTGCCATTGAAAATGCGCAGCTCTTCAAACAAACTCACACGGCCCTGGCCGAAACGCAAAAACTTTATGATATTAGCCGTTCGCTGGCCGAGAGCACCGATTTAGAAGAGGTTTTTGAGGTCGTCATTGAAAATGTAAAAGCTTATAATATTGATCAAGTCAGCATTTCGCTGGTAGACCGGGATCAGGCCGGTCTCATCGAAGGCGTAACCATTGTGGCCAGTTGGGATCGGGACTCCAGCTACATTCTTCCGGTTGGGGCCAAAGTTTCTGCCAACACCTTCTCGCTGGTGCATGCTTTTGCCCAGCCTCCCTTCCACCCCTTGATTTCAGAAAACCTGAGTCAGGCTGAGGGTCAAGATGAGCGCCTAGACGAAGCTTTTCGTCTGTTTATGTATAAAAATCTGGGCGCCACTACAGCCTTTTCGGCCCCGATGTTTCTGGGAAGCGAGTATAAAGGTATCCTCTCGATCTCGACCAGGGGGTCGCATACTTATACTAAAGAAGAGGCCCGGATTTACCAAACGCTGTCCGACCAGGCCATCATTGCCATTGAAAACCATCGCTTGTTAGCAGCCACCCAGCAAAACTTATTTCACTCGGAAACCCTGTCGCACCTGAGCCAAGAGTTGCTCGTGGCCGACGCCAGACGAACCGACGCCATTTACCATCTGGCCCTAGAAGCGATTGCCGCCACTAAACCGGATCGGGGGGTGGCAATCTTGATGTATGATCAAATTGAGGGTGATGTTGAGCTAGAAATGGTTGGGATATGGAATAACCCCAGGCAAGAATGGCCTCCCATTTTACCGGGCATGCGCTTCTCCACCGAAGAGCTTGGCCTTAGCCCGCTGCTGAAAACAGGCCAAACGGTTACCTCCCAAAAAGCCACCGAGGACGGGCGTTTTACCGAAATGCTGCGGCAATTGCTGACCATTATGCAAATCAACACCCTGGTGGCCGTTCCTGTGTGGCTTAACCGCGAAGTGGGCGGTTTTATCCTGATTGGGCATCAGCTTGGCCGTTCCTTTGCTCCAGAAATTATCCGCCTTTATGAGGATATTGCCCGCCAGATGTCTAGCGCCCTGGAAAACCGGCGCTTGTTTGAAGAGGTGGAGTACCGTGCCACCCTGCTACAAACAGTAGCCGAAGTCTCCCAGGTGGCGACCGGTTCCCTGGATTTACCAATCTTACTACCGCAAACCGTCGAGTTGATCCGTGACCGCTTTGACTTTTACCACGTTTCAATTTATCTGGTTGACCAATATCAAAAATATGCCGTCGTCGAAGCCTCTACCGGCAAGATTGGGCAACAACTGCTAACCATTAAACATCGCCTGGAAGTCGGCGGTAAAAGTGTCGTTGGTACGGCCACAAAAACGGGCAAACCGCTTTTGGCCAAAAATTGGGGGAAGGATACGGTTTATTTTAATAACCCCCTCCTCCCGGAAAGCCAGTCAGAAATTGCCCTACCCCTGGCAGCGCGGGGTAGAATTATTGGCGCTTTGGATGTTCATAGTACCAAACGGAGCGTCTTCAGCCAGAGTGATATTACCATTTTGCAGTCTATGGCCGACCAATTGGCGAATGCCATTGAAGCAGCCCGCGCTTTCCAGGCTTCCCGCCAAGCCCTGGAGGAAACCAGCAAAGTCCACGAATATTATCTGCGCGAACAATGGGCCGCTTTCTTGAGCGATCAAGAAGCAGCCACAGGGTATCATCTGACCGAACAGGGCTTCTCTGTCGCCCCAGAAATCTGGCCTTACCCCCTCGTTGACCAGGTCATCGAAGCCAAACGGCCCATTATTCTGTCGGGTGACTCCCGGTCTTTATCTGGCGATATCCAAAATCCCAGCGCGAATGGTGAGGAGGCAACTCTCCAAGTTCCTAATATTGAAGGAATTCCCAACGCCACGATTCTGGTAGCACCCTTAACCCTGCAAGATCAGGCTGTTATTGGAGTAGCTAGTTTTGAAACATCCGACCAGGAGAGGGTTTGGGATGAGGATGATATGGAGATTGTGGCGGCTGTTACCAGCCAGACGACTCAAGCGATTGAGGCAATTCGTCTATTTGAGCAAACTCAGGCTGCCCGCGAAGAGGCTGAAGCGCTTTATGAGGTGGGACGCGCTCTGGTCACGACCGAAGATGAACAAGAAATGCTGCATACCGTGCTTGGAGCTATGCTGTCGATTTTGGGTTTAAAACAGGGCGGCGTTCTCTTTTTTGAAGAAGACGGCAAATTTGGCAAACTTCGCGCTCTATTTAGAGAGGGCCGGCCGGCCGAACCTGATTTGCGCCTTCCCATAGAAGGCAATCCTTCCTACGAGAAGCTGATTGCCACCCGGCAGCCTGTCGCCATTAACGATTTTGCCCACGATCCCCTCATAGCCCCCATTAGAGGAATGAAGTTAAGTGGTGAAATTGCTTCATTGCTACTAGTACCCATTATTGTGAACGACCAGGTCATTGGATCTGTTTGGGCCCACTCGGTCGGCAAGCAGCACATCTTTACCGAAAAAGAAATCAATCGGGCCAGGGCTATGGTGGACCAACTTTCGATTATCCTGGAAAATCGCCGCTTGCTAGAAGATACCCGGCAACGAGCTATCCAGTTACAGGCCAGTTCAGAGGTTAGCCGGGTGGCGACTTCCATTCTTGATCAAGAGGCGATGCTCAGCCAAGCAGTTGAACTCATTCGAGAAAGTTTTGATTTCTACCACGTCCAGATATTCCTCATTGATGACGCCAAACAGTATGCGGTTCTCTACAAGAGCACCGGACAGGCGGGCCAAAAGCTGTTAGAGCAGAATCACAAGTTGGCGATTGGCAGTCAGAGTGTTATTGGGCAAGTCACTTACCAGCGCAAACCCATTGTGGTACGCGATACCGACCTGAGCAACCGGATTGTGTTGTACCGCCGCAACGAGTTTCTGCCGGACACTCGCGCCGAACTGGCCATTCCCCTGCAAGTAGGCGACACCCTGATTGGCGCTCTGGATGTGCAAAGCACCGATCCCGGCGCTTTTAATGAAGAAGACATCTCTACCCTGGAAATTCTGACCGCTCAATTGGCTATCGCTATTCAGAACGCTCGCGCTTTCACCGAGCAGCAAAAAACAGCCGAACGGCTTAAAGAAATCGATAAATTCAAAACCCAATTCCTGGCCAACATGAGCCATGAGCTACGCACACCGCTCAACTCCATCATAGGCTTCTCCCGAGTCATTCTGAAAGGCATTGATGGACCGCTGACCGAACTGCAAAAAACCGACCTCACCTCTATCCACAACAGTGGTCAGCATCTGCTCAGCCTCATCAACAACATCCTCGATCTCTCCAAAATTGAGGCCGGCAAGATGGAGTTGAATTTCGAGGAAGTCGAACTAACGTCCATCATCAAAAGCGTCATGTCAACGGCAGTGGCCCTGGTCAAGGATAAGCCGGTTACTTTGCATCAAGAAATGCCGGATGAGTTGCCCCTTATTTGGGCGGATCCTACCCGGATGCGGCAAATTATCCTCAACTTGGTTTCCAACGCCTGCAAATTCACCGATGAGGGCGAGGTTACGATCCACGCTGAAGCTGACCGCGAAAACGTTATCATCAGTGTGGCTGATACTGGGATTGGCATTCCTGATGATAAGTTGACCAGCATCTTTGAAGAGTTTACTCAGGTTGACGCCAGTACCACGCGTAAAGTAGGTGGCACAGGTTTAGGGCTGCCGATCAGCCGCCACTTTGTAGAAATGCATAAAGGTCACATTTGGGTGGAAAGCCAACTGGGTCATGGCTCAACTTTTTACTTTTTCGTCCCCATTAACCCCAACCCGGAACAGCCGGAACCAACGATGGATATTTTGGGAGAACTAAAGGCGGAACAAAGGAAAGTCGTCGTCGCCATCGACGATGACCCCAGCGTTATTACCCTGTACGAGCGATTTTTGGAACGGCAGGATTACATGGTCATTGGCATCAGCCATAAACATGATGTCGTGGCCCAAATCAAAGAGCTGGAGCCATCGGCTATTTTGCTTGATGTTTTGATGCCGGAAAAGGATGGCTGGCATATCTTGAGAAGTCTTAAACAAGACCCTCTCACCAAGGATATCCCCGTCGTCATTTGCAGCATTGTGAGCGATAAGAACCGGGGCTTCTCGCTGGGTGCAGCGGATTACCTGATTAAACCTATTGCCGAACAAGAACTGGTGAAGGCGCTCAAACGTTTAGAAAACGAACCCAAAGGGCAAGGCAAAGTTCTGGTTATTGACGACCAAGCCGACGATATTTTGCTCATTCGTCGTATTCTTGAAGTGGAGTCGCAGTATAAAATTATTGAAGCCAGTAACGGCAAAGATGGACTGGCCCTGGTTCAGAGTGTTCATCCCGATTTAATTGTGCTTGACTTAACCATGCCAGAAATGGACGGTTTTAAGGTTGTTGAGGCGCTCAAAAGCAGTGAAAAAACACGCTCTATTCCTATCATCATTGTTAGCGCCAAAGAGCTTAACCCAACCGAGCAGCAACTCTTGACGGGCCAGGTAGAGGTTCTCCTGCGCAAAGGTCTCTTTACCGAGAACGAACTATTGGAGGATGTAGGTCAAGTCCTCAAACGAATGCATCACAACAGCGAAGTTGCTTAGACTACCAGTAGACCGCAGCAGCCTGAGTAGCTCCGACCAAAGGAAATGGGCGTATCGAAGGGTGCTGTTGTAATCGACTCACTACTCATTGAAGCGAGTATATCCGTGACCAAGTCTTTTGCTTACAAATGCCTTGCCTGTGGCTATAGCGAAGAATATACAAAATTAGTAACGAGTTGTCCAGAGTGTGGAGGGGAATGGCTTGACCTTATCTACAATCTGAACGAAACAGCTTATATTTGGCGTCACGAATTACCCCAACGAGACCGCACCATGTGGCGCTATTGGGAATCGCTGCCAATCCTCGATAAAAAACATACCGTCTCTATGGGCGAGGGCTGGACGCCACTGTTGCGAGCCGAAAATCTGGGGGCTATGCTCGGGCGGCGCAACATCTTTATCAAAGACGAAAGACAAGGTCCAACGGCTTCGTTTAAGGACAGGCAAGCTTCGCTGGCTATTTCTGTTCTCAAAGAGGCCGATATCAAAGAGTTAGTGGTCGCTTCGACGGGTAATGTGGCTATTTCTTATGCGGCTTATTGCGCCCGATCCGGCATTAAGCTGTGGGCCTTTTTAGACAGCAACGTTCCCCATGAAAAAATGCGGGAAGTGACCTTGTATGGCGCTGAAGTTATCAAAGTGTCCAGCAACTATGATCGCACCAAACAAGTCGCCGCCGAGTTCGCCCGCTACCGTAATCTATTTTTAGATCGAGGCGTCAAAGGTATTGCCGCCCGCGAGGCCATGAAAACTCTGGCTTATGAAATAGCCGAGCAGCTTGGCCGGCTGCGGGGAGTAGGCTGGTCCGCGCCGGATTGGTACATTCAAGCGGTTAGTGGTGGGATGGGGCCGATTGGAGTGTGGCAAGGCTTCAATGAACTGTTTAAAATGGGCCTGATTAAGCGCATGCCCAAACTAGCCATTATCCAAACCGACGGTTGCGCTCCAATGGTCAATAGCTTTCATAAGGGCCTGGAAACCGCCGAGATTGTCCAAAACCCTTCCAGCATTATCAATGTGCTGGCTACGGGCAATCCTGGCCCGGCCTATCCTTATCTGCGGAATATCGTGCTGACTTATGGCGGCGCTTTTGTCAAAGTGGACGACCAGTCCTCCTTCCGGGCGATGCGGGTCATGGCCCAGATGGAGGGCCTATCGATGGAACCGGCTGCTGCCGTGGCCTGCGCCGGATTGATTAAAATGGTCCAGGAGCAGCTCATCGGCCCTAATGAAACAGTGGTGGTCAATGCCTCCGGTCATACCTTCCCAGTTGAAAAACAAATCCTAGAAAATGAGATTATCAAGAGTCATATTCGGGTGCAAAACCTCGAACGAGAAGAGGTTGAAGTTGACATCGTTCCCGACAGCCGGCAACGAACTGCCAACGAACCGGTCCCCCAAGAAGGTCTCCTCTCAGCCTTGGAGCGACTCGACGAGCGCGTTCAAAGTATAGCCATCATTGAAGATGAATCCGACGCCCGCCTTTTACTCCGTCGTATCCTCCAATATCGCCGGAAATATATCGTTTATGAAGCCGGCGACGGGATTAGTGGCATTAACCTTATCCGCACCGAAAAACCCGATTTGGTATTGTTGGATTTGATGATGCCGGGACTCGATGGTTTCAGCGTTTTAGATATAATGAAAGCAGATGTTGAGTTACGCGACATCCCGGTTATTGTTATTACAGCCAAAGACTTAACCACTAAAGATTACAAACGCCTTTCTGGACGCATAGAATCTCTCCTCCAAAAAGGCGAATTTATGGAAGAAGAACTGTTTGATAGCATCAGCGATGTTCTCGAGTAGGGGCACAGCCTTGCATCTGCCCCGTAGGGGTGACTACCAGTTACGGAGATAATCATCTTGTCACGGACGATTCGACCAGCACATCCAAAAATCTTGTATATTGATGACGACCCTATCAACAGGGCTTTGGTCAATCGGCTTTTGTCAATCTATGAGTTAGAGGTGATTGAGGCAGCAAACGGCCTGGATGGTATTAGTCTGGCCCGAAAAGATCCACCCAATCTAATCTTGATGGATATCAATATGCCGGGGCTGGATGGGCATGAAACGACGACTCGCATGCGCAGTATTCCGACCCTGGAACAGACGCCTATTATCGCCGTCACGGCGCGTACAACCAGTGGAGAGCGCGAATTGGCTTTGGCCGCGGGCTGTGATGGTTATATTCCTAAACCAATTAATGTCGACGATTTTCCTCGTCAAGTTATTTCCTACCTGGACGGCTATCGAGATACCATTACCAATACTGAGCGCCAATATTATCTGGGCCAATATAGCCACAAACTGGTCGAACGCCTGGAAACAAAAGTTATCGAGCTCCAAGAAGCAAATACGCGCCTCCAAAAAATAGATAAATTAAAATCCGATTTTATCACCCTGGCGGCTCACGAACTCCGAACCCCCATCACCCTGGTTTACGGTTATGCCCGGTTGCTCCAATCAATTGCCCAGGAGAGCGAGCAGCCGGATTTGATGGTCGATGGGAGCGTGGGGGATTTGGCCGGCCGGATTTACCATTCCGTCCACCGCTTGAGCGAAGTTGTTAATGACATCCTCAATGTGTCGCTCATTCAGGCCAAGCAAGTGCAACTGCGGCAAGAACCGGTTCATTTGGCCGAGATCATCAAGGCTGCATTGAGTGAGTTAAACCCGGCTAAAAATGATCGCGTACTTCATATTACGCTGCAAGACTTAGAGGTCTTACCGCCAATCATCGGCGACCGCGAACGGCTGCGCCAGGCTTTTTGGAATATTCTCAGCAACGCTATAAAATATACCCCCGATGGCGGCTCGATTTCGATTCAGGGTTGGTTAATTAATCCTGCTGCTGATGAATCGCCGGCTGCCGCTTCTTCTGGGCCGGAACAGGGAGGAGTCATTGTTCTGATCAAAGATACGGGCATTGGGCTTGATCCGGCCGAGCAGAAAGATATTTTTGAGCAATTTTATGTGGTGGGAGATATTGCCTATCATTCCAGCAGCAAAACTGCTTTTAAAGGTGGGGGGATTGGCCTGGGCCTGCCCATCACTCGGGGTATTATTGAGGCGCATGGGGGACGAGTTTGGGTTGAGAGCGCCGGCCGTAATGATCCACAGGATCCTGGTACCAAGTTTTACGTCTTGTTGCCCCTTAAAAATTCGCCCAAGTAGGAATCCTATTGATTATTCTTGCCTCAGCCTCACCCCGCCGTCAGGAACTATTACAAGCGGTGGGGTTATCTTTTATAGTGGTTCGACCTTTTTTACCGGCTGCACCTGACGCACCTCAAGGCCATCAGCAAGAGGTCGACGAGACCCCCCTGCCCGGTGAAGCGCCACAAGCCCTGGTCCAACGGCTCAGCCGGACAAAAGCCGAGGCCGTAGCGGCCAGCCTTCCTCTACTTGCTTCCACGCTTGGCCGCTGCTCCGAGAATAGACCGCCGACCGCCGACCGCCGACCGCCAGAAAGTATTATCATCATTGCCGCCGATACAGTGGTTGTTTTCAACGATAAAATCCTGGGCAAACCGGCTAACGCCGCCGAGGCAACTCAGATGCTCAAACAGTTGCGCTCGCACTGCCACTGTGTCTATAGTGGTTTGACCGTAGGAGTAGTCAGTAACCAGAACTTAGAAGTCAGCAATCAAGGATCAGGGGTTAGGGATCAGTTTACTCCCTCGGCCCCCTGCTCCCCTGCTCCCCTGCTCCCCTGCTCCCACCTAGTTACTCGTCTCCACCAAAGCCGGGTCTGGATGCGTTCCTACACCGATGCCGAGATTGCCGCTTATGTCGCCAGTGGCGATCCTTTAGATAAAGCCGGCGCTTATGCCATCCAAAACCAGAGTTTTGCCCCCGTCGAGCGCCTGGAGGGATGCTTTGCCAGCGTTATGGGTTTGCCTCTGGCTGAGCTGGCAGCGGTTTTCCAAGCAATAGGCTTATCACTACCCGAAAGCGGACCGCTCTGCACTCGCTACACCGGCTACCTTTGCTGCCAAAATAACCTATAGAGTCGACGCCAGGGGTGATAAAAATTCTTCTGCCGGCGATGACCGACTGTTCGCTCACCCGGTGTGTCACCGGTTTCCCGTTCTCGGTCCCCGGTCTATTTTTGAAGGAGATTACTTTGACCCAGACTACCAATCCAACATCCTGGCAAGGTCGTTTGAGCCTCTTTTTTGGTCTCCAGCTACAACTTATCAGCCTGGTCTTCTTTGCTCGGCTGATTATCGACGTCGGTACGCGGATGGTTTTTCCGTTCCTCTCCCAAATAGCCGGGGGCCTAGGTTTAACGGTTGTCGGTTTTAGCTGGCTGATTTTTATCCGAGGTATTGTCGGCTTGAGTGGGCCAATCTTTGGGGTCTGGTCGGATCGTTATGGGCGACGCCGCATGATGGTGACAGGTTTATTAGCTCAAAGCTTGGGGATGATAGGGATAGCCCTGACCCACCAAGGGTGGGCCGTTCTACCGATGGTGGTTTTCGGGTTGGGATTGACCGCCTTTTTACCCGCCCAGCAAGCTTACATCAGCGACCAGGTGGCTTATGAAAGACGAGGCCGTGCTTTAGCCGCCGTAGAATTTGCCTGGGCTGCAGCAGCGATTTTTCTCTTGCCGGTTGTTGGCTGGCTGATTGATACCTTCGGTTGGCGTTCTCCTTTTTTTATGGTCGGCCTGTTGAGCCTGATCGGGGCTGTTTTTGTCTGGCGCTACCTGCCTCCGGCTCAACATCATACTCCGGCCAGCCTCTCCTGGTTAGAGATGGGCCAACTCTGCCTGCGGCCGAACGTGCTGGCTTCGATGATGGTGGCGCTCTTACTTTTTGTGGCAGTTACTTCCTTTGTCTCGATTTGGGGGATCTGGCTGAACACTGACTTTGGCTTAAAAGCGGCGACACTTGGCCTGGTAGCAACCGTCATTGGCCTGGCCGAACTGGCCGGATCAGGTTTATCAAGTTTATTTATTGACCGCCTGGGCAAACGCCGGGGGAGTGGTTTGGGTTTATTGTTGGCCGGGGGCATGTTACTCTTGCTGCCCTTGACTCGCAGCAGTCTGCCGGTGGCGATGGCTGCCCTGGTCGTTACCGGCTTCTTTATGGAATTTACCATCGTTTCTCTGATCCCGCTTTATTCCGAACAAGCACCCGAAGCACGAGGTACGATGTTTTCGCTGATCCTGTTTGGCATCGCTATCGGCGGAGCCACCGGATCGCCGATCACGACAAATTTGTGGGAGGCATACGGTCTATGGGGGGTCTGTACGGTGGGAACGGCTTGTCTGTTTATCGCCTTTGGCCTGATGGGGAAATTTATGCGGGAATAGTTACCCCTTCTCGCCTCGACTCTTGAAAACTAACCGTAACGGCGTGCCGAGGAAACCGTAATGCTCCCGGATGGTGTTTTCCAGATAACGTTCATAGGAAAAGTGAACCAGTTGGCGATCATTGACAAAAAAGACAAAGGTGGGCGGGTCAACGCCGGCCTGGGTAGCGTAGTAAAATTTAAGGCGTTGGCGCTGTCCCCCTTTGGGGGGATTCTTGGCTACGGCTTCCCGCAGCAAACGATTGATTTCACCGGTAGGGATACGCCGCAGCCGTTCTTCTTGCACTTGCAGGGCCAACGGCAGCACTTTTGTCACCCGCTGCCCGGTTTTAGCCGAGATAAAAAGAAGCGGCACGTAAGCTAAAAACTTAAGTTCAGCCCGGATCCGGGCTGCAAATTCATCCATCGTTTGGGTATCTTTGTCTACAGTGTCCCATTTGTTAACGATGACCACCACACTTTTGGCTTCCTCGATGATGTAGCCGGCAATGTGGGCATCCTGGGCCGTCACCATCTCCCCGGCATCAACCAGCAGTAAACAGACATCGGCCCGGCTGATGGCCTTGAGCGAGCGCAAAAAGCTATATTTTTCCACCCCTGTCTCGATTTTACCCCGACGGCGGATACCGGCCGTGTCAATCAGCACCAGTTCCAGGCCCTCGTAAGTAATACGAGTATCGATCGCATCACGAGTGGTGCCCGGCACATCAGACACAATAACTCGCTCCTCGCCGAGCAGCTTATTTAGCAGCGACGATTTCCCCACATTAGGCCGTCCGAGAATAGCAATCTTGATAGCCTCGTCTTCCTCTTCTTCCGCTTCGGCGGCGGGGGGAAACGCCGCGACAATAGCATCCAGCAGGTCTCCTGTACCGGTGCCGTGCAAAGCGGAGATGGGGAGGGGGTCACTCAGTCCCAGGGTATAAAAATCCACAGCCTCTTGACGCCGCTGCTGGTTGTCGGCCTTGTTGACGGCCAATAGCACCGGCTTCTCCGTACGACGGAGGAGAGCGGCAATATCTTCATCGGGGCCGGTCGCACCTGCTTCGGCATCCACAATGAAGACGATGACCTCGGCTTCGGCAATAGCCAGTTCGGCCTGCTCCCGCATTTCCTTAAGAAAAAGACGACTGGCTACCCCTGCTCGAAAACCGGTAGTTTCCTCCCCCGGTATCTCCGCCGTCACCGGGGTCAATTCAAGCCCTCCTGTATCAACCACAATAAAATCTCGCCCTCCCCAGTCGGCGTCACCGTAGAGGCGGTCGCGGGTGGTGCCGGCTAAATCTTCGACAATAGCTTTGCGCTGGCCCACGAGTCGATTAAAAAGGGTTGATTTGCCGACATTAGGCCGGCCGACCAGGGCCACAATAGGTTTTAGTTGGCTCATCGTTACTTTAAATTATCCTCAACATTCGTTAGAGTTGCTTTAGGTTGGGGCGTGTCGGCGGCTAATGGCGTCGGCGTGGCTGTGGTCGTTTGGGTTGGCGTCAGGGTAGGGGTTGACACTATCGGCGCAAGGGTGGCAGTCGGGACTAAGCGTGGATTTATGCTGATGGTCACTTCAATCGTATCAGGCAGAATGGCCTTCACCCCCAAATCATCCGGCAAAAAGACGGTCGGGCGAAGCTTATAGGTACCCGGCTTTAGCCCAAATAAATCGACAATAACCTTGACATCATCAAGAGTAAGCGTCTGCAAGCGGGGAATGGGGCCGGATAAAATTACGTCCGCTCGTTCAGGTGAGGCCATCCAAATAAAATCAGGATCAATACCCTGTTGGGTAATAGATCGCTGCACCGTCTGGCCGCTCTCAATTGCGGCAATTTCGACTTTTACTTCAACGCCGCCGGGGCTGCCTGTATCTTTCTCCGGTAATACTACCGTCACTCCTTTTGGCAAATTCAGCGGCACAATCCGGACAATATCTTGAGTGGCCTCATTGACATTAATCGGGGTTGTCTCAATAAAACCTGGAGTCGAGCCAAGCGCCTTAGGACTGCCCACAATGGTCAGGCGGGGCGGATTGACCAGCACATTGCTCATCCAGTAGCCCGGCGCAGGCCGGCCTTCAACCACCGCACTGACCGAGACATCTTTGTAGCCAAATCGTTGTTCAATCGGCAGCGTAACTTGCACTCTCGGCGGATTAACAGTCAAGCCATTGACGACTTGAGCATCCCGGTTACGGACGAGTACCTGGCTGGTCCGCTCGATAGTTTCACGGGTGTTACGGATAAAAATTTCAGTCACTGCTTGGTCCACCTGGGCAATCAGCGAAGCCGGGCCGGTGATAGTAACCAGGGCCGGATCAACTTGGGGTGGCCGGGAGATGTACCCCAGCGGCGGCTCATCCATCACTTCCACTTGAATCGGCAGCGAAACAGTTCGTTTTGCCTGGAGGAAAACACTAACCTCTTTGGGATTTTGCTCGATAATTTTGACCTGAGAATCGGACACACTGACTTGAATGGGCACATCATTAAAGCCCTCGGCTAAAGGGGAAAGGTCAAGTGAAGCTTTGAATTTGGAAGGAGTCAAAGTTAACCAACTACTTTCTGGGGCTTGTAAACTGAGCCGCACCGTTTCAGGCAAGGTATCGGTTGTAACCAGGCCGGACGATGGCGGAATAATTTCGATGGGAATGTTGCGGTCGTAATCCCCCTGGCGGGGGGGGTTTTGCTCTCTGACGGCGGCAATCCAAACAAGAGTAGCCAAGATAAGAGAGAGTACCAGACTACCGAGGTTGTTCAAAAAGCGACGCACCATCAGACCCCTTTACTGCTTCGATTGGGGTCGAGCCGGCGTGATGGAATTAAACGATTTCTCCCAACCCATCCGTTTGAGGACCATCTGGCCGATTCGCCGCCAGGCAGGTGATCCGGTCATCAATTGTGACTTAAAAAAGGCTATCAGGATTTGCTCAAGCCGTTTTTTATCCAAGCCGCGAATCAGGTGACCATTATGAGCCACCGAGATGATTCCCGTTTCTTCAGACACCACCACAGCAATAGCATCGGTGTATTGGGAAATACCTAGCGCCGCCCGGTGGCGAGTACCCAACCATTCCTGTCTCAGGGCTGAGGTTTCACCCCCCAGGGGCAAAACCACTCCTGCCGCCACAATCTGGTCGCCACGAATGATGACACTCCCATCGTGCAAGGCGGTGTTGGGGTAAAAAATGGTCATCAGTAAATCCGGGCTAACCATCGCCTTCAACTGGATTCCGGTTTCGATATATTCACCCAGGGCAGTACTGCGTTCAAAAACAATCAGAGCGCCGTGGTGGGCCTGGGCCAGCGGAATAACAGCTTCGCTCACCGCGTGGATAGCTCGTTCAATCTGGGTGCTTTGACGAGGTTTGGTTAATAATTTGCCGGTCTGCCCCACCCGATCCAACGCCCGCCGGAGTTCCGGCTGAAAAATAACCGGAATAGCCACCAGCAGAGCGGGCAAGGCTTTGTCAATAAGCCAGCCAAAAGCGATCAGGCGGTGAAAGGCGCTGGCGGCAATTGCTGCCAACACCGACAAAATCAAAATACCTCTTAACAGTTGGACCGCCTGGGTTCCATGGATTAAGCTCAGAATCCAGTAGAACACCAAAGCTACCAACAATATATCAACCACGCTAATAAAATCTAAGCGTGACAGAATTGGCAGGATATCAGACACAATTATACCTTGTCCATGCCAGGAAGCTATTAATTCAAACCGAATCTCCTCCTTATCGAAAGTGAGGTCGTTCGATCAATTTAGGCTGTCCCACCGCTAAGTTGAACCAAGAGGCGGCGATACCCCTCTACATCATCTGGCCCCAAATTGATAATCGCCTGGATCGTTTGCATGGCCTGCGCTCGCAGACCATTCTCCATCTGCATTTCCCCAAGCACATCATACTCAGCGATAGCTTCTCGATTCATACCATTTTGGGCATAGGCCACGGCCAGCCGCTGGCGCAGAGACATATCGTCTGGGTAAATTGAGGAGAATTCCTTTAGTAATTCTAAAGCCTTGAGTGGATTGTAGCGCTTATAATTTGAGAGGAGTGTATCCAGGGCTTTGGTCGCCTGGCTTACTTTGTTCTGTTTATAGTATAGATCAATCAACTGGCGTTGGATTCGCTCATCCGAGGGGTTGAGTTTTATCAGTTCTTCCAGGGCTGCACTGGCCCTAGCCCAATCAAAGCGTTGATTGTAAATATCACTTATCCGGTTTAAGATTTCCATTTTCCAGGTATTGCTGTTACCGGAGTGAGCCGCCAACTGCAACGCCTCATTGTACTTTTCCAGAGCACGGTCAACCTGGGCCAATTGGTAGTAGGAATCAGCCAGGATAAGATACTGTTCCAGGGCCTCTTCTTCCCGCTGTAGGGAGATATAAAGTTCGATCAATTTCGTACGAACCGTCACATCCATCGAGGCCAGGCGCAGTACTTTTTGATAGAGATTGATGGCCTGGTCAGGTTGTTGCCGCATCAGGTAAACTCTGGAAACGTACAGATATTTGGTAATGGCCTCTTCCGTATGTTCCTGCTTGAGCAGAATATCGGCCAAACGGACATGCAGGGGCAAATAAGAAGGCGCCTTTTGGATAGAACGTAGACACTCCTCAGAGGCGGTCATCAACAAGTTGCGCTTGATGTACTCACTGGTGAGGGCCATTGTCGTAATTACTATCTCGGTTTCCGGAGTTTCCAAAAACTCAGCCAGGCTCATCGTTGAGCCATTTTCGGTCACGCTATCCATCCGCGCCCGTGCTTCGGCTGCTTTCGCCGCCCAGTTAGCATTGGCAAAAAATCTTTGCACGGCGGTGATAAAACTGGCTACTTTTTTAGGGTCGATTTGGCTTAGATAACTATCGGTCAATTTTTCATAGGCTTGAGCCAGGTTCTCAGCTTTTTGGCCGGTCACATTCTGCAAATCAATAATCTTTAAGGTTTCCAAAAAGTGTCTCAGAGCCAGTTCATAATTGTTAGCCGCGTAGTAAGTCTCTCCCAGCGCAAATTGAGAGCTTATCTGGTAGGTTCGATCCTGGGCCGACATCTTGAACATTTTGGCCGCCTCATTGGCTTGGCCTTGCTGTTTGTACAACATGCCCAGGTTGAAGTAAAGAGCAGGGCGGCCTGCACCGGCCTGAGTTACCTGGCGATAGTTGTTGATTGCCTCAGCCAGTTTTTCATGGGTTTGCAAATCAATGGCCTGAACAATGAGCAGATTAATCTGATCTCTGGAGATGGTTGTATTCATAGGTTGTTCATCTTCAAAAATCACGTTGGCCAATTCTATCAAGGCATTTTGCTGGGTTGATTCCAGCAGTCCTCCAAAGGCAAGATTGCTCGGAGCCGATTCGGTATCGAGGCCAAAAATATCCTCTTCTTCAAACTCATCCTCCTGCCCATACTCCTCGGTAAACTCTGGGGTCATCTCTAACTCGGCCGCCGCCGATTCATCCAGCACGTCAGGCTGAATCGGCAGTCCCTCTTCCAGGGCGGTAAAAGCCGAAGCAATGGCCGGCTCTTTAGGCAATAGGGCCTGGGCTTCCTGAAGCTGTTGCAAGGCATAGTGGTCAGCCCCACGGCTTTGATAAATAGCGGCAATGGTCAGAAACTCACGCACGGCGGGCCGAGTTTTGCCCTCCTGAGCAAAAGCCTGGGCCAGTTTCTGGTGAGCGTCGATTTTGTCGGGCACTAACTCAACCGCTTGCATCCAGGCTTCGAAGGCGGAGCCCATATCACCCTGGCCGGCAAAAACATTTCCAACTCGCAGGTACGTTTCAGCCGCCGCATCCAATTGCCCCATTTGCTTTTGAATGTCGGCTAAATAGGTTAGCGTCTCATAATTACCTGGGTTGACTCGGAGGGCTTGCTGCAAGGCTTTCCAGGCCAACTCGGTTTGACCCATTACCATATTCGCCCTGGCAAAGCCGATAATCGCCGCTTCATTGTTAGGAAATTCAGCCAGAGCAAAACGGTAGGCCTTGATCGCCTCCGGCCAATTGTTTTGCTCGCTAAACCGTTCGGCGTGGATCATTGCTGTTTTGAATCTATTCTGGTCTCCCGCCACGTTAATCCCTCATGTTCAATTTTGGATTTTGAATTTACCATTTACGATTTTGGGTTTTTAATCATAAATCCAAAACCGTAAATCCAAAATTTGACTAGCTTAATAATAACGCCAGGATGCCTTTTTGAGCATGCATCCGGTTTTCTGCCTGGGGAAAGAGCAGCGACTGCGGACTATCGGCCACCTCATCGGTAATTTCTTCACCCCGGTGGGCAGGCAGGCAATGCATCACCACCGCTTCCGGCCTGGCTCGCGCCACAAGTTGGCTATTCACCTGGTAGGGTGGAAAGACCTTCAGCCGCTCCTGCGTTTCCTTCTCTTGACCCATACTGGTCCAGACATCCGTGTAAATCACATCAGCCCCCACCACAGCCTCAACCGGGTCCTGGGTTACGCCAATCTCGACACCTGTTTCTTTGGCCAGATACCGGGCTGCCTCAACCACTGCGGGGGAGAGCGTGTAGCCGGGCGGTGTGGCAATACTAAAATGGCCTCCCAGTTTAGCCATAATAGTGATTAACGAGGTAGCCACATTGTTACCGTCACCCACATAAGCCATTTTTAAACCCTCAACTCGGCCAAAATGTTCCCATATAGTAAAAATATCGGCCAGGGCTTGGCAGGGGTGATCGTAGTCACTCAGGCCATTGATAACCGGCACACTGCTGTATTGGGCCAGTTGCAGAATATGGTCGTGAGAAAAAACACGAGCCATGATTCCTTGCACATAACCCGACATCACCCGGGCCACATCCGGCACCGACTCGCGTCCACCCAATCCAATCTCCTGGGGCGACAAATACAGGGCATGGCCGCCCAAGTGCAACATCCCGGCTTCAAAGGAAACCCGGGTACGCAGGGATGGTTTCTGGAAAATCATGCCCAGAATTTTACCCTTTAGGATGGGCCGATTACTGCCCTCGTGTTTTAGCTCATCCTTCAGTTCTTTAGCTTTATTCAGAAATTGCCACAGTTCATCGGCGGAGAAATCAGCAATGGTAAGAAAGTGTTGCATGGAGAGTATTATTCCTTCTTAATTCGCAAAAAGTCAGTAAGAGTATACCACATCTTGCCATAACAGGGAAGTAAGAAACCCCAGGGGTTTTTGGAAACCCCTGGGGCCTGGCAGGTTACCCCCAAATTTTCGAGATGATACAGAAGTACCAATACCTTCCTCAAATTCCTAATTATAGCGCCTCAACAAATTTGGCGCTGGTCAGACTGCGCACCTGCTCTAGCGTTGCTCCTGGCATTAGTTCAATCAGGGTTAACCGGCCCTCAATGAACTTAAACACAGCCAAGTCGGTGATAATAACGTTCACAGTGGTCCTGGCGGTCAGTGGCAGGGTGCAACTGGGCACAATTTTGGATTCGCCGTCACGGCTGGCATGAGTCATAGTCACAATCAGCTTTTTGGCTCCGGAAGCCAGGTCCATTGCTCCGCCAACGCCCAGCAGCGGCTTACCCGGCACCGCCCAGTTAGCCAGGTTGGCCGCTTCATCCACTTGCAGTCCCCCCATAATAGTCACATCAATATGACCACCCCGAATCATAGCAAACGAGGTAGCGCTGTCAAAATACGAAGCACCCGGTAAGGCTGTAACCGGCTGCTTGCCCGCATTAACCGGATACTCCATCGCTCCACCGTGCTCTGGAGCCGGACCAACACCCAGCAGTCCGTTTTCCGTATGTAAGATAATTCCATCCTCCGGTTTAATTAGGTCAGCTACCAGGGTGGGGATGCCGATGCCCAAGTTGACCACATCGCCCCGTGCTAGCTCGGCAAAGGCCCGTTTCGCCATAGCCAGCCTGGTCGGATCAGTTTCCTTATGGCTCTCAACCGAGGCCGAACTACCCAAATCTTCCAGGGTTACGTGGGCTTGCACCAAGAAATCCACATAGATACCCTGGGTAACAATCTCATCGGGCGACAGGCCCCCAACCGGCACAATCTCTTCCACCTCGGCGATGACCAAGTTGGCCGCCGTAGCCATCATCGGGTTAAAGTTGCGCTCGGTCATTCGATAGACCAAGTTGCCGGCGGTATCAGATCGCCAGGCCCGGATCAGGGCCACATCGGCCCGCAGGGCGGGGATAAAAACGTACTCCACACCATTGATAATTTTGATCTCTCGTCCTTCCGCCAGGGGGGTGCCGGCGCTGGTAGGTGTGTAGAAACCACCCAAACCCGCCCCGCCTGCCCGGATAGCTTCGGCCAGGGTTCCCTGTGGCAGCAGTTCGACCTCCATTTGTTTGGTCTGCACCGCTCGCACAGCTTCCGGATTCGAGGTAAAGAACGATCCGATGGCCTTACGAAGTTGTCCATTTCGCAGCAGACGGCCTCCGCTCAGGCCTGGTTCACCTACATTGTTGGAGATGATGGTCAAATTTTTGACCTCCCGCTCAGCCAGGGCATGCACCAAGTGAACCGGATTGCCGGTCATGCCAAACCCGCCGACCATAATCGAGGCCCCATCGGGCACCAGGCGGGCTGCTTCAGCGAGGGTTAATTGGGGTATAGTTTTCATAAATTTACTCCTGGTAGAGAATAATTGGCGTATTAAGGCCGGTAAGCAAGCATGAGCCAGTTTTTACAGGTCAATTGTAAACCACGTGGGGCGCAGATGGTTGGCCTCATTGCCTACCTCCATAGACATTCTAAATTGACCGTGTTATAATGGTCAAACTTTAATACAGGTAAGGCAAGTTTGTCAATATTTTTGAGTGAAATAGAACATTTTACTTTTGGGCAGGTTTCATTGAAGACAGCACGTTCAGACCAAAGAACCGTCCGGCGGCGGCAAAGAGCAGAAACACCTCTGCTAAAACTACCCTTCCGGCAACCGCGTAATCCCCTCCTACCCCTCGAAATTCTCTCACCGCAGCAAATCGAGGAACTCCATGAAGCTTCTATGCACATCCTCGAAAATGTTGGGCTTGACTTCCTTGACGACGAGGCCCTGGATTTGTGGGGTAAAGCTGGGGCTAAAGTAGACCGAACCAGCCAGCACGTCTGGATTGAGCGGGGGCTGCTCCTGGAAACGATAGCCTCTGCCCCTGCATCTTTCACCTGGCGAGCGCGTAACCCGGAGAGAAATGTCTTCATTGGCGGCAACTCGCTTGCTTTTGGCCCAAATGGGGGGATGGTTTATGCCTCCAGCCTGGATAAGGGGCGACATGTGGGCACGATGTTGGATTACGAGAACTTTGTCAAGCTATCGCAACTGTGCAACGTGCTGCATTTTGGCTGTTGGGAGCAAGTGACCCCGCAAGATGTGCCGGTGTCTATCCGCCACCTGCGCCGGCTCTATGCCGGATTCACCTTGAGCGACAAGGCCGTGATGGAAGCAGCGCATGGCCGTGAAATCACCGCCGATCTCATCCACATGGCCAAAATTGTCTTTGGCGATTTGTCGGGCGATCCGGTCATTGGCGATGTGATTAATGTCAACAGCCCTCTCCGCTACGATGCCCGCATGCTCGGCGGGCTGATTACCTACGCCCGCGCCGGACAGGTTTGCTTTATCACGCCCTTTATCCTGGCCGGAGCGATGAGTCCCATCACCCTTGCCGCGGCCCTAGCTCAACAGAACGCCGAGGCATTGGCCGGGGTAGCCTTGACCCAACTGGTTCGGCCCGGCGCGCCGGCCATCTATGGCGGCTTCACCACTAACGTTGATATGAAAAGCGGCAGCCCGGCCTTCGGCACGCCGGAGGGCGCCTGGGCGCTGATCGCCGGGGCGCAACTGGCCCGGCGCTATCAGTTGCCCTATCGCGCCAGCGGCAGTCTGACCACGGCCAAAATCCCTGATGCTCAAGCGACCTACGAAACCCTATGGAATCTCTGGCCGGCCATTCTGGCCCAGAGTAACCTGATCATGCACGCCGCTGGCTGGTTGGAGGGTGGGTTGACAGCTTCCTTCGAAAAGTTTATCATTGACGTCGAAAATCTGGCTATGTTTTACCATTTTCTCGACGGTTTTGAGATCAGTGACGACACGCTGGCCCTGGATATGATCGCCGAGGTGGGGTCGGGCGGCCATCACTTTGGCACACCCCATACCCAGGCCCGTTACAGCACCGAGTTTTTCCCATCCACTCTCAGCGACCGCCAACCCTACGACACCTGGCGAGAGGCCGGTGAACTGAGTACCGTGCAGCGGGCGCACGCCATCTACCAGGAGCTACTGGCCCAATACGAGCCGCCTCCCCTTGATCCCGCTATTAAAGAGGCTCTGCAAGATTACATGGCGCAGCGGGAACGGGAGTTGGAGGGGAAGAATCTGTATGACTCGTGAAACGTGATGATTTTGCTCTGTAACATCTCACCTTTCACGTAGATATTTCAAAGATACGCCAGAACATTTTATGGCACTCACATCTATCACTATTAGAGAAAAGAGGACTTATCCGTGAAAATCAAAGCAGCCGTTTTTTATGAAGTCGGTGTACCGTTTAAGATTGAGACACTTGATCTTGAACCGCCACGAGCGGGTGAAATTTTGGTTAAAGTGGCAGCGGCAGGGGTGTGCCATAGCGATTGGCACCTGATGACCGGAGCGACCAAACACCCCACCCCGGTTGTACCGGGACATGAAGGTTCCGGGGTGGTCGAAGCGGTAGGGCCGGGAGTCACCCGC
This sequence comes from uncultured Caldilineaceae bacterium, assembly GCA_964622215.1. GTDB lineage: Bacteria > Chloroflexota > Anaerolineae > 4572-78 > J111 > DSQQ01. The sequence continues at coordinate 38,322 of CAZUNT010000002.1, forward strand.
GTCAAACCCGGCGACCACGTGGCCTTAAACTGGGCGCCCAACTGCGGCTCGTGTTTTTATTGTCTCAACGACCGTCCCAATTTGTGCTCCACCTATGTGGGACCGCTCTGGGCCGGGACGATGATGGATGGCACGCCCCGCCTGTCCAAAGAGGGTCAGCCCGTTTATCATTTCAGCGCCCTGGCCTGCTTTGCCGATTATGCCGTAGTGCCCCAAGAATGTTGCGTACCCCTGAGCAAAGAAGTCCCGCTAACCATCGCCGCCCTCATCGGTTGTGCCGTGACTACGGGTGTTGGCGCGGTACTGAACACGGCCCGGGTCCGGCCTGGCAGCAGTGTGGCTGTATTTGGCGCGGGTGGCGTCGGGCTGAATATCGTGATGGGGGCGAAGTTAGCCGGGGCCAGCCGGATCATCGCCGTTGACCGCAGCGAGGCTAAAGGTGATATGGCCCTAGAATTTGGCGCAACCGATTTCGTCATGGCCGGGCCAAGCACCAATCAAGCTATCCAGGGTTTGACCGAAGGGCGGGGAGCGGATTATGTTTTTGAAGCCATCGGTATCCCGGCTGTCCAGGAGCAGAGCCTGGAGGTGGTGCGGCCCGGCGGTATGGTGGTACTTGTCGGCGTAGCGCCGATGGGCAGCGACACTAATCTACCTGGAGCCATCTTGACCCGCCAAGAGAAAACCGTTACCGGCTCCTATTACGGCACGGCCAACACCGCCCGCGATTTCCCGCTTTATGCCGACCTGTATCTCAAAGGCAAACTCGATCTCGACCGGCTAATTTCTCGGACCTATTCGCTCGACCAGATCAATGAAGCCTACGCGGATATGTTGAGTGGAGAAACGGCGCGGGGAGTAATTGTGTTTTGAGCATCTCACGTGTTGCATGCTGCCAGTTTACGATTTACGATTAAGGCTGGAATTTAGCCCTCCTAATCGTAAATCGTAAATCTGATGAAGCAATTGCCCACTATAGCCAGGTCAACATCAGCAGCGGCGACCCCATGTTTGGGCTGGAACTGAGCCAGCAAGATTTGACCCGGCTGGGGGGAGCGCAGTTTGCGCCGATTGCGGCAAGTGTTCCATAAAGTATTCTGCTATTATCGGCAACAGATAGAGTGTGCTATACTGCCCCACTAAGCCAAAATCCTTAATTTAGGAAAAAATATGATCTCTAGCAGTATGACGCAGCTCGCGCTTTTTCCCACGGAGGGAGAAAAAACACCCTCACCGGGGTGGTTTATAACTAAGGGCCAAGAACTTGGTACTTTTAAGGATAGCCTGCGAGCGCCTATTCATCGCTGGTTTAAATATCCGGCTGGATATTCTTACAAATTTGTCGAGGTAGGATTTGAGCTATTCGGAGTCAGGCCCGGTGATTGGGTTTATGACCCATTTTCTGGGAGCGGAACGACCTTACTATGCGCCAAACGAAAAGGCATAAACGCTTATGGAGTAGAAGCCCACTCTTTTGTACATTGGGTAGCAGATACCAAACTTTACTGGGAATTTGACTTAGTGCATCTGAATTGGCAACTTGAGTATTTGCTTACAAAAAGTCGGTCCTTTGTAAGGCAACAAATACAAAGTGTCAATACCGAAGGAGCTTTCCCAGAGCTAATTTATAAGTGTTATCATCCCCAAGACTTAAAAACCCTCTATCTTTTACGAGAATTTATTCAGAATCAAATCGAGGACGAGCATATCAAAAACTTGCTCAGTTTAGCCTTGACCGATACTTTGAGAAATGCAGCCGATGCTCGAACAGGGTGGCCTTACGTCGCCCCACGAAAAGACAATCAAGAAATGCCATTAAAAGACGCTTTCACCGTGTTTCAAAAAACGGTAAGGCAAATGTATGCTGACTTACAAGTCATACGTGCTGGCACACCAGAAATTCCTCCTGGTAAGATCTGCAATATTTTAGGTGATTCACGACAAAGACAAAATTTGGCCGACAACCAGGTAAAACTTGCTCTCACATCACCCCCTTATTTAAACAATTATGATTATGCCGATCGAACCCGTCTAGAAACATATTTTTGGGGCATTACTCAAAGTTGGCAAGACATCTCCCGCAATTTTCGGGATAAGTTGATTGTAGCCGCCACAACGCAGATAAATCGAAGTCAGTATCAAGTAGAAACTGCGGTGAGTCCAGAGATAGAACAAATATCACCTCAAGTGTACGAATTCCTACAGCAGTCTGTTTTGGAGCTAACGCGACGTAGACTTCAAAAAGGTGGGAAAAAAGATTACGACCTGATGGTCGCCCTCTACTTCAACGATATTGTGTCAGTGTTAAAAGAAACATACCGAGTAATTGAGCGGAATGGGCATTTTTGCCTGGTTTTAGGTGATTCCGCGCCATATGGGGTTCATATTCAAACTGATCAAATCATAGGTCAATTAGGGCTAGGGCTTGGTTTCAGCGATTTTAAGTACGAGGAGCTACGCCAACGTGGCGGTAAATGGAAAGAAAATCCTCAACGCCACAATATTCCACTCCGTGAAGGTGTGGTTATTCTAACCAAATAAGCGAGAAAAGAGACCAGTGGAAGCTAAATCATACACCGAATCAGACCGAGGAGCAGCCGACAAATTCGGCCAGTTGATAGGCGAAGCTTTTGAAAAAGTAGTTATCATCTTTATAAAAGACTATCTGAGTCTGGCACATAAAGAGTATGAATTACTCGAACCAAAAAAGGGCCGCAGCAAGGTCAAACTTGAAATGTTTGGCGGTTCTTTACGCCAACTCGATACTGTGGTTATGGCTAAAGCCTCTGATGATCCTGTGGCTTTGTTGGAGACCAAGTGGCTCAAAGATGCTCGACATCACAATGATAAAGGAGCGTGGATTCTACAACTTCGGGAAGTGAAAAAGAAATATGCCACCGTGCGTGGAGCCGCCGCAATCTTGGCAGGTTACTGGACTGAGGGGGTTGCTGTTGTGCTGATGTCTGAAGGTGACATCAAAATGGTTTGGGTAGCTTCAGACGAAGAGGTATATCGCACGTTACAAAAGCCGCTTGACGATTATTTGAGCGACCAGACCTTTAAACTTGACCCACTAACTTTGCGAAAAAGTTATCCCTATCCCTGGCATCTTGCTAATCTTCTCATCAAGCTTAGAGATACTGGCGAATTAGATAACCTGGCAGCTACTTGGCTACAGTTTGAACGGGCTAAAGATGCTGAGAATCGCTTGGTCACCGGCGCGGATTTAATCAAACGCGCCATTGACGAATTACTTGCACCTTTACCTCAAATCCCTAATGTTGAGGGATTTGAAATAGCTTTGAAGATTAATACAGGTAACGTAATTTTTCAAGCGTTTGACGATGTTGAAGCAGCGTTAGATTTCATCAAGAAATATTTCCAAAACCCGCAGGAAATTTTGCAGCAAATAACGCCCAAAAAGAGATTACCAGAACCACCCAAATTAGATTTGAAACCTAAAACAACCAAGAAAGTTAAATAAAACACATGAGGAAAGTCAAATGGGAACGTATGACCTGTCAAGCGTTTATCCATCTGACCAAGTACCTTAAGAGAACGGGCAAAGGATATGGGGGTAATATTGCCATCATTGAAAAGCATGGGATTGCTGCGGAGGCGTCCGGGGTAGCCTCCTTCCCCTGGATGTAAAATGGGACCACCGACCGCCAAAAAGAGGGCTTGCTGCCCACTTGCGACGGTCGTCGGTCGGTTGCCGGCGATCGTACTTCAACCTTAAAATTCTTAGTGTATTATTGACAAAAAGTTTATTTTGGATTATAGTTAGTGTTAATAAAACACTATTAAATTCATTTATTTTTGAATTAGTGTAATATTCACACTTATGGAGTGCAAGTAAAATGAAAGTCGAACAATTGATTGAAAATAGCCAACCCTTTTTGCAGTATATAGTAGAGTGGAAAAATAACTTACAGCCGGTGACTATGGTTCAGGTAATCAACGGCCGGCCTGAGCAGGTTGCGGTAATTTCGGTGGATGTCATCAACGGCTTTTGTTACGAAGGGCCGCTGGCCAGCCCTCGCGTGGCCGCTATCGTCGCTCCAATTGTAGCCCTTTTTGAGAAAAGTCATCATGCTGGGGTGCGACACTTCATCTTAACTCAAGATACTCACCCGGCGAACTCGGTTGAGTTTGAGAGCTATCCCCCCCACTGTATCCGTGGCACCCGCGAAAGTGAAGCCGTGGATAAGTTCAAAGATTTACCCTTTTTTGACCAATTTCTGATTATGCCCAAAAATTCCATTAATTCGGTCATCGAGACAGATTTAGACGCCTGGCTGAAGGGACACCCGGAGATCAATACCTTTATCACCGTCGGGGATTGTACGGATTTATGCACCTACCAACTGGCTATGCATCTTAAACTGCGCGGCAATGCCCGTAATGAAAAAGTACGAGTTTTTCTGCCGGCTGATTGTGTAGACACTTATGACCTGCCGGTCTCCGTGGCCCAGGAAATTGGGGCAGTGCCTCACGCGGGTGACCTGCTGCACTATATCTTCCTCTACCACATGCGCCTCAACGGGATTGAAGTGGTAAGCGCCATTGAGTGAGTAGAGGGGAGATGAACATAGACTTAGGACTAATGGAGGGTGTGATGACACTCATAATAACTTTAGCAACTACTCTCGTTCTGTTAGCGGCCATTGGTGTGGCTGTGTTTCGTTACAGGCAAAGCTGTGTAATCCGCGAGGACAATATCGCCATTACGGTCAACCGGGATGGTTTCTTTAAACGGATGTTACCGCCTGGCCGGCATATCCTTCACCCTTTTGAAAGGGTTGAGTTTACCATTGAAACCAAAACCAAACTCGCGGCGAATCGGGCGGCTTCTATTGCTACCAGCGATGGCATTCTGATCAACATCAACTGGTCGAGTACCTATGTACTCCAACCTGATCTTATCACCCAAAACCTGAGCCAGCGTCTGCGCAACTTGGCCAGTGCGGAAAAATCGATTACCCGTCATGCTGATGTTTGTCTGCGTAAACTTGTGGGTGATTATACTATGCAGGATCTCTTCAGACCGGTTACTCGTGAACGCATCGAACAGCAACTGAGCCAATTATTGGCCGAGCGATTGAATCCTATGGGGATTGTCCTGAGAAACTTGTACTTACAAGCGGTGGAAATACCGGAAGAAGTAGCTGCAGCACTCAACAAAGCCAAAGCTATGGGAACCCTCGACACCGCCATCCGCCAGCTTGACCCGGCTACCCGCGAGATTGTACGAGGGGTCTATCAGCTTGATGAGATTATCCATTGGGATAGCTATCTCCCTTCGCCTTCTCGCCTGACCATGAAACGACTGCAAACAGTGGCTCGTTAAGTGGTCATTGTTAATAGTCATAATCCAAAAAGCGTGATGCACAAATTCTCATGCATCACGCTTTCGTATTAATCTCGTAAGTGGATTAAGGTCAAATAGGGGGTGATTATTCAACGGGGTCGCTGCAATTTGAGTACTCCGGCCAGGGGCAAAATAACCAGGAGGGCAATTGCCAACCCAATGATATAGAGAGACTGCCGCCGGGGTAGAACACCGCCAACACTGGGCATGCCGGTAAGATTTTCAAGCGAGTCATCTGAACCTTCAAGGTCTTCAAAGGTAAAATTAGCCGGAGGCAGTGGCACGCCATCAGGTGCGGCGATGACTGTAATATCAGGCGGTGACATCTCGCCTCGATAAAAACCTAAATAAATTCCGCTGGTGGTGTTAAAGAAGCCATTGATAACCACCGTAACATTTGGGTTGAGAGCATGAGCATCGGCTGGTAGGCGTAAATTAAAGGTTACCGGCCCTGCGCCTAAATTATCAAAATAATAGGAACCATCCTTCTCAGAAGCCTTAAAAACTTCAAAACCAGGACCTGATATGACCACCGGAACATCTCTGGAAAACACGCCCTGCCACCCGCCTACCGCCGAGGGATCCTGGTGAAACTCAACCACATAACCTTCGACTCGAGACTGACGAATCAAAGTAATGGTCAGATTCTCATCCAATTCATCCTCTGCTTCCTCACATTCCTCTTCCAATTCGTCAAGATCAACCGTTATATCCTCATCAAATATAGCCGTATCACCTTCACCACTGAAGGCATCACTATCTAAATCAACAATCTTATTTTCTGAATCTACACACACATAATGATTAGGGTTTATCCCCCCGACAGTTTTGTCCGGCTCTCCAGCCAGGGTGGGCGTGGCAAAAAAGGTGGGCAAGAAAAGAGCAACAGCCACAATTATACCAAATGATCTGCGATAAAGGCGCTTCATAAGCTACTGCTCCTGAACTCTACTTTCCATAATAATATACTCTTATTATATCACATTCAGAAATAGAATCAACCTTATACCAGGCAAACAAAGACAATTCTGTTGACATAATTCCTATTGTTATGGTATACTAAATTTGGTTTCAAAGTTTGATCAGCTACCGCACCTTATTTTAAGGAGAATGCTCATGACTGCCAATAGCGATGTTGACGAAGAGGTAGTGGAAGAAGAGGAAGAAGAAGAGGAGGTTCCGCGCAAACGGACCAGCCCCTTGCGCCTTATCTTGTTGATTTTACTAGCCCTGGTAGGGGTATGTGTCCTTTGTTACTTGGCCGGCCCCCTGGTCGGAGGGTTACTTCCCTTCCCCATTCCAGGTCTTCCCGGCGCTCCTACCAGCGCACCAACGCCGGCAGCCCCCTCTGAGGAGACGCCCACAGCCATCCCAACCGGAGAATTAGTGCCTCCTGGAGAAACCGCATCCCCTGCCCCCGGCACCGAGCAGCCCGCACCAACCCAGGAACCGGGGACCGAGCAACCCTTACCAACCCAGGAACCGGGGACCGAGCAACCCTTACCAACCCAGGAACCAGGGACTGAGCAACCCTTACCAACCCAGGAACCAGGGACCGAGCAACCTTTACCAACCCAGGAACCGGGGACCGAGCAACCCTCACCCACTGAGCAGTTGGTCGAGGGCACAGCGACAGCTACGACTGTTCCCGTGCCCGGGCCGACAGCGACGCCGACACTCGGGGGAACTGCTGAACCGACCGTCCAGGCTGATTGTGCCAACAACCAGCCCCCTGTGGCTGAGGCCGGGGGACCTTACCAGGCAATGATGGGTAAAGGCCTGGCTTTTGTCGCCGTTGATGGCAGCGGCTCCACGGATTCCGATGGCACAATCACCAGCTACGAATGGGACTTTGGGGACGGCAGCACGGATAGCGGCCAGAAGGTGACTTACGGCTACAGCAGCACCGGCGACTTCACCATCACCCTGACCGTCACCGACAACTGCGAGGCTACGGCGGCAGATGAAGCCCAAGTGACCATTGTCGGGCCGACTCCTCCGGCGAGCAGCGGCACTCCCACCCCCTCTGGCCAATCAAATGCTACGCCGGCAGCGGAACAGCCGCCTGATTCGGGCAACGGGACCCCCGGCTTTTGCTACCGGGTGGAGCCAGGTAACACCCTCTCAGGTATTGCCTGGTATTTTGGGGTGCCTTTGCCAGATTTGGCCGCCGTCAACGGCGTCTCACCTGAATATTTTGTTATTGCCGGTCAAGGATTATTTATCCCGGCCATGCCGCCCCAACCTGGCCCCAATTTTTACGAAGTCGAGCCGGGTGACACGTTCTACAGCATCGCTTTTCAGTGCGGCCTGCCGGCCGCCAAGCTGGCCGATGCCAATGGTGTGGCGCCGGATGAAGGGTTAACTCCGGGGCAAATGGTTGTGATACCGCCGTGGGGTTGGTATTAAAAACTGTGTGTTTTGGAGATTGGATGACCGCTCAGTACGCTAACCAGGGAGAGCGTCTATGCAAACAATAAGAGACAACCGCCGTATTATTCTGATCGGGCTAGTATTATTGGTTCTCATCTGCCTGGTCGGTGTGCTTATTTTTCGTATCTTTACGGCTGGCGGCGAGGAGGTAGCCGGCGGCACGCCCACGCCAACGCTCTCCCCAACTGAGGCGACGCCGGCCGTACCCTTTTCAGGTACAGAGGAACCTACGGTAACGCCAACCCGAGTCATTCAAGAGCAGCCCCCAGCCACCACGTCTCCAAAGGCAACCACCGTTCCAACTGCGACTCCAACGGTTACAACGAAGGTCCCTCCGACCCAGACTGCGGCTGCTGTCGTCAGTGCCCCGGTGACGACAAAACCAAAAGCCGGCCCGATCGAAAACTTATTAAAAAATGGTGATTTTGAACAAGGATTTGATGAAAGAGGCGTGGCTCTGGCCTGGGAACCCTTCAAGAACGATGGGGTACAGGCTCTCTACGGGTCGGAGACATTTCCCTATGTCGAATCGGGTTCCAGCGCCCAACGGATTACTATGGTCGGAGCCACGGCGTATAACCGTTATGGCGGTATCTATCAGCAGGTTGAAGTTACGCCTAACCAAGTTTATACGCTCACCATACACGGCCAGACTCGGACCGGTCTCGGCGACGTCGGTAAGAGCAGCTATGGCTACCGGATGCAATATGCGGTGGCCAATCTGCAGAACTGGCAAAACGTACCCGAAGCCAATTGGGTGGAACTGCCCTGGGATGAGCAGCTCCTTAATGCCTCGGTCACCAAGTTTTACAGCTACACGACGACCATTCAGCCCAGTTCCGACAAAATCACCTTGTTTGTGCGGGCCTGGAACAAATGGCCCGACCCCGGTGAGGCGCAGTACACCTTAGACAGCTTTAGCCTGGTTGGGCCGAGATTGATTTCCGAAACCATCATCGCCGGCGCCGGCCCGGCCACAACCACCACTACAACCCCCGGCGAACAAATGATTAACAAACCCCTGCCGGTGACCGGCGTGGGCGACGGCCCCACATTAATGCGCGATGGCCGTTTTTGGATTGGCATGATTATCCTGCTGATGTTGGCTGTGGGGGCTGTCTATCGAGCCAAATGGGGCTATCGCTGAGGCGATGATATGGTGAGATGGTAACGAGGAGACTGCCGTCTCACGCTTTCTTACTTCACTTCCTCAAATCTCCGGCGCAGTTGCTCCCGTGAAGCGGTACCGGTTGTGCCTAATTGTTGGATGGTAATCGAGGCGGCCATATTGCCGATGAAGGCCGCCTCTTTGGCCGTACCGCCGGCGCACAAAGCCGCGGTCAGGCCAGCCATTACGCTGTCTCCGGCCCCCACAATATCAATTTCGCCGGTAACCGGAATACCAGGCATGTGTTCATCCCCCTGTTCGGTCACAACTAATATTCCTTGCCCTCCCAACGTTACAAACACCGGTTTTTTGTTTTTTTCAAACAACGCCCGGCCACAGGTGCGCGCCACAACCAATGGGTCTTCATTCTGGAAGCCAGACTGAAGTCCGGATTCCGCCGTGGCTGCTCGCGCTTCGTCCAAATTTGGTTTGACCGTGACCTGCTCAAACTCCCCAATCCGCACCCGCGAGTCGGCGGCAAAGATTTTGGTGGGGTAAGCTTCGGCTAACCGGGCCAGGGCCGCCCTGACGCCGTCGGTGATCACCCCACAGTTACGCTCTTGGACCTGATCGGCAATGATAACCCCGTCGATGATAGGGGTCAATCGTTCTAATTGACTAATGACAGCAGCCTCTAGTTCAGCCGGCAGCGGAGAGCGATTTTTTATATCGAGCCGGTTCAACTCTCGCTCCGGACCGTCCGGTTCGCGTGAGCGTTGCATTGGTTTGGTGTAGGTGGGGGTGAAACGAGCCGGAGTTTCAATCAGCGCGTCAATATAAACACCCCGCTTTAGCAAACCCTGCTTCAAATCAAATCCCTCGCCGTCATACCCAATTACGCCCAGCGCCGAAACCTGCACCTCCATGGCCCGCAAGTTGGAAACCACCGTTCCGGCCGCGCCGGGGCTGTGTCGAATTTCGACCACCTGGTAAGCTTCCAGTCCCGTCTCCAATGAAATTTCGCTCAGAGCCGGGTCGAGGCTGAGGTATTTATCCAGGAAGAAATCACCTACCACCAGGATATGGAGGGAGGGAAATTTTTCTAATAATTGGTTAAACCGAGATATGTTCATCATATCAGGTAAACTTTTGTCTAAATCGGTCGGCCGCACCCCCAACAATGGCGCTGCCGTGTCCAAAACAAGCCACCTCGAATTCCAAGCCGGCAATCTTGGCCAGGCTGCGCTTTCCTTCGGCCAAATCTTCATAGATAAGGCTAAGCCCCAACCCGATCATATTGCCGGCAGTATCGGCGGCAAAGAGGACACCGCCATGACGGGGCCAGAGAAAAACAAGCTGCCCGGCGCAGTGGCCTGGGGCATGAATCGCTTTGATTCCACCGGCCAGCGATAATTCAGTCCCATCACTGACCTCATATTCAACGGTTACAGGGGAAATTGTGGCAGGGGTAAACCGCATGAAGAGGTGAAACACAAGAAAACGAATCAAACCGGGAGCAGGCGTCATGGGCCGCATGGTCTGGCCTGCCCTGATCATCGCCGCATCGGTGGGGTGCATATAAGCAGGCGCGCCCGTGGCTTGCTTGAGTTCGGCCAAGCTGCCCGTGTGGTCGAGGTGGCAATGAGTTACCAGAATATGCCGGACATCCGCCGGTTGGCGGCCAATGTCTCGGACAGCTTGAAGAATTTTTTCGGCGCTGCCAGGCATGCCAGTATCAATCAAGGTCAGGTTATCCGGTTCGTCAAGGAGAAAAGCGTTAACCCCTCCCAGGGGGACGGCGTACACTCCCGGCACAATTTGCTTTGCGGCCATATCGAACTCCTCAATGTATTTCCAATTTGTCCAACACTTGACGATGCAAGGCCGGAAATGTCGCCCGATGATCGCCGCGGAAGTAGAAACTCTCGCCGCCATCCTGCACAGTACGGACTAAAATAGTCTTATAGGGGCGATAATAGTAGCGAGGGTCATCTTTGGAGGCCTCGGCGTGCAGGTCGCCGTCGCCCAGGTCAATCAGGTCGAACACGGCGGTGGTGAAGCGGTTGATTTTCTGCCCTTGCTGGTGGGCCACGTTGCGGGCCATCGCCAGCGCCTTGAGGTAAACTTCCGGTCCCATCACCGCCGTCCCGAAATTGAGCATCACCCCACCCTGCAGCTTGGACACGGAGTGAGCGATAATCAAAAAATCCCGGTAAGAGGTCTGGCCGAGCGCCGCGCCGTCACAGTTAGGGTGCTCGTGGATAATGTCATAGCCGATGCCGATATGCACGGTCACAGGAATATTCAGCCGGTACCCCGCCGCCAGCACGCTCAAGTCACGATACGGGAACCGTTCCTCTTCGATGACCCGGCCCACGGCCTCACCCAGGCCGATGCCGTCGCGCGCCCCGGCCACAATGGCATCGTTGATCCGGCCCGTGTCGGCCCACAGGCCAAACTGTCCGGCCTGAATGTAGCGGGCCACACTTTCGGTGGAAGCACCGATTAAGGCCAATTCAAAATCATGGATTGGACCGGCCCCGTTCATAGCCACGTGGGTCACAATACGGCGTTCCATCAAATCGATGATGAAGCGGGATAGCCCTACTTTAAGCACATGCGCGCCCATCATCAACAAAACCTGCCCACCCTGTTGATGGGCTGCGGCGATCCGTTCAGCCAGAAGCGGCAAATTGGGATGGTCAAAGGGTGGGGTCGGGTCAGTCAGATTGAGTAGTTGGGGCAAACCCATATCGTTGACCCGCTCGGCCAGGGGTTTTAGCTTGAGCTGGCTCCTATCAAACATAGCAAATGGCATTGTTTTAGTCATCCTCCAGGGTTAACTTGAGAAAGGCGGGATTGGGCTGGTAACCCATTGATTCATATAAAGACCGGCCAAACTCACTGGCATTGAGGGCTACGGTTTTTAGCCCCCGCACCCGGCACCAGGCGTGAATTGTCTCCATAATCCGGTGAGCCAGGCCACGCCCCCGGTGATCCGGTTCGGTATAAACATTGTATACAAAAGCCCAATAGTGATTTTCATCTTGGGGGCTGGGTGGCCGGGGCAAAAGTGATACGCCTCCTCCCGCAACGACCTCACCCGACTCTATCTCAATGAGCCAGCCGAAATAGGCCTGGTTCGGCAGTGCCGCTTCCAGCCATTCAGTGAATCGGACGGTAGCGGTCTCATGGTCGCCATTCACACCCATTTCCATAAACATAGCCTGGCGGTGATGGGAAATAATGGAGACATCGGCCAGGGTGGCCAGGCGGATGGTGTAATTCGTCATGAGACTCCTTCGACATATAGTAATCAGTTAGCGACAATCAGTGAACAATGGACGGTTGAATACTGACCACTCTTAAAAAGACCCAAATCCAAGCACTATCAAAAAACCTATCAGAATCGGTTGGTGAATAATATAAATCAACAGCGAGTGCCGGCCCAGGAAACGCAGGCCCCGGATAGGCCACGCGCCGGACAGGTCGGGCAAAGAAAAGCGGCGGATACCCTGGGGATAAAGCGTGTAACCGGCAAATATCCCGATCAGGGCCAGGCCAAACCAGGGCAAGACCGGGTAATAATCGACCATGTAAGTGCCTGCTTGTTTGACTCCTAACCAGATGAGCCAGGGAAAAGAAACCACCAGGCTATCCACATACCCCCCCACACCGATAATGAGGAGGCCGGCGATCAAGCTAATCCAATGGTTGAGGTGCAAAAAAGGATAAGCCAGGATGATCGACAGGCCCAGCAGATGCAAAATGCCAAAGATGACAAAACCCCGGCCGATAAAAAAGTAGGTAGCCACCGTAACGAGCAGGCCCAGACCAAAAATTTTACCGCCGCGCTTCAGGTACTTGCCAAAGAGAGCCGTCTGTCCCAGGTGTTGGCTTTCCCGGGTGTAACTCAAAGTCATGGAAAGACCCATCACTAACAGAAAAAGGGTGGCAATGCTCCGGGCAAACCACTGCCAGGGACCTTCCAACAAATTGGCCCGGAATAGGCCAAAATAGTTCAAATCCCAGGTAAAATGGTAAATCACCATCTCCACAATGGCAAACCCACGCAGGGTATCTACTTCCCACAGCCGTCTCATTGATTTCCATCCAGATAATTGAGTAGAGCTTCGCCTTCCCGAAAATCAGGCACGATGATACTGGCTCCAGCCTCGATCAAATGCCGGCGCTTGACCTGATTGATACCTTGCCGTTCAGCCTCATTGTTGGCTACGCCGACGCCAATACCTCCAACTTCAAAAGTAAATTCTATTTCAACCTGGCCGTCGCCAAAAGAGACCAACTCACAACCTGATAGAGAGTTATCATGCAGAATCTGTTGGATAACCTTCTGCTTGGAAAAAATCATGCCGTCATGCTGCGGTCCGTAAATCCGGCCTTCAAAATAAGGAGCTACCCCCAAAACCTCGGCCTCTTGGATCACAGATTCCCGTTCGGTGCCGCTGGCCAGGGAACAGCTAACCCCCCGATAGTGCAGCTCCGCCAGCAGGTCCAAAACCCCCGGCACGGCCAGTTCAGCCGGTTCAACCTGGCCTACGGCCAGAGCCGCCAACCGCTGCCTGGTTCGCGCCGTCAGGCGGTCGAGATAGATTTCTTTGTACGCCTGAGCAGTTTTGGCTTGCCCCCCCCGGCGGGCTACCTGGGGGATTAACCAGGCCATTTGATCAATCGTAGGCTGCCCCGTCGACTGAGCTATCATGCCGGTAATGAGGCGGCGCGAGGTTGCTTCGTCTTCCGGTTCCGGCGTCGCCTGCAGCAGTTCGACCATCAATTCGGTCATCACCTGCTGCCAGCCTTCTCGAATGAGCGAAATCGTCCCATCAAAATCAAACAGGACATGCCGGAGGGGAGAGCAGGGCAAACGGGGGTTGATAATTTCGATGTTGGTCTGGGGGAGATACCTCATTCGATCATCTCTTCAGCCAGGGCAGCCGCTCCCCATAGAGGCGCATCATCGCCCAAGGCAGCCGGGACAACATCAACGCTGATCCCGGCCGGGGTCAGAGCGCGGGTGGTTTCGAGCACGGTTTGCCACCACAGCGGGCCGGATTTGGTTACGCCGCCTCCCAGGATAACCCGGTCAGGGTTCATCATGGTGATCGCCGTAGCCAGGCCCACCCCCAGCCGTTCTGCCGCCTCGCGCAGAACTTTCTGGCAGAGTTTGTCGCCTTCAGCAGCGGCTTGACTGACCATTTGGGCGGTGATCTCTTTAACCTTTCCGTCGACCAGTTTTAGCAAATGGCTGCCCTTGCCACCGGACTTAGAGGTAATTTTGGGCTTTTTCTGGGTCAGGTAGAGTTTGGCTCGCTGGGCTATGGCCGGGCCGCTCGCCTCGGCTTCCAGGCAGCCCCGCTGGCCGCAGGGGCAGAGAAAACCATCCGGCTGCACCCTAATGTGCCCAATCTCACCGGCCAGGCCGTCTGCCCCGGCATAAGATTGGCCATTGATAATCCAGCCCCCACCGATTCCTGTACTGATCGTCATATACAGCAAATGGTGGCAGCCCTGGCCCGCCCCAAAACGAAACTCTCCCAGGGCGGCCGAATTGGCATCGTTGTCAACCGCTACCGGGACTTTAAACTCCGCCTGTAACCAATCGGCCAGAGGTGTATTTTCCCAACCAGGGGTATGGAAGGAGCGCCGCACCAATCCCCTGGGCGAGTCAACCGGCCCGCCAAAACTGACTCCAATGGCGGCCACGGATTGCTCAATTTGTTCAATCAAATCATAAGCCAGATCGAGCATGGCATCATACTCATAGCGGTCATCACTGCCGGGAGGCGAGAAGACTCGCCGTTGAGCCAACCAGGTTTGTTGGCCGGGGTGAGCCGCAGCAGCAGTCAATTTAGTACCGCCAAAATCAAGGGCTAAAAGCAAAGGTGTTGAAATATGGGTCATTTTTAAGATTTTTCAGCAGAGACGATAAATTCATAGAGTTCTTTTTTTGAGTTACGTTTCCGAAGAGGTGTTATCTTTACATTTATGAACCCGACATTTTGCAATAAAGCGGCATATATCTCTTCTACAGGAACAAGGGTTTGGTAAAATTTCGAATTTCCAACTATGTAAAAAACTTTTCCTCCAGAAGCCACATAAGGAAATAAAGAGTCAAGGTGTAGAGTAATATCAATAAAATATTTATGCACATAATTGGCTAATAACTGATTTTGACTTGCAATAGCCTGAATCATTTCTGTAAAAGCGGGATAATTAACAGTAATTCCGTTTGGTTTCCATCTTCCGATCCAGCTTGTGGCGATTCCCCAAGTGCCGCCTATCGCCTGCCAATCAAGCTCACCTGCTTCACGAGCTTCACTCAAATACTCTAGCCAGTACATATAGGGGCGCAACTCGCGGATATAACTCATTCGATTTGGATAAGGGGGAGATGTTATCACACCGTCATACTGAGCATCTTTCGGCTTTGGAATATGACGAGAGTCGGCCTGGATAACTTCTACATGACCTTCAATTGTCTGCGCGCCTGTATCTATTACTTTAGAGGCTATGTTGATAAATCCGGTTAGTAATAGATCTTCTTCATTATAATCGAAATAATCAAACAAACTGTTCTGCTGTTCCTTAAACGACATAGATTGATGGTTAAAAGCCGCGTTAGACCATTCGATAATACACCGGCAAAAAGCGACGAGCAAAAGATCCTTTACTGGACTATCCTCAACGAATGTGTCATTAATCGCTCTATAGATACGTGCCAAAAGATTCCGTCTGCCTTCTGTCCACCATCTATCAATATCACTAATAGAGGGAATCCACAAATTGGTAGGATTATTTTCCCTCACCTGCTCAATAACTTCGTGAATGCTTTCTTTTGCTTCGATCAATTGAGTAGAACGATAGTTCGTTGTCTTAACCCGGCCAAACCATACCAAAAAGGGATTAATTTCAAGCAAGTCACAGTTTAAACCCCGTTCCCCGCAGACTAAACCCGTTGTACCCGTTCCAGAAAATGGGTCTAGCACATATTTAATCTCTGGATGACTATCTAAAATTTGATGTACAACTTTAATAGAATAGGCTGGAGTCAGTCGAAGCCAACCGTGTCTACCATGCTCTAGATTATATTTAAAAGTAAAATCGTCTCTAGAATTCACTAAGGCTTTCATCATTGGATAGTAGAGCTTTCATTACTTGTTCAACTGTTTGTTTCAACTCGGTAGAGCTTCTTTTGAGGAAGCCTGCTAAGTCATAACCTAGAACTTGATCGCAGAAAGCATACGTTGAGGAAATGGGAGAGTCATTCAAATAACCCTGGAGCAACAACCAGCCTGCATTTACATACCTATCTGCCACATCGCCGTCTATTTGAGTTGAAAGGATGGTTACAACAGGTAAGTACCCCTGAGTATAGGCAGTGGCAGCATTACCAATATCAGCATTTTGGCGCTTCGAATCTTTGCTTTTATATCCCTGCCGAATTTCAAATACAGGGCCTTTCAAAGCACGTGCAATAACTGTATCCATTCCCATTGCAGTAGTAACCTTAGCCATCCACTCACTGACTCTTCGCTTGTGTTCATCGGATTGCAGGTCCTCAATCTGAATCCGTCCATCGAGGGAAAGTTTACGCTCCTTCCCACCGGGAACTTTGACAGTATACGACCAAGCAGCCTGGCTAGCAGTCAAGTTGAATTGGTCACGGATGATCTGCCGAAATAACTCTTCACATCCTGTTCCAATTTGACGATAGAGAGAAGTAATACCACCAGCAGCTTTATGTGCTGCATAAATCATGGGATTATCCAAACCAAACCATGCATAAAAGGGATCGCTTCTGTAAAGAATTTCAAACTCCTCGAAAGAGACCTCTTTCCCCTGTCCAAATTTTGGCCGATAGGCTTTACAGACCTTAATCTTGTTGATAATCAAATTCAAATACTTTTGGTCTTGTGATTCGGGTTCACCAATCATTTCAAAAAATTATCTTTCTACAGGAGTCGTCACGAGCTAACACATATCACCATTGATAAAAATATCTTTCGGCGGTCTATTTACGAAGGGGAATCGGAAAGAATATCTTTTGGCCCTAGCCACAGTTGCCGGGTCGGATCGAAGTGCCAACCGGGAGTGGTAAACTCTAGCTCTTGACGCGGCCAGCCGGCCAGAACGCGAGCCATGGTTTCCCCCCAGGAACGCAGGCCGCCCAAAGCGTCGGCGGCTTCCACATTACACGCGCCGACAGCCGCGGCCATGGTCCCCGCTTCGGTGGGGGTCAAATCGCGTAACAGAGCGGCCAAAAATCCGGCTACGGTCGAATCGCCCGCGCCGGTCGTACCCACCGACGTAGTTTGGAAAACCGGCGACCAAAATTCACGGTTAGCCCAGCGAGCGATATGAGAAGGACGGGCGCGTCCCAGATCAGCCAGGGTGGTCTCGTCACCTGTACGCAGGTAAAGGCCCAGATGCCCGGCTTTGAGCATAACAATTTTGGTGCCCATAGTCAGTAGATCGGCGGCAATTTGGGAGGTCAACTCCGGCGTGATTTTAACCGCACCGGTCGTCACCGCCTTAAACGTCGTCGGGTAGAGCATTAACAGGATTTCCTCGACACTCGGCAAAAAAAGGTCAACGTAGGGCAGTACGGTTTTAAGGATAAGAGGCCAGTTGGCCTGACCGGAAGGGCCGCCCGGGTCGGGCATAGCCATATCGAGAGAAGTGGTCACCCCGGTAGCTTTAGCCCGCCGGTATATCTCGACTAGTTCCGCTCCATCATTCTGATACATCCGTTTCATCAGGGGAGGGTAGCCAAAATGAAATAAGGCGACTTGAGGCAGCAGATCGTAATTTATATCATCAGCACCAAAGGTATCATTAGGACCGGGGCAGTGGAGAAAAATACGGTCAATGTTGGGCGGATTGAGGATGACCGTGTAGGAACTAGGCTCGCCGGGTACGACCCGCATCCCATTGGCCAGGCGCTCACCGCCAAAACTTTTAACCACGTTCAGGATGGCCTCACCAAACATGTCCTGGCCGATTTTACCCATCAATTGCGTATCAACACCTAACTTGTGCAGAGCCAGCCCGGTGTTGGAAACTGCCCCGCCGGTGGATATGACGACCGGGCCGGCTTCTAACAGGCGGCCTGGTCGGAAAGTGGACTCAAAATTTTCTTTGGTCAGCAACGTAGGAATAACGTCGAGGCAAATATGCCCGGCAACGATACATGATTTGGACTGAATGGGCTGAGTCACGCTGCACCCCTTAATTAGATAAAATCAGAAATGTACTTCTTTACTACGTGTTCAATGTCATTAAGATAAGCCGGAGTGCAGAATTTATTCTGCCTGCCAGACTGAAGTCTGGACTCCTTAACTTAATGACATTGACTACGTGTTAATTAAAGTCAGAATAGGCTAAAGGAGCAAACTATGACCTTAACTATTGAATTACCAGATCCCTATAGAGGGTTGGACAATCACATACCGATGCGCCTTCAGCGGACATGGTGGGTGCGTTCCAATTTTTTGGTTGCAGATCCTAAAGGTTTTGAAAACCTTTAGGGTCTTCCCCTGGCGATCATCCATCAGCCGTCTTTACAGCTTTACTACCTGGCCTGTTGCCGCCGATTCGTACAGAGCCAAAACGCTGCGTAAAAAGTGGCGGCTGAGGCTGAGCGAAACAACCGGCTCGGCCCCATCCAGCACACACGCTTCCATCGCTGCCACTTCAGCCGAGTAGGGGTTAGTGGCCGGGATAACCAGAGTTTCTCTGGAGTCATCTTGGCCGATGAAAACAAAGTGGCTGTTCTGGCCCGACACACCCGGTTTCCAGGGTTCGATAATCTGGATAATGCCTTTATCCCCAATGATATGCACGCCCTCGCGGAAGGGGGTACGAAAACCGCACGAAATCTGGGCAATGACCCCGTTGGCAAACTTCATTTGCCCTATCAGTGAGACATCCACACCGGTTTCCCCGCTGAGCTGGTCGGCCCAGACCTCGACCGGCGCTCCGGCCCCGGCCATTACAATAGCCAGGCTGTTGGGGTAAACCCCTACATCCCACAAACTGCCCCCGGCCAAGTTCGGCTGGAGGCGAATGTTCTGGCTGTCTTCCGGCGGCAGGTAGTAGGCAAACCAACTGTTGATTAATTGCAGGTTGCCTAACCTGCCCGCCCGGATCATCTCTTTCACCAGCAGCGTTTGGGGGTGATGCAGGTACATAAAGGCTTCGAACACCGTGACCTTGTTAGCCTGGGCGGCTGCTTCCACCTGGTCCAATTCGGCCAGGGTGGGGGTGATGGGTTTTTCGCACAACACGTTTTTGCCCGCTTCGGCCGCTTTGACGGTCCACTCACAGTGCAGCGTATTGGGCAACGGATTGTAAATGACGTCAATATCCGGGGCGACCAGGAGTTCTTCGTAGCTGCCATAGACTTTAGAAATACCTTTTTCCTGGGCATAAGCCTGCGCTTTAGCCAAATTGCGGCTGGCTACGGCTACCAACTCACTGCGAGCCGCCTGGCGAATAGGTTCAATCAGGGCATCATTGATATGGGCTGTGGACAGAAGTCCCCAGCGAAGTTTGTTGGGCATAAAGCTCTCCTTAGAAAATAGACCGCCGGCGGTCGTTTTAGCCTTTGAGTGATCCGGCCAGCAGGCCTCGCATAAAGAAGCGGCCTAAAAAGATATAAACCAGTAAGGTAGGCAGGGCGGCCAGCAATGACCCGGCCATCTGCACGTTCCACTCGACGATGTAACTACCCGCCAGGTTATTCAGGCCGACGGTGATGGGCTGCACCTGAGGGTCACCGGTGACGGTTACGGCAAAAAGGAAGTCATTCCAGACAGAGGTGAACTGCCAGATCATCACCACCACAAAACCCGGCATCGACAGCGGAAAAAGAATATAGCGGTAAATGCTAAAAATATTGGCCCCGTCAATACGGGAGGCTTCAACCAATTCATTGGGGATGGCCGCGTAGTAGTTACGGAAAATCAGGGTGGTGATAGGGATACCGTAGATCACGTGGACAAAAACCAGGCCGGGCAGCGTGCCGTAGAGGCTGCCGCCAAACCAGGGTATTTTGCTCAACACCTGCACCAGCGGGATGAGGATACTCTGGTAGGGAATGAACATACCAAACAACAACATGGGAAACAACACGTTAGAGCCGCGAAATTTCCACTTGGTCAAAATATAGCCGTTGATCGAGCCAAGCAAAGCCGATAGGATGGTCGCCGGGATGGTGAGAATGATACTGTTCATAAAATTGCCGCCCAGGCCCCGGACCCCCTCTTGCTCGCTGCCATACCAGGCTTTAGTAAAACTGTCAATATGTAGGCCGGAAGGCAGGTCCCACATGCGGCTCTGGCTTACCTCGGCAAAACTCTTCATGCCGGTAATAGCCAGCAGATAGACCGGGATCAGATAAACTACAGCAAAAAAAATCAAGGTAAAATACAGGCTAAAGCGTTGCCAGGTCAAGCGTTTCCCCCGGTGTTTTTTTCGGTCCAAATCAACTGTTTCGGTGGTCATAACTCGGCCTCCGTGCGCGTACTCCAGGTCAGATAAGGGATAATCAAGACGGCGACCATAATCAACAACACCATCGCAATGGCCGAGCCGCGAGCAAAGTGGTTGCCTCGAAAAGTAGTATCCCACATATAGTAGGCCGGCACATCCGTCGAAAAGCCAATGCCCGGCCCGGTCATAGCCACCACCAGGTCATAAATTTTCAAAGAGATGTGTCCCAGGATAATGACCGCGCTGAGGGTGATCGGCCGCAGCAAGGGCAGGATAATATGCCACAAAATCTGCCACTCCGACGCCCCATCCACCCGAGCGGCTTCCCGCAGCTCGTCGGGAATGGCCCGCAGACCGGCCAGGTACATAGCCATGGTATAACCCGACATCTGCCAGGTGGCGGCCAACACCAAAGAAACCACCCCGGCCGAGACGCCCACTAACGGCGAGGCTAAAAAACCCAGGCCGATTTGCTGTAATCCCTGTCCGACCGCACTATCCGGCGGAATGTGCCAGATTACCGGGTCGGTAAACCAGCCCCACTTGAGAAAACCTAAACCCATTTTGTCAAACAACAGGTTAACGCCCATGCTGCCCATTTCAACGCTGCCGGGGTTTAAGAGCCAGCGCCAGATCACCCCGGTGACGATAAAAGAAATGGCCATCGGGAACAAGTAGATACTCCGAAACAGCCCCTCCGCCCGAATCCGCTGATCCAGTAAAAAAGCCAGAAAAAAACCGGTGAGTAAACAGGCGACCAGGAACAGAATCGTAAAGCCGACGGTATTGCGCAGGTCGATCTGAAAACGCGGGTTAGCAAATAATTTTTGATAATTGCTGAAACCTACCAGGGTAAAGTTGGGCAAAATGCTGTCCCACTTGGTCAGCGAGGCAAAAGCGGTGAAGGCAATAAAACCGTACACAAAAACGGCTATCGCCAAAGCCGAAGGGGTAATCAGTAGAATAGCAGTGACACGCTCCCAGTTCAGACGTCGCATGGTCATTCTCCAAAAAAAGAGGCAGCCCGCTAGTGGGCTGCCTCGCTTAATTAACTAAATTACTGGCAAACACCCGCGTCTATACACGCTTGTTGCAGACCTGCTTGTGTGCCAGCCACATCGCCACTGACGACAAAGAGGGTCATCACATCCTTGATATCTACTGCCCAAGATTCAATAGCCGCAGCTCCGTGAGCCAAACTGGGCACAATGGCATCCTTGCTCCAATCAACCATAGCCGATTGCAGATAGGCATTGAACAGGGCCGGATCGCAGTCGGTACGGGCGCAGATGGAGCCTTTCTTGGGGTTAAAGGCTTCCTGGCCTTCCTTAGAACCCGCCACCTTCAGCCAGTTGAGCGCATTCTCCTTGTTAGGAGAATCTTTGGGTAAGGCAAAACTATCAGATAAGGCTATAAAAGTGCCCTGGGTGCCGGGAGTCGGGGCCCAACCGTAGTCGGTGAAGGCCCTGGAGGTAAACCAACCGTCGGTCCAGTCGCCCATGATCAACATGCCGCCTTTGCCGCTGATTAAATATTCGCCGGCATCAGACCAAACCATGGCGGGATGGTCTTCATTGACATAACTTAACATCATCTTAAAGTTTTCAAGCGCCTGGGTTACTTTTGGGTCAGTCCAGGCGGTTTGGCCGGTCCACAGCCCTTTATAAGCTTCAGCACCCATCGTGCCAACCAACACACCTTCAAAAACGTGAGCGGCTTCCCAGCCTTCTTTAGTACCCATTACAAAGGGTTGGATACCAGCAGCTTGAAGCTTGTCGGCTACCTGTTTGAACTCTTCAAAGGTGGTTGGCGGGGTCAGGCCATTAGCCTCAAAGACGGCTTTGCTGTACCACAATACGTTGGAGCGATGGATATTGACCGGGACGCCCCAATAATGATCCTGGTATTTAAGCAGCGACAGGAGATCGGCCGGGAAAGCTTTATCCAGTCCTTCGGAGGCATAAAGGTCATCCAGGGGGTCCAGGTATTTCTCAGGGCTGTAGTTAGCAACTTCCAGGCCGGCATGAAGTTGGAAGGTGTCGGGCGGAGCGCCGCCAACCAAACGGGTGACCATTTGGGCCTTCATGTTGGTTCCGGCCCCACCGGCGGTGGTGGCATTCACAAGGGCCACATCAGGGTATTTTTTTTGATAGATGTCCAACATTCCCTTCAGCCCTTCCGCTTCGCCACCGGCCGTCCACCAACTGGCGACGACCAATTGGCCCGATGCGCCGCTGCCAAACAGAGAACCCAAATCATACATGTCCGGGTTGAACTCGGCCATAAAAGCTTCGGCGTCTGCTTTGGCGGGGATGCGCAGCTTGGAACCGACCTCGATCACGTCGGGGTTGGCAATTTTGGCATAAGAAGGATCTTTGGCAGCGGCCTGGTTGGTGGCCGACATAATGGCCCAAAAGGCATTGATATCGCCAAAGAATTTATCGGCTAGTTTTGAGAGGGAGTCGTCAGCCTGGACGGTGTAATCTTCTCCGCCGGCCTGGGCGCTGACCAGTGAGGCTGGTACTAAAGTGACCAGTAAAGCAAACAATACGGCAATCATCAGGAACTTCTTCATTGAAAAACTCCTCCTTGATCGAAAAATTTGGTCTGATAAAAGTTAAGAAGGGGAAAAATAAGGCTCTACTACAAAACCCTTTTGAACTGTTCTGTGGTTTTACCTCCTTTCAAATTTTGCTCTTCCCACCCGGTTAAGATGACACCATCCAAATTTTATCACCAAGTCAGGAAACCGTCAATCTACCGAAAGATCAATCGCCACGTTCCGAAACCTTTGACCTTCAATCAGATTAAATCAGCAGGGACGAAGCCTCGTCCCTACTTTTCTCAATTTTTATTTTGGTTTATAATCTTAAGATGAGTGAGTGTCAATCTTGTCTATCCCCGCTATTTTTATCAACCTAAGTTCCACAAAGGAGTGACACATGGCCGTTCCAGGAGAATCCCCCTACATTTATGGTATGCACGACCGCGGCGGCGAACACCTGCTGCGGGTTGATGGCAAAGCAAAGGGTTGGGTTTTGGTTACGGAAGAAATCCGGGCCGATCCTAACAATAAAAGTGGTAGTGATTACACTGATTTGACCGATAAAGGCTTGGGCGTCATTGTTCGCCTGAATCACGCCTATGGCTCGGATGGGACCATTCCCCTCTCTAACAAATATCGAGACTTTGCGCAACGGGTTGCCAACTTCGTCAACAATTCACAGGGCGCTTACATCTGGATTATTGGCAATGAAATGAACCTGGAACGAGAACAGCCCCGTAAACCAGGCAGCAACGAGGCCGAACCCATCACTCCTCGTCGCTATGCCGAATGTTATAAGCTGTGCCGTGATGCTGTTCACCGTTTACCCGGACACCTTAAAGACCAGGTGATTGTCGGCGCGATAGGCCCCTGGAACCCGGAAACACCTTATGAGGCCGACCCGGAGGGCAAATACCCGGCGAATAAGCTGGCGGGCGGGCCAGGCGCTTACCCTTACTTTGGTTCTTATGGCGATTATATCAAATATCTGCGTGACATATTAACGACCATCGGCCCGGATAATTGCGATGGGATTGCCATTCACGCTTACACCCATGGCTGCAATCCCAACCTTGTTTTTAGCGACCAGAAAATGGGACCGCCCTTTGCTAAGTATTGTTACCATTTTCGCACCTACCGTGATCAGATGCAGGCCATTCCGTCTGCCTTTCGCGACTTGCCGGTTTACTTAACGGAAATGGATGAGGATGATCCCTGGGAAGACGCCAACAACGGCTGGATCAAAAACGCCTACAAAGAAATTAATGACTGGAACAAAGCCGGCAACCAGCAAATTCGTGCCGCCATCCTATATCGCTGGCCCAAACACGATAAATGGTACATTGACGGCAAACGAGGGGTTCAGAAAGATTTCAGTGAAGCCCTGGCCTTTGATTATCAATGGGATGCATCGGTCAGCGCCAGAGCCATTCCCGAAATTGTAACCACAACCGTAGGTGTGGCGACCACCACCGCGCCGGTTTCGGCTCGACCTCAATACCGGACGCATTATACCAGTCACAACACGCCCACGGCTGTTGCCCCCGGTCAAACCACCACCGTCACTATCACCCTCCAAAACGCGGGCAGTCTCACCTGGGTGAGTAGCGGAACGAATCCCGTCCAGCTTGGCTTTCAATGGTATAATACAGCCGGTCAAATGCTAACTTTTCCGGCTCAGCTTGACTTTCGCACCCCGCTCCCCGCCGCTGTGCCGCCTGATGGAGTAGTGACGCTCCAAGCTCGCCTGCGCACTCCTGATGCTCCCGGCACATATGTCCTCCGCTGGGATCTAATTCATGAGGGCGTCACCTGGTTTACCAGCCAGGGCGACCAGGGCTTACTGGTTGGAGCCGTCAAGGTAGCCTCATTGCCGGTCGAGGTGAGTGTACCTACCACCACAACACCTTCAGCGACTTCCCCTTTGATCCAGATCCAGGACATCAGCGCCACCCTGGCCCGCAGCGCCACTCAACAGTATCCTACCCGCGCGCGCACGGCCATTCGCCGCATCATTCTACATCATACCGTCACCCCAGCCACTGTTACCATTCAGCGGATCGCCGAACACCAGGTGCAGAAGCAAAATTTACCCGGCATCCGCTGCCATTTTGCCGTGACCGCCCAGGGGCAGGTTTTTCAAACCCAACCGCTTGAAGTGGCCTCCAATCACGCCGGTGATTTTAGCGGCGACAGCGTCGGCATCTATTTGATTGGCGACTTTACCAGCGCCGCCCCACCCCAATCCCAATTAGAAGCGGCGGCAGCATTGCTGGCTCAATTGGCCTTACAACTGGGCCTGAATACCGGTCAGATGTTTGGCTACAGCGAACTGGTCAAAACGGCCAGCCCCGGGGCTACTTTCCCCACCTGGAAAGGATCCTTGATCGCCCGGGCGCAAAACCTAATGGCTGCGCCTATAACCGCTCCGGTCACGACCCCAACGCCGGTGGCGACGCCCACACCGACAGTAACGCCAACGCCGGCCGCAGCCAAGCCCATTGAACACTACATGCTCTTCTGGCATCGAGGAGCCGGAAATTGGGCCAAGTGGGATTTGTGGGGCGCGTTTACTTACCTGGAAAGATTTCCGGTCACCATTGGTTTTTCGGTTGAAGAGGCTAAAGCAGCCAAGCGAGTGACCATCGTCGGCGGGGTGGGCGGCGTCCCAGCGGAAGCAGAGCGAATTTTGCAGGCAGCCGGCTGCCAGGTTGAGCGAATAGCCGGCGCGACCGAAACCGAAACCCGCCAGATGTTGGAACAACTCGCCGCCCAGGGAAAACGGTTCAAGGCGTTTTGACATTGCCAGCCAGACGATTATAATCGGAATGTTTGTTTACCCATCTCCGTAATTTAAGGCAATCGAGGCGCTATTTAGGTTATGAAACAAAGTAATGTTACCATTCTAATTGGAATTTTGCTGCTCACCGGCCTGTTCATCTGGATTGGTACGGCCAATCTGGAGTATGTTTATCCGGCTGCAACAGAAGGCACAGCAGCTACATCAGAAGCCGTTCCCTGGTGGGCGGCGCTGCTGCCCTGGCAGGGGACTCAGCAGCGCAGCATCAAAATTCACGAGGGTTTGGATTTGCAAGGCGGGTTACAAGTCGTCCTGGAAGCTGACCTGCCTCAGGAGCAACTCACCTCAGATTCTATGGAGGCCGCCCGCATCGTCGTTGATAACCGGGTCAACGGCCTGGGTGTGACCGAACCCCTGGTGCAACTCCAGGGCAGCAATCGGATGATTGTCGAGCTGCCCGGTATCTCCGACCCCGAGTTAGCCATTCGTACCCTCCGCGAAACCGGCCTATTGGAATTTGTCAATGCCGGTCGTGTTCCGGTTGCCCCAGGGACCGAGATTCAAACCTCCTTTGGGGGTGGTAAAGCCGGGGCGACCCAGCCGGTCACCGGAACCACCACCGTTACCTCAACCAATGAAATCACCGGCAGCGCGGCCGTAACCTCCACCACCCCTACTACCAGCGCAGTAACCACTCCGCCGGAACAAATCTACGAAACCATCATTACCGGCAGCGACCTGGACCAGGTAGGCAATGCCGGCTTTAACCCGGATCGCCGGGTGGTAGAAATCCCCTTCACCCTCAAAGGGGAAGGAGGACGGCGTTTTGGTGAGTACACCGGGGCCAATATCGGCAGCTATTTGTGTATCGTCCTGGATAAAAAAGTCTTATCCTGTCCTACGGTCCAGGCCCGAATTGACACCAGCGGCGTCATTTCCCTGGGAGGCGACAGCTTAGAAAAAGGCCAGGCGCTGGCGATCCAACTCCGTTACGGCGCCTTGCCTGTGCCCCTCAAGGTTATCGAAAACCGAACGGTTGGCCCAACCTTGGGCCAAGATTCAGTCCAGCGCAGCATCCGGGCCGGCATCATCGGCCTGGTTGTCGTTTCCCTGTTTATGCTGGTCTACTATCGCCTGCCCGGTTTTGTGGCCGTGCTGGCCCTGATCGTCTACGGGCTACTCAACTTTGGCCTGTATAAAATTATTCCGGTGACCCTGACCCTACCCGCCATCACCGGTTTTATTCTATCGGTGGGTATGGCTGTAGATGCCAACATCCTGATCTTTGAGCGATTAAAAGAAGAGCTGCGAGCAGGCCGCAGTTTCAAGATCGCCCTGGAACTGGCTTTCAATCGGGCCTGGCTAGCCATTCGCGACTCGGCAGCCAGCACTTTGATTACCTGCCTGATCCTGTTCTGGTTTGGCTCCAACTTTGGGGCCGGGGTGGTTAAAGGGTTTGCCATCACCCTCGCCCTCGGCGTTATAACCAACCTCTTTACGGCAATTACCGTGAGCCGTAACTTCATGCGGGTGATGTTAGCCGTATCAGGTGAAAGTTTAAAAGATAACTCTTTCTTGATGGGCTTGAATATCCATAAGGGCGAACAAACCGCCCCCGGCTGGACTTCCTGGCTATTCGACATAGTGGGTAAACGGAAGTGGTACTATATATTGTCGCTGGCCATTATCGTGCCGGGCCTTATCGGTATGATTATTTCCCAAATCCAATTCGGCACGCCCTTAAAGCTCAGCATTGACTTTACCAGCGGCTCATTGATGGAATTACAGTTCGAGCAAGCGGTGCAGCCGGGACAGGTGCGCCAAGTCTTTACCGATTTTACTTACAATGGCGTTGATTACAAAGACACATCGGTGACAACGGCCGAACAGTTGGGCCAGCAGACCCTCCTGGTCCGCTCCAAGTACCTGGATGATCAGGCCAAAACCGCAGTGCAGGCTCGCATCCGCGACCAATTGGGCGATTTTACCGAGCTACGTTTCGACTCAGTCGGCCCGGCCATTGGCCAAGAGGTAGCTCAAGCCGGAACCCTGGCCATCACCTTTGCGGCCATTGCCATTCTGTTGTACCTGGTGTTTGCCTTCCGTTCCGTACCTAATGCCTTCCGCTACGGCACAGCCGCCGTAATTGCTATGGTTCACGATATTCTGCTCACCACGGGCTTGTTCGCCGTCGCCGGGGTGGTGATGGGCTGGGAAGTAACCGCCCTTTTCTTGACGGCGCTGCTTACCATCATCGGCTACTCCGTCCACGACACAATTATCGTGTTTGACCGCCTGCGCGAGAATTTGCCCCGTCACCGCAACGAGCCGTTTGATATGGTTTGTAACCGCGCCATTTTGGAAACGCTCAACCGCAGCCTGGCAACTTCAATCAGCACGCTTTTTGTGGTTGCAGCCGTGCTGTTGTTTGGCGGGGCGACCATGCGCCAGTTTATAGCTGTTATCCTGCTCGGCATCATCAGCGGCACCTACTCTTCTATCTTCAATGCCGTAGCCATTCTGGTTTCCTGGCAGCGAGGCGAGATTGGCAACCTATTCCGGCGTTTGACCGGCCGCGCCCCGGTCGAGGCTCCGGCGCGGAGTTAAAAACCTTTCGCTGAATCAAAAAAGGCTCCGGCATTTCAACCGGAGCCTTTTTTCGTCGTTTTATCGATAGGCTAAAGGTAAAACAACTGCCAATCCCTAATTGACTCTCTACCCAAATATCACCGCCGTGCGCCTGGATGATTTTCTTGGCCATAGACAAGCCCAAGCCCGCGCCGCCAACTTGCTCGGTCTCCCCTTTAACCCGGTAAAATTTATTAAAAACCAAACCCAGGTCGCCGGGCGCAATCCCTATCCCTGTGTCACGCACCGATACCCGCACCCGCACCAGCCCACACGAAAGCGTCACCTCAACCGAGCCACCTTCACGATTGTATTTAATAGCGTTATCAATCAAATGGGTCAATACCTGGCGCAAGCGGTTGGCGTCACCTCTAAGCGGCGGAAATCCATTTTCTACCTTCAGCGTCAAGGTAATGTTCCGTTCCTGGGCCGGGAGAGAAAAGCGGTCAAAAACTTCCTGGGCCAGCGAACCCAGATCAATTGTTTGTTTTTCCAGGTTGATCCGGCCACTCTCCAGCTTGGTCAAATCCAGAAAATTATTGACCATATGCGAGAGGCGCACCGCTTCCCGGTTAACCGACTCCAGTCCCAAGCGTAAATTCTCGGTATCGATCTGGGGATTAGCCAACATAACCTGGCTAAAATCAATGATGGAGGTAACGGGTAAGCGCAATTCATGCACCACCCTGGCTACGGCATCGCTCTGCTCAAAAAGCCGCGCGTTTTCAATAGCTACGGCGGCCTGGCCTGCCAGCGTGTTGAGCATATGAATATCATCGCTGCTAAAACTGGCGTCCAGGCGCTTGTTAAAGACCTCCAACACGCCAATACTCTTCTCTTTCAGTTTTAACGGCGCACCCAAAATTGCCCGTGCTCCAAACCAACCTGGTTGATCAACCTCGCTAAAACGGCGCTCATCCTCAAAAATATTATCCACAATTAAAGGTTCGCCATTTTGAATAATCCAGCCGGCCACACTACCTTCCACCGGGATCGTCATCCGCTCAGATTCCTTTGGCTGTCCCATGGTGGCGGCTTCAAGATAAAGCCGGGTATTTTTATTATCCAGCAACAGAATACAAGCTACTTCTGAGTCGGTTAATTCGGCAGCCGCTTCGACTACAAAGTTGAGCAGTGTCCTCAGATCAAGAGTCGCGTGCAACTTCCGGCTGACTTCCAGCATCATTTCCAGCCGAGCTACCTGAACTTCGGGCGATAGTGTACGACTGTCCATAAATTCCTTAACGCTCAACGGTCAACCCCTTCCCCAACCCCATAGTAATATTTTGGCTCTTAATCCGATCTGAAAAACCAGAAATCTATTCTGAGAAGCCAATTCAATTTTCTGTTAAGGTATTGAAATAACGTACTAAAATTCTAACATCGGCCTAAGGGCTTGACAAGGGGGTTATGAGTCCTAATAAAACGATAAAGGGGTCCCAAGATTTAAACTCTTCAAAATTTTAACCACCTAAAGTGTTTTTTTAGAAAATTGATAGTTTTTGAGAGTCTGGAGGTGCTATAATGCGGTTAAATTAGGCTAAAAGTGCGCTACCAGATCAACCCTAAAAATATTTCAAGAATGAACAATTCCAGCTTCTTAAGCGGATTCTACAAACTCCCCCAATCTGAACGCCGGCAAAAACTAGCCACTTACGCCGATCTCAACGATGATGATTTGGCAGCACTCGAGGCGGGTCTTTCGGCAGATCAGGCCGAGGTCATGATTGAAAATGTGGTTGGACGTTATAGTCTGCCCTTAGGTATTGCCACCAACTTTTTAATCAATGGCCAGGATGTAGCCGTACCGATGGTTGTCGAAGAGCCTAGCATTGTTGCCGGAGTGAGCTACGCCGCCAAACTGGCTCGTGCGGGAGGGGGGTTCCAAACCAGCAGCACTGAGCCACTGATGATTGGTCAGGTTCAAATTTTAGATTTGGTTGATCTGGACGAGGCGACAGCCAAGCTTATGGCTGCCTCAGGTGAATTACTGGCTGCGGCCAATCAACACCACCCCACTATTCAAAAATTGGGAGGGGGCGCTAAAGGGATCGAATGTCGAGCTTTCCCGGAGACACCGGCCGGCTCTATGCTAATCGTCCACATTCTGTATGATTGCCGCGAGGCGATGGGGGCTAATGCCGTCAATACGGCCGCCGAGGCTGTTGCGCCTCTGCTTGAACACATTACCGGCGGGCGAGTCAACCTGAGAATTCTATCAAATCTCACCGACCGGCGTTTGGCTCGCGCCGAGTGCCTGATTCCAGTCGATCAGCTCTCGCGTGATGGCATACCGGGGGGACAGGTCGCTCAAGCTATCTTTGAAGCTTGGGCCTTTGCGGCGGTTGATCCCTACCGGGCTGCCACCCACAATAAGGGAATTATGAATGGTGTTGACGCCGTAGCTCTCGCTACGGGCAATGACTGGCGCGCCCTGGAAGCAGGAGCCCATGCCTACGCCGCCCGGAACGGGCAATACACCAGCCTGACTGAGTGGTCGTTGGTGGCAACCGCCGACAACCGACCCTTCGGGCTGAACCTCAGGACGAAGCCGCTGGCCGCCAGCACTTCTGACCCGACTCCGGCAAGTGTCAAAGAGATGGACCAAGCGACCCATCTGCGAGGGGTTTTGGAGATGCCTTTAAGTGTGGGAACGGTGGGAGGCGCAACGCGAGCACATCCTACCGCCCAGGTTGCTTTGAAAATTTTAGGGCAACCCCCTGCCCGCCGCCTGGCTGAAGTTATGGTTGCTGTGGGCTTGGCTCAGAATCTCGCCGCTATACGAGCCTTGGCCGGTGAGGGCATCCAGCGCGGTCATATGCGCTTACATGCCCGGCAAGTCGCTCTGTCTGCCGGGGCGACCGGGGCGCAGGTTCAAGAAATTGCGGATAGATTGGTCAGTGAAAAGAACATTCGGGTAGAGAGAGCCAGAGAACTTGTGAGGCGTGAGAGGTGAGCATTTTTGTATGGATAATATCATGCCTCTCGTAGTATCTATTAACCTCAATTCGGGATAAGCAACGAGAGGAAGAAATAGCTCACGGACGCGCAGCGCACAGATTCACACGGATTTTGATTAATAATTTGCTTTAATCTGTGTTTATCCGTGCGCTGCGCGTCCGTGAGCTAAATCCTTATCCCAAACTCAGGTTGTTATGTTTTGCATCTTATATATCTTTAAAGTAGTTTTGGAGTAATTTATGCCTTTGATGAAACCTATTGCCGAAACCGGTATTGTTGGCTACGGCAGTTACATTCCGAAATATCGTCTACCGGCGCGAGAAGTGGCCCGTGTTTGGACCGGCGGCAAGGGCGGATTGCCTATCAAAGAAAAAGCCGTACCGGGGCCGGACGAAGATACGATGACCATTGGCCTCGAAGCGGCTCGCAATGCCCTGGCTCGCGCTCAGATTGATCCAGGTGAAATTGGTGCGGTTTGGGTGGGCAGTGAGAGTCACCCTTACGCCGTCAAACCAACCAGTACTATTATCGCCGAGGCTATCGGGGCCACCCCTCACACCCAGGCCGCCGACTGGCAGTTCGCCTGCAAAGCCGGCACCGAAACTATGCAAGCGGCGATTGGCTTTGTCGGTAGTGGGATGGTCCATTACGCCCTGGGTATTGGCGCAGATACGGCTCAAGGTCGCCCCGGCGATGCCCTGGAATACACGGCGGCGGCAGGCGGCGCAGCTTTCCTGATCGGCCCGGCAGCGGAAAGCCTGGCTATTTTTGAGGCGAGCTATTCTTACGTAACCGACACACCCGATTTCTGGCGGCGGCCCACCACCCACTACCCCAGCCACGGTCAGCGTTTTACCGGCGAACCTGCTTACTTCCACCACGTGCTGACGGCCGGACAAGAGTTTATGAGCCAATTGGGACGCACGGCCAAAGATTTTGATTACGTCATCCTGCACCAACCCAACAAAAAATTTCCAGAGAAAGCGGCCGCCACGTTGGGTTTTGAAAAAGAGCAGTGGGTAACAGGCCTCCTGGTGCCGGTGGTCGGCAATACCTACGCCGGGGCCAGCATTTTGGGCTTGACCGCTGTGCTGGACATTGCCAAGCCCGGTGACCGCATCTTGTGTATTTCCTTTGGCTCCGGGGCGGGCAGCGATGCCTTTGCTATCCGGGTTACAGACAGAATAGTGAGCAAACAGCACCTAGCGCCGACAACCCAAATGTATATCAACCGCCGGGTGGAAATTGATTACGCCACTTACGTGCGCTACCGGCAAAAGTTACAGATGCACTAAATGGGGTGTCAGGGGTCAAGTGTTTAAGTGTTATGGGCAGACCCTAAAGGTTTTGAAAACCTTTAGGGTCTGCCCAGGTCACTTCACGAACGGATAGGAGTTTATTTTGAGAGACGTATCGATTATTGGAATTGGACAAACCCCGGTGGGGGAGCATTGGGAGAGGAGTTTGCGCCACCTGGCTTATGACGCTTTGGCGGCGGCGAAACGTGACGCCAACGTCGAGCGGGCCGATGCTGTATATGTGGGGAATATGCTTTCGGGAGAGGTGTCAGGGCAGGCCCACCTGGGTGCATTGATCGCCGATTTTTCCGGACTGCGCGGGGTCGAAGCGATCAAAGTTGAAGCCGCTTGCGCCAGTGCAGCCGCCGCCTTTCGTCAAGCCTATATCGGCGTCGCCAGCGGCTTACAGGATATTGTAATCGCCGTGGGTGTCGAAAAGATGACGGATGATATCGGCAGTAAGATAACAGTCGGCCTGGCCGGTGCGGCTGATGCCGACTATGAAGTGATCCACGGGGTCAGTTTTGTGGCCCTGAACGCGCTCATTATGCAGCGATACATGTACGAATACAACTTAAACCGGGAAGCGTTTGCCGGTTTCGCCATCAACGCGCACGCTAACGGCGCGCGTAACCCCAACGCGATGTTTCACAACCGTATTAGCCGGGAAGATTTTCTCCGCTCCGACATGATTGCCGATCCGGTGGGTTTACTCGACGCCAGCGGCATGGCCGACGGTGCGGCGGCGGTCATCCTTTGCCCCACCGAGCAGGCCCGCGAGTTTACCGACAATGCCATCCGGGTCAAGAGCAGCGCTGCGGCTACCGACAGTTTAAGCATCCACGACCGGCGCGACCCCTTATGGCTGCAAGCCGCCGAAGATTCGGCCCAACGTGCTTACCGGCAAGCCGGCATTAGCCCGGCGGAGATTGACTTTTTTGAACTGCACGATGCTTTTACGATCATGGCCGCTCTAAGCCTGGAAGCGAGCGGCTTTGCCGAGCGAGGTCGAGGAACCTGGTTGGCTCGCGATGGGGAAATCACCCTGGAAGGTAAAATTCCCATCTGCACTCAGGGGGGGTTGAAAGCACGGGGACACCCGGTCGGAGCGACGGGTCTTTACCAGATTGTCGAAGCCGTGCAACAGTTACGCGGCGAAGCCGGAGAAAATCAAGTTGCCAATGCCCGCCTGGGAATGACCCAAAATATCGGCGGCAGCGGCGCGACGATTATTACCCATATTTTTGAAAGAGTAAATCCATAAATCTTTATAAGGAGAACTTATTACAATGTCTATCGAAATTGCTCAACACTGGCGCTTGAAGGCGCAACGATACCAACTGGTCGGGGAAGTTTGCCCGAACTGCAACGGCAAGATTTTCCCGCCGCGCGATGTGTGCCCTTACTGCGCCGAGGGATCGGCTCAGCCGCAGTTTCAATTTAGCGGGCGAGGACAAGTGTACTCCCATACCATCGTGCAGAAGCCGCCGGAGGGCTATGAGGAAATGGCTCCTTACACCGTCGCCCTGGTCAAGCTAGAAGAAGGGCCGCTAATCACCGCCCAACTCACCGATGTAGCCAACGACGAGGTAAAAATTGGTATGCCGGTTGAGATGGTCACGCGCAAACTGCGCACCCAGGGTGAGGAAGGCTTGATTATTTACGGCTACAAGTTCCGCCCCCGCCTGGCTGTGGCGTAACCCCACTGACGAACCAAGTGTGGTGCATTTCGCAAGGGGGCGAAGTGCGCCGCACTTGGGTTTCTAATTACTTTTGATTATCTTGAACTTCGGCTGGGGCAAAATAGCGCTCTGCATTTTTGATGAAGTAAGGCATGGCCTCATAGACGTAATCAACCATAGCCAAACAGTAAGCCACCATAGCCTCGTGATCCTGTTGGTAATTGGGAACAGCTTCCCACATATCCAGCACCGACTCTTCCTTGCCAAAACAAATTTCATTAAATAGCCGCGCTTCGCGTCCGAACCGCTCACGCAAATATTGGCGATGATCTAAACCCATCGCCACCACCAAATCGGTCCCGTTGAGCAGGTCAGCCGTAACCCGGCGCTGTCGGTGACCGGACGGGTCGATTCCATACTGCCGGAGGTGCTCCCGTACGTAGGAGAACATTTCATAAGGGATAGCTTCGGTTCCGGCAGAACTGACGGTATAGACCGTCTCAGTCCCCAAGACCCCTTTCAAGACATACTCCGCCGTCATACTTCTAAAGATATTACCTGTGCAAACAAACAAGATGGATTTCATAAGATGCTCAATCTAATCATGTATGTGATCATTTACAATTCCTTAAAGTCCTCAAACAGCTTTTCCTTTCCACTTAAAGTAATAATGCGGTATAATCTTACCGAGGAATTATGAAAATCCCAAATGCCGAACAAGCAATCATCAATCAAGAAAAAATTGTCCGTTACTTGCTAAACGTTGGCAGATCGATGTTGGAACGGAAGCGCCCCGTTTCATTACTCTGTTTCCTGATTAAGGAGGAGCTATGGAATTTCCACTTTTTGAAGATGTAATTTTATTGATAGATTTACCTGAAGAGGGATTAGCCGCAGGTGATGTTGGTACCGTTGTCGAGCGGCACGAAGTTCCAGGCCTAGAAATTGGTTATAACGTTGAGTTTTTTGATATGCTGGGAAATACGGTCGCCGTTGTTACCGTACCAGCCAGCGCCTTACGCCGCCCTACTTCCGCTGACCGCCCAGTTGTACGGCAGGTTGCTCTCCTAGCTTGACCATAAAACTCAGGGAGGAAACTGAATTTTTTCCCCAAACGTATTTCACATCAAACATGTGCCAACATAGAGGGACCACCAAAGACAACAAATAAGGTATGTTTACCCTGACCTACTATCAAGCCTGGCATCCTACAAACTTCCTTGCCAATTCCCTACCCCAATGCTAGAATGAGTCAGTGGAGGGTCAAAAAGACAGCATGCAAATTCACGCGGCTGAGTTAGCAGATATTCACCAATGCTACCAATTAGATATGTCCTACACCACCGACTACGTCTGGCAAATGCAAACCCGCGAAAACGGGCGCACGCTTGATGTCCGTTTTGATACGGTGCGGCTGCCCCGGCCGATGCGGGTGGCCTACCCCCGTTCTCCTGACGAACTGGTGGACCACTGGCAGCAAGATGGCTGTTTTCTCGTGGCTCGCCTGGCCGACGAGGAAGTGGCCGGTTTTTTGGACGCCTGGCCCCAGCCCTGGCAAAATCTACTCTGGATTTCTAACCTGGTTGTTAACCCAGTCCATCGCCGGCAGGGGGTTGGCTCACGCTTGATCAAGGCGGCCCGTCGTTGGGCCACAGAACACGACCTGCGCCAATTGATGCTGGAAGTTCAAACCAAAAATAACCCCGCCATCGCCTTTGCCCAAAAACACGGCTTTCAATTCTGTGGTTATAACGAGCGTTATTATCCAAACGGAGATATTGCCCTCTTCTTCTCTCTATCCGTGTGAGAAAATAAATGGATGTCACTACTACAGATACAATTCGCGCCCTGGCCGGCCTGAATCAGATCCTCTCCTCGGCGATTGTCATCCTGGCTTTTTCGCTGTGGGTTTATATACTCATGCGCAACCTGCGCAGCGCGGTGAGTCTTAGCTTTGCCGTCATCCTGGCCTGCATGTGCTTCGCTTACGTGGGCGATGTGGCCCTGTTTCGAGTGGACAATCTGGCAGCCGCTATCCCCTGGCTCAAGTTTCAGTGGATCGGTATTGCTTTTCTGCCGGCGGCCTATTTGCACTTTGCCGACGCCCTGCTGCGCACCACCAATGCTATCTCGCTGCGCCGCCGTTTTACCGTAGGTCTGGCCTACTTTTTTGGCTTTCTGGTGCTGCTGCTGGCAATCCAAACCCAATTTTTGGTCCACGATCCTTTTTACTCGCCCGGCATGACCCAATTTAGAGCCGGCCCTTTTTTCGGGGTTTTTACCACTTACTTTTACACCACCCTATTCTGGGGCGCCTACAAAATCCACGTGGCTCGCGCTCGCTGTCTCACTTCCGGGGCGCGCCGGCGGATGACCTACCTGGCCGTCTCTTTTGCTGCCCCGGCGTTGGGTGTCTATCCTTACATGCTCATCGCTAATGCACCTTCGTTGAATTCACTGCTGCTGCTGTCGATCCTCTTCCTGGTCAACATCGGCATTGGCGTAATGATTGTGGTTATGGCTTACAGTGTGGCTTTCTTCGGCGCGCTTCCGCCGGATCGAGTGGTTAAGCACGACCTGGTTCATTTCCTGCTACGAGGCCCGGTTATGGCGATTATCGTCATCTTTATCATCCAGGCTTTACCAGAACAAGAGCGAGTTTTAGGTTTGCCGCGTGATTTACTCTTTGCCACCTCTATTGTAGCGGTTATTGTCCTGTGGCAGCTTTTCATCAATCTTACCAAACCATTTATTGACAGCCTGATTTCTTACCGCGATCGGGTTGAGGTGGCCTGGATTAGCGAACTCGACCGCCGCCTGTTAACCACAGCCGACTTACAGCAGGCATTGGAGAATGTTTTGACCACGCTGTGCGAGACGCTGCGGGTGCGGCACGGGTTTATCTATAACCTGGTTGCTCGCCAGGGACCACGCCTGGAAACGCGCGTCGGCTCGCCGGAAATAGTCGAGCAGGCTCTGGCGGTTCTGGATGTGCCGGCCTTGATGAGTCAGCAAAACGGCCACAACAACGGCTATCATTTTATTATTCAAGATAACTTCTGGTATATCATCCTCCGCAACAAAGCTCGTGACCACCACCTGGGACTGTTAGCCGTCGAGGCCCGGTCGCCCTTTGATGATTTAACCCCTGTCGAGGAAGAGAACGTAGCTTTTCTCATTCAGCAGGCCGAGTTGGCCCTGGAAGACCGGCGCTTGCAGCAAGAAGTATTTATGGCGCTCAAAAATATCATCCCCGAACTTGAACGGGTGCAACGTTTGCGCAGCGCCGTCCGTTACACCGGCTCACCTAGTCTAAGCTCGCTG
Organism: uncultured Caldilineaceae bacterium; assembly: GCA_964622215.1. Lineage (GTDB taxonomy): Bacteria > Chloroflexota > Anaerolineae > 4572-78 > J111 > DSQQ01. The sequence continues at coordinate 75,986 of CAZUNT010000002.1, forward strand.
ACAGAGAATCAGGTAGCAGAGACAGATTTTACCCAGATGGTGCGCGATGCCCTCAGCCATTATTGGGGCGGCCCCAAGTTGACCAGCAGCCCTCTGTTAAGCTTGCAAGTAGTCCAGGGGGCCTTGGCCGAACACAATGGCAACGCCGTCCACGCCTTGCGAGCCGTTCTGGCCCAAGCTATCGAAAAACAACGCCCCAGCGGCGAGCGCCATATGACGGCGGCCGAGTGGCTCATTTATAATATCCTGGATTTGAAATTTGTGCAGGGTATGCGCGTGCGGGATATTGCCCAACGCCTGGCCATGAGTGAAGCCGACCTTTACCGCAAGCAAAAGCTGGCCATCGAGGAAGTCAGCCGCACGTTGAGTGAAATGGAAGCCCAGAAGACGCCGCAAATAGCCCAGCCGGTTCAAAAGACATGAAATTCTACCGTTGGCTTTTTCTGACCCTGGTGGCTATTATCCTGCTCAGCCCGCTGCTCTACTGGCTAACCGGTCTGGGCCAGGCCGCCGCCAACCTCTCTGCAGAGATCATACGACCCCCTGACGGCACGTTGTTCAGCAGTCCCAAAGCCGAAGTTTTCCATAGACTAACCTTGCCTATGCGAATAGAACGGCTGCTAATCTATCCCCTCCTGCTCCTTTCCTTCCAATTCAGCGGCGGCTCGCTGGCCCTGCGGCGGTGGCTGGAGAAGCGAGTTCCAACCGTACTATCAAAACTGTCCTTCAAACGAGCAGGGGGGCAGGGGGGCAGGGGGGCAGGGGCAA
>CAZUNT010000002.1:76763-88036 GCA_964622215.1 uncultured Caldilineaceae bacterium
GGGGGGGGGGCGTGAGACTGGTTGTCCCACAGATAGATAACCCGCGCCCCCCCCCCGCCGGGGGGGGGGGGGGGGGGGGGGGGCCGGGCCCAAAATTTCTCCCCTGCTCCCCTGCCCCCCTGCTCCTTACCCTCCTCTTCATTCTTCTTTTTGAAATCGCCCTGACCCTGCTTTATCTGCCCTTCAACTTTTACCGGGGGTTTATTGTCGGTCACCAGTTTGGGCTATCTACTCAAACCAGCCTCGGCTGGCTGAACGACTGGTTCAAAGGATTACTCATCACCCTGGTGTTAGATGGCGTCGCCTGGGCCGGCCTTTACGGCCTGATGCGATTACTGCCCCGGCGCTGGCCTATTCCGGCGGGGGCGTTGTTGATGTTCTTCGGCGCAGCACTGGTGCTGCTGGAGCCGGTCCTCATCACCCCCCTCTTTTACCAGGTTCGTCCCCTGGCAGACACAAACCTACGCGCCCGTATCTTAACCCTGGCCGACCAGGCCCAAATGCAGGTCGAGGCCGTAGAGGTGATTGACGCCAGCTCCAAAACCACTACCACCAACGCCTACTTTACCGGCTTCGGCGGGGCGCAGCGGATTGTGCTGTACGACACCTTACTGCGCGATTACACTCCCGACCAGGTTGAGGTGGTGCTGGCCCACGAGATGGGCCACTGGTATTATCAGCACGTGCTGTTGATGGTGCTGGGGATGGGTGCGGCGGGTTGGCTGGGTCTATTTGGGCTGCAATGGCTATTGAATCGCACCTGGTCCTGGTTGGGGCTATCCGGCCCGGCCGACATTGCCGGTTGGCCCTTTGTGCTGGCCGTTATTGCCCTCGTTTCGATGCTCACCCTACCCATCGAAAACGGTATCTCTCGTTTCGCCGAGCGCCAGGCCGATTCTTTTGCCCTAACCACCAGCTATAACCCGTCTGCTATGATCGAGTTATTCGAGCAATTTGCCGTGCAAAATCTGTCACTGGTGGATGCCCCGGCCTGGGAGAAATTCCTTTTCTACTCCCACCCTACCATTGCCGAGCGGATCGGGATGGCTGAAACGTGGTCTAAAGCTGCTTATCATGAACAATAGGGTACTTTTTCCCCTAGGATTGGTGAGTGTGACTATCATGGCCCTGTCAGCCGGCCTGTCCAAGCTCAAGCTTCTGCCTGGGCGTACTTTTTCCTTCGAGCCTATCCTCCAGGGTATTATTAATTTATCAGGGGCATCCCTGGCGGCAACGTCGTTCTCCAACCTTTTATGGGGCACAATCATCACCCTCTTCTGGATTCTTTTGCTGATCTGGCTTATCACTTTTATTCTCCGGCCTGCCGCACGGAAATATTTGCTCAGGCGAATGATAATTTATCTGCTGTTATTTTTGCTGATATTCGTCTTGATGAATAACTTGCCGTCTCTGGCGTCTTGGGGAGAACAGTTGGTTTCTCCAGAAGTGGCTCAACCGGAGCTATCAGCCCCCTTCGAAGATTTTCTGAAGCCTCCAGCTTTTATTGCCAATCCACCTCAATGGCTCATCCTGGTCATAAGTACGAGCTTCATCGCCTTACTTTTATGGCTCACCTGGTTCTTTTGGCAGCGCCGCCCTCGCCTGACCGAAGGTAGTCCCCTGGAGCAATTGACGCTAGAAGCCCATTACGCCTTGCAGGAGTTACGCGCCGGCAGCGATTTAAAAGACACCATCAAACGCTGTTATCGGGACATGAGCCAAATTTTAAGCGAGCAGCACGGTCTGCAGCGCCACAACGCGATGACGCCCAGGGAATTTGAGCAGTATTTAAGACACAGCGGCTTGCGCGATGAACACATCCAACAACTTACCCGTCTTTTTGAAAGCGTTCGCTATGGGGCCAAAGTTCCCGGTCAACGAGAAGAAGACCAAGCCATCACTTGTCTAACGGCCATTGTTCAAACCTATGGAAAATCAGCATGAGGAAGCAGCTCCTCTCCCTGGGGATCATCCTCATCACGGCGCTAGCGCTAGCCCCGCTTATTAGAGATTTTATGCGGGAGTTCGTCGTCATTCCACTTTTGTATGCTTTTTGGATCGGGCGGATTATCTACGATGCCATTCCTCAAGTCGTTTTTTGGAGTTGTTTCCTGGTGGTTGCGCTGCTGCTGGCAAGCGCCAGTCTGCTCAGGCCGGGAAAACCCAAGTCAAAAACCTATGAGGCAAAAACTGGGCAGCGAGGCCGGGTTGAGACTTGGGCCAATCTGATTCGCCAGGCCCCTCAAGAAGATTATTACCAATGGCGTCTCGCCCAACCCTTACGAGAGTTGATCCTGGAAACGCTGGCCTACGAGGCCCGGCTTTCTGCGAAAGAAATCAAGCAGGGCTTGATGGATGACCAATTGAACCTTCCGCCAGAGATTCGAACTTACCTACAGGCCAGCCTCAAGTCTCTCACGTACCTTCCAGCACCCCGGTTTCCTTTTGGCTCCCGTGGATCGGCCTCCCCCCTCACCCTCGACCCGGAGTTGGTGGTACAGTTTTTGGAAGATCGGTATAGTGATCTCTAATTTGGATAAACCGGATACTACATAAAACAGATTACACCTTCCATCGAATTTAGTGGTAAGATAAGCACGACACAGATTCGGGCACGGATTACACGGATTTTTAAGCTGGATGTTCCGTGTATCCGTGTAAAATCCGGGTTGGGCTGGCCCTACCACTAAATTCGGGGGGTCTTAAACAGATTAAGATTATCCACGAAAGGCACGAAGATACACGAAATTTTGGCTCTTCTTTGTATCACTTAGTGTTCCTTCGTGGATTCAAATTTTCTTGCTCAACGGGCAAGGACTCAGAGGATCCTCATGACCCTTCAACTCACCGAAGTAGCTGCCCTGGGTACACGTATCATCCAAGAAGTCGAACGAGTGGTCGTCGGTAAGCGTTTGTTGCTGGAGAAAATGATGGCGGCGGTGCTGGCGGGCGGCCACATTCTCCTGGAGGATTACCCCGGCCTGGCTAAGACGCTCATCGCCAATAGTTTTGCCACGGCTCTGGGCCTGGAATTTAAGCGGATTCAATTTACACCGGATCTGTTGCCCAGCGACATCACCGGCAGTTATATCTACGACCGGGCGTTAAGCCGGTTTGAGTTACGACAAGGCCCCATTTTTGCCAATATTATTTTAGCTGACGAGATCAACCGGGCCTCACCCAAAACACAATCGGCCCTTCTGGAAGCTATGCAAGAGTACCAGGTAACGCTGGAAGGTGAGACGATGGCCCTGCCCGAACCTTTCGTCGTCGTCGCTACCCAGAATCCCATTGAATACGAAGGCACTTTTCCCCTGCCCGAGGCCCAACTTGACCGGTTCCTGATGAAACTGTCGGTGGGTTATCCATCGGCGGAGGAAGAACAAGAAATTCTTAAACGCCGGCGCGAGCGCCGCAGTGATACCTTCGAGTTGGAACGAGTCACCCATGCGGCAGAAGTATTGGCGATGCGCCAGGTGGTCGAACAGGTCTACGTCCATCCAGACCTTGACCATTATATCGTCGCCCTGGTTGGCGGAACTCGCCGCGATAAGCGCGTCGCCGTAGGAGCCAGCCCGCGCGGCTCTTTGGCCCTCCTTAAACTTGCACGCGCCCAGGCCGCTTTGGAGGGTCGTGATTACGTCCTACCCGACGATATCAAGCGTTTCGTCCACCCGGCGCTCGTTCACCGGCTGATTCTGGAACCCGGCCTGTGGATGAAGCGGCACGCGGCCGATGAGGTTATTACCAGTATTATCCGAGCTACCGAAGTACCCGTCATTGACGGAGCCTAAATAATTGTGAATTGTGAATTGTGAATTGCCAATTGTTAGGACATCCCTTTTATCAACGCCGGCTCCTGTTATTGAATCTTTTGATCTATGGCCTCGTTTTGGGAGGATTGGCTATGCTCAACGGTCAGGTACTCGTGCTGGTCCTTCCCTTCATCATTTACCTTGGGGCGGGGCTGCTCGATCAGCCGGGAGAACCTCGGCTAAAAGTGAACCGCTCCATGTTCGCCGATTACGTTATGCCGGATGAGCCTGTAACCGTCAAACTGACCATCACCAACGAAGGCGCACGGTTGGAAGAAGTACTCGTGGAAGATGTGACGCCTGCCCCCCTTGACTTGCTCGACGGCCAAACTCGCCTGCTCGCCAACCTTTCAGCCGGTGCGACCGTCGAACTTAAATACACTTTGCGGGGTAAGCGGGGAGCTTATCGCTTCTCAGAAGTGCGTATAACAGCCGGTGAGACCCTGGGCCTCTTTCAAAAGCAGAGGGTGATTTCAGCGCCGGGTCAATTTTTGGTTCTGCCGGAGGCGACTCGATTACGGCGGATAGAAATTCGGCCCCGGCGGACGCGCGTTTATTCCGGGCTGATCCCGGTCCGGCAAGGAGGCCCTGGCATCGAGTTCTTTGGGGTGCGCGAGTATCAACCGGGCGATCTGCTGCGCTGGATTAATAGGCGGGCCAGCGCGCGCCATCTCCAAAGCCTCTTTGTCAATGAGTTCGAACAGGAACGTATCGCCGACGTGGGGTTGATCCTGGATGCGCGCCAACAGAGCGATGCCTATACGCTTGAAGGCTCCCTCTTTGAGCACTCGATTCAAGCGACCGCCGCACTGGCCGATACCTTTCTTAACGAGGGCAACCGGGTTGGACTGTTCATTTATGGCCGCTACCTCGATTGGACTCTACCCGGCTACGGCAAGGTCCAGCGGCAGCGGATTCTGCTGGCCCTGGCCCGGGCCGAACAAGGGGATGACTATGTTTTCGCCACATTGGAACATCTGCCCACCCGCCTTTTTCCGGCTCGGTCTCAACTGGTCTTGATTAGTCCTCTGCTGCCTGACGACCCGGAGATTCTTATTAAACTTCGAGCGTATGGCTATCGGCTCCTGGTCATCAGTCCCAACCCTGTTGCCTTCGAGCGAAAGGGATTGCCGGCCGGCCGAGAAGTAGAACTGGCGACTCGCCTGGCTCATTTGGAGCGAGAACTGCTGCTGAACAAGTTAAGGCAGGCCGGTATCCAGGTTATTGATTGGCCAGTAGAGACACCCTTTCAACAGGTGGCTCATCAAGCTTTTAGCCGGTTTCAATGAAAAATTTTGCTTTTATCAGTATTGGTTTAGCAACCATAGGCTTAACCCTTGGCTACAGCCTGAGCGGGCTGTGGGTCTGGATACCCCTGATTGTTTTCGTCGGGTTACTTTGGCTGGCCGGGCAGTGGTACGATAGGGGGCGTTATGCTCCGGTGGGGTTGATTTTACTGGTAGGCACAGCCGCCTGGGGTGTTTGGTATGGTGCGGCGGCAGGGTGGATGCTCGGCGGTACGGTGGCTGCGCTTATCGCCTGGGACCTGGATCATTTTTCCCAACAGTTAAATAAGGGGGGGCATATTGAAAACCCGGCCGAGTTGAAGCGTAACCATCTCCGGCGATTGCTCATCGTTGCCGGCCTGGGGCTATTGCTGGCCGGTGCAACCTTGAGTATCCAAGTTGAACTCAATTTCGGCTGGGCGCTTGTTTTGGGCTTGCTGGCTATGGTGAGCCTGAGTTGGCTGATCGGTTTAAGTAACTAATCACACAAACTCGTAACTCCATCGAAGCGGTTTGGGTTTGTCGAAAGTGAGCCTGGTTAACCGTTAACCACTAACGCCCGCAGCGTCTCCCATTGTTGGCGCACGGCGGACTCGGCGGCGCCCCCTGGGCTGGTACGGCGGTCGGCGGCGCGGTTGAAGGTAAGCCACTGGTGGACATCTCGCTCGAAGAGAGGGCTGAACTGCTGGAAAGCAGCCAGGGGGAAGGAGGAGAGAGGCTGGTCCACAGCCAGCGCCTGCTGCACAATCTGGCCGACGAGGTGATGGGCCTGGCGAAAGGGCATGCCCTTTCGCACCAGGTAATCGGCTAATTCGGTGGCCAGCATGGCGCTGTCCATCGAGTCGTAAATTTTGGAGGCATCCACTTTGAGGGTGCTAATGACCCCGGCGGCGATGGGCAGGGTCATCAGCAGCGTATCCACCGTGTCGAAGACCGGCTCCTTATCCTCCTGCAGGTCCTTGTTGTAGGTGGAGGGCAGCCCCTTGAGCACGGTCAGCAGGCCGGTCAGATGGCCGACCACCCGCCCGGTTTTACCCCGGAGCAGTTCCAGCGAGTCGGCGTTTTTCTTCTGGGGCATCAGGCTGGAGCCGGTGGAATAGGCATCGGCAATTTCGACAAAGCCAAACTCGCGGCTACTGTAGATAAGCAGATCCTCGGCCAGGCGGCTGAGATGAACTTGCAGGATGGCTGCCCAGCTCAGAAATTCGATCAAATAATCCCGGTCGGCTACAGCATCCATACTGTTGGCCGAGATACCGGCGAAGCCCAACTCAGCCGCCAAAAATTCGCGGTCAATCCCCAGGGGGTTTCCGGCCAGGGCGCCGCTGCCCAGTGGCAGCACATCCACCCGGTGAGTCAGGTCATTTAGCCGGTCCTTGTCGCGCTGCAACATCCAGCCATAACTGAGCAACCAATGCGAAAAGCGCACCGGCTGGGCCTGCTGCAGGTGGGTATAACCGGGCATAATCACGTTAAAATATTCGTCGGCCTTGGCCAAGATGGCCTGCTGCACCAACTCTAGCTGTGCTCGCAGCCGTATAATCTGCCGCTTGAGCCATAAGCGGGTATCGGTGGCTGCCTGGTCATTACGGGAGCGGCCCGTGTGCAGTTTCCCGGCCACCTCGCCCACCAACTCCCCCAGGCGGCGCTCGACGGCGGTGTGGATGTCTTCGTCGCCGGTCTTGAGCTCAAAGCGGCTCTCGGCAAACTCGACCCGAATTTTGTTCAGGCCGTCCACCAGCACATCGGCCTCCGCCTGGGTGATAACCCCGGTGCGGGCCAACGCTTTGGCATAGGCTATGCTGCCATCCAGGTCGGCTTCCCACAGCCGCACATCAAAATAGATGCTGTCGTTAAATTTCCGCATCAGCGGGTCGGTTTCGCCGCTAAAGCGGCCGCCCCAGAGTTGGGTCATAAATATCACTGAGCTACAACTTCACACTTAAGTTTACCGTCTAAACCCCTGGTACATCTTATCTTTTTACCGGGACCCCCACCAGCACCTCCCCCCCCTTCAGCTTCAATAAAATCGAGTGCATTCACCTGACCTAGAACACCTTTAACCTCAAAGTCTGTTAAAAATTTTTGTAATACCGCATCAAGTGTTTTTAAGATAGGATCGTCCATCGTCCCCTTAGTTTTCAGGTCTTCTATCGTGGCCATTTTCCCTCCATATAAATAAATAAAAATTTAATCTGAGGATGTTATCCTCTGTGGCTAATAACAAAAATATGATATAATCGAATATAAAAAATTACAAGTATTGTTAACCGATGTCCTCAAAAGACCACCAAAAATTGTTATCTACACTCCATAAAAATCTTCAATTCCTCCAAGAGCGGGCGGCCAAATTTGGCCAGAATATTCCTCCTGAACTCATTAATCAAATAGACGACCACAACGAGGCTATCCAGGCGGTGGAACTAGCCCGGTCCGGACAAATCTCTGCGGAGGATTTAGCCGAACGGCTGGCCCCTCTAAACTTGGGGGTCGGAGTTAACCCTCAGAATCTTTTTCAGACAGTTCAAACACTTCCAAGACCTTACCGAATTGGCGTTTTAACTATAGGAGTTGTGCTGATTGTACTTCTTTTAGCCAATACGCTGCTCAATGTTCCTGGCTTGCAGGTGGCGTTATCGCCAACCGAAACCGCCACGCCAACTCCCACGTTTACCCCGTCTGTTACCTTTACGCCCAGTCCTACCCCCACGTTTACGCCCACGCCAATTACCAAAGTGGCGTCAGTGGGCCAACTATTGGTCATAATTGCCGAGTTTGAAAATACGGGCAACAAAACTTATAAGGCACATCGTTATATTTTTAGCACATTACAAGAAGAACTAGGACAAACTGACTTAGGAAACGTGAGGGTAAGTTGCTGTGCACCAGTCATCAGCGGCGATGATGCGGCCGATATTGAACGGGCCAGGGAACTGGGGCAACATTACCAAGCTGCTTTTGTTATCTGGGGGTGGAGCGATGATAGTGGGATCGAGGTTAAGTTTTCCATTACCCGTCCTTTCCAAAATCAACTGGACAAGGCGACGGTCATCCGCCAGCCCTTACTTGATTTAGATAACTTCAATTTGTTTGTGACCAATCAACTACCGCAACAAATTGCTTTTTTGACTAAATTTTCGATTGGCCAGCTTTACTTTAGAGATCAAAATAATAGTAAGGCCAACCAGATTTTTAACTCGCTTTTGGAAAATTATCCTTTAGAAACTACCGATAAAGATACTCTGGCTAATTTATTTTTCTTTAATGGCTTTGCCATACAAAATCTCAATAAATTAGATGAAGCAATAAACCAATATCGGCAAGCCACTCGTTTAAACCCCAATTTGTACCAGGCGTATTATAACAGCGGTATCGCTTATACAAGCCAAGATCAGTACGATGAAGCTATTGAGGCCTATACCCATGCCATTTCAATCAAGCCTGATTTAGCCGATGCCTATCTTAACCGGGGTGATGCCTATTGGGTTCGAGAAAAAAGAGGGGAGGCCCTCAAAGATTTTGCTCAGGTTTTGGGCTTGGATGCACCGGTAGATACCCAAATAGGAGCACTGATTAATCAGGGTCAAATTTATGATGAACTAAATAATTTTGAACCGGCCCTGGCCAGCTATGAACAGGCCGTCACTCTAAATCCTACTGCCCCGATTCCTTATCTATTAAGCGGGCAGTTATTGGAAAAAAGGGGGGATTTTAAACAAGCTCAGGTAAAGTATCAAAAGGCGGCCGAATTATTCAATCCTCAAGAACAGAGCTGGTATTACCTGGAAACCCATCGCGCCCTGGCCTGGGTATACTATTTAGACGGGGATTTTTCTGAGGCTATTGAGGTGAATCGGTCGTTATTAGCCCAAAGCAAAGCGTTTGACACAGAGCCAGACAACCAGGTTGAGTTACTTTACATACGTTACAACTTGGCTCTGAGCCTTCTGGCCAGTGGTCAAGCGGCGAAAGCTGAAGCCGAGTATGCAGTGGCCCTCGACCTGACCTCTGAACCGGCAATATTGGAAGAGGCAATAGCTGATTTGGAGAAATTTTTAGCCGTTCATCCCGATGTTGCCCTGGGCCACGACATTAAAGACATGTTACGCCAGAAATTTAAGCCGTGAGTCACATCCTTTCTACGGGAACTCGGAAGGCATTGGTTACCTCCGAACGTTCGATGACCGACTCCAGGAATATCCAACGCAGCTTAGCTGTCCATTGCGGCTCGGGTGGTGGAACCAAAACCATCTCTTCAAAAACTTTGCGTAGAGCCAGAACTAAATATCGGGGGCGACAACCAGTGTAGCGGAAAGACCAAAGGTCCTCCTGCGCTCGACAAAGTTCGGCGCTAATGGCTCTGCGCAGGGCCTTTCGCTCCTGCTTAGTTAGCTGTTTCCGCTTCTTGCTGTCTTTCCCCAGTCGTTCTTTATACTCCAAAACTTCCATCCACCGATAGATTTTACGTAAGTTAATTTTTTTGCCGTCGGGACCCTGGGCTAGTTCGGCTTTCCAACAGTAACCTACCAGGTAACGGAGCCAACCTTCAACTCCTTCAATAGTAATTTCATCCGGGTTACAAGAAGGCAACAATTCAGATTTCGGTAGGACGGAGCGCATCGTTATAAGTATTTCTTCCGATAGGCGCTCGTCTGCTTCAGGGCCTTTCCCTTGCTGCTGCATTTCAGTAACCCACTTTTTAAGTTCAATCAGCCCCTCCTCTTTATTAAACATGGCATACCAGCGCTGCCTCAGAGCCTGCACCTCACGACCGAATCCCAACTTTTCTTCGGCAAAAATCATCGCAAACAGGAGTCGAAAATAGGGCGAGGGATATTCTTCCTGAAAATCGGTCAAAAGAAAATAAATGGAATTTTCTGAAGTGACTGTTTTTTCAAAGAGGATTTCTTGAAAAGAATTAATATATGCCGGGCCGGCCAGCATTAAACCAATCATATCGGCAAAAAGCTCATTTAACCAATCATAATAATATATCTTTATCTTGCGGAAAGATAGGAGATGAACCAGTCTGGCAATCACCATAACCGACCGTTCGTTTTTAGTCCGGTCTGAGTATAGAACATCAAGTAATTGGTCGAAGATTGAGTTGAATTGTTTTTGCAACTCCTCTCCGACCTGGTTAAATGTATGGTTCTCCAAACATTTAGCCCAGTTTATAAGAGTTTCATCAAGCAGTTGAGCCTGCCATTCAGGAGGCAAGTTATCCTTGAGGCGCTGGTATATTGCATCGGCTGTGGTGGGTGGATCAGGGATAATCTTCTTTTCCAGGAGGGTTTTGAGTTGTTCAAAAACCTCAAAACTATAAATCTTACTCATCCGCTCTTCAACGCGAGTTTTATAAGCGTCGCTACTACCCGTATACCCCAGGCCTATCTTGAGGTATTGGGGCAGATGGGTTAATTTGGAAAAGAAATCATGCCCAACTTCATGATGAATAGCGCACAAATTCCAAACATTGCTCTGTCGGTCAAATGGAACAACAATCAATGGAACAGGCGACACGCCTGTTGCCTCAATTTCATATCTTTTGCTTAACTTTAATACGGTAATTGGGGATAACCAGCCGGAAAACTCTTTCCACTGTCGGCCGGTAAGGTCTTCAACAGCCCGAAGCAGAGGGTAGTAACAATCACGAGCAATTATATCGATTTTATCAAGAAAGTGACAGTATTCTGGTATCAGGCGTTGCTCCAAGGCCAACCGGAAATCGGCCCACTGTTCTTGGAAACCGCCTTCTTCAATACTAGAGCTTAATTCAGACGATATCTGTTTGTAATTTTCCCACAGTTGGAGCAGAGTATTGCCTTCTCTCACCTGAGATTCCAACAACTCTGCCTCTTCTGTGGTGATAGTTTTTAGTTGGTCAAGTTGCTTCTTATAAACATCGTATAAATGGATAAACTGAAGTGATTTCCAATACTGCACATCATCATTGATATGCTGATGACGTAGCCTTAAATCAAAAACAGTATAAAGCAACAATTCTTGGATTTGATCGGATTGAGATTGAATTTGCTCCATCAGGTCAACCTCCTTGTCGTACCAATTATTCAATCCTCAAGGTTATTTATATCAACCGGCCAATCTTTAGTCCAATCAATCCCGCTTGAACTTGCTGTAGTCCGGCTCTTCGTGCTGGCCCCGGCGTACG
>CAZUNT010000003.1:0-15630 GCA_964622215.1 uncultured Caldilineaceae bacterium
CCTACTGCCTACTCCTTACTCCCTACTGCCTACTCCTTACTCCCTACTTGTATATTCTCGTTCCAACCCGCTCTCCGGCTATGGCCCGGGTGATATTACCCTGCTCCAGGCCGTTGACAATCATCACTTCGTGTACGCTGCGGGCGTCGCGCAAAATTTCCAGCATACTACGTTCGATGGCCAGATCGTTCAGATCAAGCGCCAGCAATTCGTTGACTTCCATCTCCGGGATAAATTGGGCCACCGGGTCTTTTTTGGGATCGGCGGTGTAAAGACCCTGTTCGTCTTTAATCAGGATACACCGTTCAGCGCCCAGTACCTCGGCCAGGAGAAAGGCCCCGGCATCGGTGCGGTGGGGGGGGATACGTCCCACCGCCGGCGGGCGCTCAAACAAGCCATAGGGCGGCATAGCATGTACCACCGGCAGGCAGCCCAGGGTCAGGTATTGGGCCAGCTTGGGCAAGTCGTCGTGGCCAATTTTGATGCCGCCGTGCGGGCTGAGCAATACGGCCAGCATAAGCGCGTTTTGCTCGCTGATGCTGGAGCCTAAACGGGCCAAGATGCCGGTAGGCATACCCAAATCCATAGCAATGGCGTAGGCATGGCGGGCGCGGGTGCCGCCGCCGGTGGTAATAACAATTTTGTGGGACTGGCGGGCGGCTACTAATTCGTCCAAAATCGGCAGCAAAGCCTCTCGCCCCCGGTCGATAATACTCTGTCCCCCAATCTTGACCACTACCAAATCCGGCATCAGCCGGTAGACCGGCCTGGCCTCGGTGCTGGTCAGCAGCGACTTATCCATTAACGATTCGCCCATCAACGGTGAGGTGATATGCAGCCGGCCACTTTGATCGCGTTCTAAGGTCATCTATTCCTCCCCAAATTTTACTAATCTTAAAAGGGGAAATATTTTAGCATAGGTGAGTGAATCCAAAAAACAGGGGAAACTAAAGTGAGCCTGGCAGCCCGCACAAATTTAGGAACCGGCTCAAAGCGTCAGGTTCACCCTCGATCCGAATGAGACCCCTGGCAATGGCCTCCTCTGGTTGTAGCCGTCGCTGCAATAACGCCAGGTATGACACTATATCGGTATGGAAAACGGCATCCGGCTTTAAGGCCTCGCCCTGCTGCACGTAAATTTTACCCTCGTTAACCTGCACTTGCAGAACCTCATAGTTAACGTGCAGTTCATAGGTTTCATTGATCCCCTGGGCCAGTTCCGGCCGAAAAAAGGTTTTAAGGGTCAGCGCATAGGAAGCCGCCGGCAGCAAAGTGACCCCTTCCGGTGAGGGGGGCACAAATTGGCTGCCCCATTTTCCGAATTCAAGCAGCGTTTTTTCCAACGCCTGTCCTATTGGAGTTAGCTGATACACCGTTGACCCCGCCGGCGGGGGGAGAACGCGCCGGCAAAGAAGCCCCTGCTGCTCCAGATGTTTGAGCCGCTCGGCGAGTAAATTGGTGCTGATGTCCGGCAGCCCAGCGATAAGGTCCTTAAATCGGCGGGGGCCGGCCATCAATTCCCGGATAATGAGTAGGGTCCAGCGTTCGCCGACAATATCGAGAGCGTAGGCCAGTCCACAGTACTGATGGTAACTTCGATCCTTCATACTTGATAGTATAGAACAACTTGGTAAAAAATTCAAATTCAGTGATTCACACCTTAAAGATTGAAATAGGCACTTGACTTTTTGAAGTAATGGTCCTATAATACCAGAACATCCGTGCTGTACGTGTGTTTGATCCAAGACGTATTTCCTCCAGAAATAAAAGAATAGTAATGGCTTCAACCGTTTAATCGGTACTCTAGCCAAAAGGAGAATAACTGATGAGCATTGTACTTTGGATTCTTCAGGTATTGCTGGCTGTTCAGTTTCTATGGGCTGGCTCTGATTTGTAAAGTAAAAGGAGATGTTATGACTATCCCTAAGCAGAAAAATTCTCGTATGAACAAAGTCACCCCACCCAAAGCCGGGCGGCGGGAGTGGCTGGGACTGGCCGTGCTCATGCTGCCCACCCTGCTCATCGTTATGGATGTCACCGTGCTGCACCTGGCCATACCCCACCTGAGCGCGGACCTTCAGCCCAGCAGTACCCAACTGCTGTGGATCGTGGACATCTATGGCTTCATGATCGCCGGGTCGCTGGTGACGATGGGTACGTTAGGCGACCGGATTGGCCGGCGTAAGCTGCTCTTGATCGGGGCGGCTGCCTTCGGGGTTGCCTCGGTGCTGGCCGCCTTCTCAACCAGCGCCGGGATGCTGATCGCGGCTCGCGCCCTGCTCGGCGTGGCCGGGGCGACCTTGATGCCCTCCACCATGTCCCTGATCCGCAATATGTTCCTCGACGAAAGGGAGCGTACGGTCGCTATCGGGATTTGGATCTCCGGTTTTTCGGTGGGCAGCGCCATTGGCCCGCTGGTCGGTGGGTTCCTGCTGGAGCACTTCTGGTGGGGTTCGGTCTTCCTGCTGGGCGTGCCGGTGATGGCGCTGCTGCTCGGGCTGGGACCGGTTCTGCTGCCGGAATACCGCGATCCCCAGGCAGGCCGGCTGGACCTGGTCAGCGCTGCCCTCTCACTGACCGCCGTGCTGGCGGTGATCTATGGCCTTAAGCAAATGGCCCAACACGGCCTGGGTTGGTCGCCTGCCCTGTTCATCGTGGTTGGCCTGGCTATCGGCGTCGTGTTCGTGTGGCGGCAGCGAAGGCTGGCCGATCCGCTGATTGACCTGCGGCTCTTTCGACTGCCCGCCTTCAGCGCCTCACTGATCACCTACACCCTGGGCGTCTTTGTGGCCTTTGGCGTCTTTCTCTTCATTGCCCAGTATCTGCAACTCGTCTTGGGCTTGTCGCCCTTACAGGCGGGTCTGTGGTCGGTGCCGGGAGCCATCACCTCCATCGTCGGGTCCAACGTAGCCCCGATACTGGTGCGCCGGGTACACCCTGCGTTTGTGATCGCCGGTGGGCTGGTCCTGGCCGCTGTTAGTTTTGGGCTGCTCACCCAGGTCGGCCTAAGTTCTCTTGCGGTTATCGTGATCGGGAACGCCGTCATGTCCCTCGGCCTCGGGGCGACGTTTACCTTGACCGCCGACTTGGTGGTTGGCGCGGCTCCCCCTGAGCGGGCGGGGGCTGCCTCGGCCATCTCGGAGACTGGGGCCGAGTTCGGCGGGGCGCTTGGCCTGGCGGTTCTGGGCAGCCTTGGTACTGCTATCTACCGCAGCCAGATGGCCGCTGCCTTGCCGCCTGGTATCTCACCCGAAGCGGCCCAGGCCGCCCAGGAAACCCTCACCGGGGCGGTAACAGTGGCCGGACATCTCCCCGACCCGCTGGGTGCAGCACTGCTGGGTGTAGCCCACGAGGCATTCATCCAGGGACTGCAACTGACCTCCCTCATCGGCGCGGTCGTTATGGTCAGCCTCGCCATTCTGACTGTGACGATGCTCCGGCAGGTGCGAACCCCCGCCGAGCCTAAGGGCCAACCGGATATGAAGCCGGATGGATTAGCCCCCTTCAGCGCCTACATGGAATAGGGCTAATAGGCATATAGTCGAGAACCGGCATTATGCCGCAAGACAGCAATGGATTAAAGTAAGATAGTTGTAAGGAGACGATGATGCAAAAAATCACACCACATTTATGGTTTGACAAAGAAGCTAAGGAAGCAGCCGAGTTTTACGCTTCTATCTTTCCAGATTCCAGGGTTATCAACACTACCACACTCCACAACACCCCGTCAGGTGACGCCGATGTTGTTTCATTTGAGCTGTGGGGACGGAAATTTATGGCCATTAGCGCCGGCCCTTTCTTCAAGTTCAATCCATCGGTGTCATTTATCGTAAATTTCGACCCGTTATTATTCGACCACTCCTCATCACCAGAAAAGGAGGCGAGAGAAAAAATAGATCGGGTTTGGGCAAAGTTGGCTGAAGGCGGCGACGTGCTCATGCCGATAGATAAGTATCCTTTTAGCGAGCGGTATGGCTGGATTCAGGATAAGTACGGTTTGTCGTGGCAGTTGATCTTGACCAATCCAGAAGGTGACCCACGACCTCCGATAGTAGCGTCGCTTATGTTTGTCGGCGACAATGTTGGCCGCGCGGAGGAGGCCATCAATTTTTACCTCTCGGTCTTTAAGGATTCGAAAATGGGGTTGGTCTATCGCTATGGCCCCAATCAAGAACCGGACCAAGAGGGCACGATCATGTTTGCCGACTTTATGCTGGAGAATTATTGGTTTGCCGCCATGGACAGCGCCCATGAACACAACTTTACTTTCAACGAAGCCATCTCCTTTATGGTATCCTGCGACACGCAAAAAGAAATTGATGACTACTGGGAAAAACTCTCGGCGGTTCCCGAAGCTGAACAGTGCGGCTGGTTAAAAGATAAGTATGGCCTCTCCTGGCAGATTATCCCAACGGTTATGGACGAGATATTGCAGGATAAAGACGAGCAGAAAATCGCCCGAGTGACCGAAGCGTTTCTTAAAATGAGGAAGTTCGATCTGGCCGAATTAAAGAAGGCGTATGAAGGGAAATAACATGAGAAAACTTATTGTACTGTCCACCTATTATTAATTACCGAATGCTCTCTGAGGAAATAAATACTTAACATAAATTAAACACTTAACCAAACGAAAGGAAATAAAAAATGACAGTCATAAATCCTTATCTGAACTTTGATGGTAACTGTGAAGAAGCCTTTAACTTTTACAAATCGGTCTTTGGCGGCGAATTTGTAACGGTCATGCGATTTAAAGATGTGCCGGCCGAGTACCAAATGCCTGAAGGTGAAGGTCAAAAAATTATGCATGTGGCTTTACCCATCGGGCAGGGGACGATCTTGATGGGCAGCGATACACCGGCAGCCATGGGACCGGTCACCAACGGCAATAATTATTCCATTGCCATCAACGCCGATAGTGAAGCAGAAGCCGCCAAATTGTTCAAGGGGCTTTCAGCCAGTGGGCAGGTAACGATGCCCCTTGACAAGGCGTTTTGGGGCGACTACTTTGGCATGCTGACCGACAAGTTTGGCGTTCAGTGGATGGTAAGTTATAGTTATAACCAGCAGTAATAAGCGGGCTGACTCAGCGGCGGCGGTTTAACTGATCTGTTGATTTTTGATTAAAAGACATGTATAAGGGGGAAATTAATGCAATCCGCTACCTGATTTGGGGGGGGCTATGGTTGCGCGATAACCGGCTGCGCCTCCTCATTCCTGGGCGAGGTTAGCCTGTACAGCAAGCACTAGCGGCGATTCTGGGGGAAAGCTTGGATCGCCGGGTGCGTATTTACCTGAAACACAAAAAAGGGGAATTTTTATGAACAAAGTGCTTTCGAAAGACGGCACCTCTATCGCCTTTGATCAGTCGGGGCAGGGGCCGGCCCTTATCTTGGTGGGAGGCGCGTTCCAACATCGAGCGACCGATCCGAGGACGGCGCAACTGGTGGCGCTCCTAGCGCCGCATTTTACTGTGTTTCACTACGACCGTCGGGGTCGAGGCGACAGTGGAGACACCGCACCGTATGCGGTTGAGCGCGAGGTCGAAGATCTCGAAGCCCTCATCGACGAGGCAGGTGGGTCGGCGTTTGTATACGGTATGTCCTCCGGGGCGGCCCTGGCCCTCGAGTCGGCGGCTCGCGGTTTCACCATCACCAAGCTGGCGTTGTACGAACCACCATTTATAGTAGATGACAGTCGTCCTCGACTGTTGACTTCCCCGGCGCAGTACACCGAGCTGACATCGTCGGGCCGCCGAGGCGACGCGGTTGAGCTTTTTATGACGAAGGCGGTGGGCGTTTCTGCCGAATTTGTTGCCCAAATGCGAAACGCGCCCATGTGGCCGGCGCTTGAGGCTGTGGCCCACACGCTGGCCTACGATATCACCATCATGGGAGATGGTTCGCTGCCAACCCGCCGAGTGGCCTCCGTGGCGATACCCACACTCGTTATTGACGGTGGAGCAAGCCCGGCGTGGGCGCGTAATGCAGTTCAAAAACTCGCGGATGTTCTCCCCAGGGCGCAGCGCCGCACCCTGGAGGGTCAAACGCACGATGTGGCCGCGGAAGCCCTCGCTCCCGTGTTGGTGGAGTTCTTCGCCGGTTGATACGGTCATAGCGCTCGCTGGAATGGAGGAGGGCTGGAGCCAAAGCCTGGAACGCCTTGAAGCGCACCTGTCGAGAATCTGATTATCTGCAAATACAAACAAAAGAATGGGGGAATAATAAAATGAGAAAAGTGGTTTTATTCATGCATCTATCACTGGATGGCTTTGCGGCAGGGCCAAACGGAGAATTGGATTGGATTTCATACGACGAAGAATTGGAGAAATATGCTGAGGAGATCGTAAGTACGGTGGGCGCCCCTTTATATGGACGGGTGACTTATCAGATGATGGAAAGTTATTGGCCAACTGTGCTGACGAACCCGGACAGTACGAAGCATGATCTCGAACATGCTCAATGGGTAGAGAATATACCCAAAATTGTTTTTTCAAAGAGTCTGGAAAAGGTTGAATGGAACAATACCAGGCTGATTAAAGACAATATTACCGACGAAATCTCGAAACTTAAACAACAGCCCGGCAAGGACTTGGTGATATTCGGCAGCCCCGGCTTGACCCAAACTTTTATACAGTTGGACTTAATTGATGAATATCGCCTTACGGTCAATCCTGTTGTCTTGGGCAGGGGCATACCATTATTTAAAGACTCCAAAGATCGGGGTAACCTCAAACTTTTAAACACGAAAACATTTGGTTCAGGGGTTGTTGGACTTCACTACGAAACGAAACGAGGCCACGGGACATAGAAAACGGCAATAGATTTTGGAGATAGGAGGAAATTACATGAGAAAAATTATCGTAACAGTACACAGTACCCTTGACGGCATTATGTCGGGACCGACAGGCGACGAAGACAACATGGTTAGCTGGGCTATGCCCGGTATCCAAGATACCACCCAAATCGTTCAAGACTCCTTCGACTCAGTTGACACTATTTTGTTAGGACGTGTAACGTACGAGGGACTGGCCCAGTATTGGCCGACAGCATCGGGTGAATTTGCCGATAAGATGAACCTTACGCCAAAGATTGTCGTCAGTAAGAAAGGTGGACTAGATCACGTAGAGTGGGGTGACTATGACAATATTTCACTTATCGACGAGAATGTTGAAGAGGAACTAAAGAAACTAAAAAAACAGCCTGGTAAAGACATCATGATCTTTGCCAGCTCAAAGCTCGTCCAAAGTCTTACTAACGCCGATCTTATCGACGAATACCGGATAATCGTTCACCCGGTTATCCTTGGCAGCGGCAAGCGCTTGTTCGAGAATATCGAAGGCTGGCACGACCTGCAGCTCAAGAGCGCAACTGCTTATAAAAGCGGTGCGGTCATGCTTCAGTATGTCGTCGCCAAAAAATAGCTTTGGACGCTCGAGCATATGAGCAAGAATAAGATATATTGATTTTGTTCACAAACGGCTTATTGCAATTACCGGCGCTGCCGGGATTTCCTCGGTGGCGCCGGCCAAAGGAGAAGTAAACGTGCGAAAAGTGATTTACTCGATGTTGGTATCGCTCGATGGTTTCATCGAAGGGCCGAACCGAGAACTGGATTGGCACGTCATTGACGAGGAGTTTCACAAGTTCGTCAACGATCAGCAGGGTGAGTTCGATACCTATCTGTACGGACGGCGATTGTATGAAGTCATGACCTATTGGGAAACGGCGGATACGAACCCGTCAGCCCCAGAGTATGAGCTTGAATTCGCCCGCATCTGGAAGAAGATGCCCAAGATCGTGTTCTCGAAGACCCTTGAAAAAGTCCAAGGGAACGCCCGGCTGGTCAGGGACAACATCGCCGCAGAGATCACCAAGCTGAAAGCACAACCTGGCAAGAATATGGATCTAGGTGGCCCCAACCTCGCCTCAACCTTCATGCGGCTCGGCTTGATTGATGAATACCGGCTCTTCGTCCAGCCGGTCATCCTGGGGAGCGGCACACCCATGTTCCCGGTGTTGGGCGACAAAATCAACCTGCGGCTGGTTGAAACACGGACATTCGGTTCCGGGGTCATTTACCTCTGCTACGCCGGGCAATCCTAATCGAGGAAACGTTTATGTGTAGAAACATCAAGACACTCTTTAACTTTGAACCCCCTGTGACCGAGGATGAGATTCGGGCCGCCTCCTTACAATTCGTGCGCAAGGTGAGCGGCTTCAACCAGCCCTCAAAAGCGAATGAAGCGGCCTTCCAGTCAGCCGTTGATGAGATAGCCGCCGTTACCCGCACCCTGCTTAACTCGCTTGAGACGAACGCGCCAACGAAGAATCGCGCCGAAGAGGTGACTAAGGCGCGAGCGAGCGCGGCTCAGAGATTTTCCAGGAGTTATAACGGCTGATCCAACAACTGGCGGACTTGATAGGCTAATATTTTGGTGGCAAAAGGTTTTGGCAAATAAGCCACTCCAGGCTTGAGTGGGTTTTCCTGCACGACGGTGCTGTCGGTGTAACCCGACATAAACAGGACTTTGAGGCGGAGCCATCTGGCCTGGAGTTGTTCGGCTAGCTCTTGCCCGCCCAGGAGAGGCATCACCATATCGGTCACGAGCAAGTCAATTGGCTCGCCGGTTAACGTTTCAACCAATTGTAAGGCTGCTGCGCCGTTGGACGCTTCCAAAACGGTGTAACCTTGCTGGTGTAGGATGCGGGCGACCATCTCTCGCACCGCCGGCTCATCTTCGACCAACAAGATAGTTTCCACCCCCCGAGGTAAGTCATCCGTTTCATGGGGTGGTAAGGCGGTCTCGGCAACTATTTCAACCCGGGGCAGGTAGACTTTGAAGGTGGTCCCCTGGCCCGGTTCGCTGTATACCCAGATGTGGCCGTCATGCTGCTTAACGATGCCAAAACAAGTCGCCAGGCCCAGGCCGGTCCCTTGCCCCACTTCTTTGGTGGTAAAGAACGGCTCAAAAAGATGACCTCTCACTTCTTCGGTCATCCCCACCCCGGTATCGCTGACCATCAGCAGCACATACCGGCCCGGTTTGACCTCGGCATATTGGTTAGTGTAGGTCACATCCAGGTTCATATTTTGGGTTTCAATGGTCACTTTACCGCCGCCGGGCATAGCGTCGCGGGCATTGACGACCAAGTTCAGTAAGACCTGCTCAAACTGGTGAGGATCAACCCTGGTCCAGCCCAGGTCAGGTTCCAGTAAAGTAACCACTTCGATATGTTCGCCAATCAGGCGGCGCAGCATGGGGATCATATTGAAGATTAGCTCATTCAGATTAAGGGTTTGCGGCTGGTTGACCTGGCGGCGAGCAAAGGCTAACAGTTGGCGAGTCAACAATGCAGCGCGCTGGGCGCTTTTCTGGATGCCCTGCAAGTCAGGATAGCTGGGGTGATCCGGCGGTAACGCGGCCAGTGATAGATCGGTGTAGCCCATAATGGCAGTGAGAATATTGTTAAAGTCGTGGGCGATGCCGCCGGCCAGTTGGCCTACCGCTTCCATTTTTTGGGCTTGCCGCAATTGCGCCTGGAGCTTGTCTTTTTCAGCCTCGGCTCGCCGGCGATCGGTCACGTCGGCAATGATAACGGCGAACTGGCCCGGTTGGGGACTAAAAGCCGTGACCTCGTAATCTTTGTCCAATGAAAGGGTGTAATTTTCAAAATGAGTCGGCTGGCCGGTCAAAGAGACCTGTCCATAGCACTCAATCCAAAATGGTTCTACATTGGGCAGAACTTGAAGCACGGTCTGGCCGATCAGATCCTCGGCTGGTAACCCGGTTAATTTCTCAAAAGCAGGGTTGACTTCCAAAAAACGATAATCAACCGGCTGGCCGGCCTCGTTACAGATAATCTCATGCAAGGCAAAACCGTCTAACATTTCATCAAACAGGAGGCGATAGCGTTCTTCGCTGCGGCGCAGGCTTTCCTGGGCCTGCCGCCAGTCGGTAATATCCTCAATCGTAGCTACAATGCCGGTCAGCCCACCCGTCGGCGCCGAGAGTGGGGCCGCATTGACTGAGAGCAGCACCCGACGCCCATCCGACCACTCAATCGCATGTTCAACGTCATAGACCGGTTGGCCCAACTCCAGTACCCGGCGGAAGGGCAAGGCTTCAGCCGGGAAAGGCTGGCCAGCCAGGCCGGTGATGCGCCACTCCGGCGCGTTGTAGACACGCTGGAGGATCTCAGACCGGGTCAGGCCCAAAATCTGCTCGGCTCGCCGGTTAGCAAAGGTAATTTGGCCGGCTGGATTGAGTAAGGTAATACCCACCGGGCTGGTTTCCATAATCTGGGTAACCAGGTCCCTTTCCCGGCGGAGGGCCTCGCGATGCAGCGCTGCGACGACCTCAGCCTCCTGCCGCCGGGCGATATCTCGGGCTTGCTGCACATTTTGTACTGCCAGTTTGGATAATTGCCCGGCAATCAGGAAGAGCGCCTGGCTGACCTGGTTAAACTGGCTGCGCGGCATACGTGTCACCTGGGCCAGGGCGTGGCGAAATTCCTGCTCATCAGCCCCAATCTGGTGGGCGTAAGCCATCATAGTCGCTTCGTCAGGTTCTCCATCCAACACCTGGCCGATCAGCCAGTTGGCAACGTGATGATCGCCTACCATGATACTGGCCCCCGCATTGATGAGTCCACCACTGAGACAGGGTTGAATGGTCGGGCCGGCTGGATTGGGACCGCCGATAATTGCATCGGATCTCATACAGTTGGCCAGCCCGGCCGGAGTGGTCCGAATGATCTCGGTGCAGAGGCGGCAGAAGTTGCTGGCCTGGGTGATGGGCCAACCCTCGGCATCGGTGATGATGGAAGCCACCCCGGTAGCCGCGGCAAAAGCATCTTGAATGGCTTGAATCTCGGCCAGGTTAAACAGGTCCTCAAACTTTAGCGTGCTTGTATCGCCCAGGGGTTGGGTCAGGGCGATGATCCGTTCTTGTAGGCCGGTCTCGGCCCGCCGGCGCTCGGTGATGTCGTGGGCGACCGTCAGGACCGATTCCACCCGTCCATCTTTATCTAACTCGGGCCTTAAGCGCCACTCGAACACAACCGGGCCATGAATCCCCATAAATTCAACTTGCAGCTCGTGCGGCCGGCCGGTTTCAAACACCTGCTGAATATTTTCCTCCCAATAAGCGGCCTGATCCACCGGAAAATTGAGGTCTTGATAACTTTTGCCCAAAAAATCTGCCGGCGACAGATTGACAAAGCGGGTGACGGCCGGATTGACATAGATGTAGCGATTCTGCCGGTCAAAGCGCATGATGACATCGGGTAAGTTTTCAGCCAAAGTGCGATATTTTTCTTCACTGTCCCGCAAGGCCTGGCCGGCCTGCCGGCGCTGCCTCAGGCTATAACCCCAAGTGAGCAGGAGACCCAGGGCGGCCAAAGTACCCAATCCCATTACCACCAACAAGGTGTACATCTGCCCGGTGGCCCCGGTCGCGGCCAGAATCTCTCGCAGCGGCGTTGACAGGCCAATGATCCAGGTGTATTCACCAACCTGTACCGGAGTCCAGGCGGCGATTTCCGGCCCCTTATCCGGCAGCCAGATGTACCAGCCAACCCCCTCACGAGCCTGGCCGACGGCCTCACTCATCTCTTCATAGTGGCTGGCCCCCCGCCGAGACTGGATGGCAAATATTTCGGCCATGTTTTTGCCCCGGTATTCAGCCGGAAAATCGGCGCTTTGATCAAATACAACATAGTCGGGGGTGTAAATCCAGGCATCGCCCTGCTCAAACAGATGGATCGGCGTAATGAATCGGGCCAGTATCTCCTGCTCTAGCTCGGTTATATCGGTCTGGTTATGATTCGTTATTTCGTTCTGCACGTATATTTTTATGTTTCGCGCTACACTGCGCACGATTTCCAGTTCGGCCTGTTGATAGGCTGCGGTGATGGTTTGGGGCAGCTCCTGCACCTCGACAATGACGATGGACCAGCCCAGGATAAGAAACAATAGGACCGGCAGCAGCAGGGCATAGTCAACCAACCGGCTTTCTAAAATAAAGCTTCGCTGGCGCTGCTTTTGCTTTAGTTTGGGGTCATAAATCGTCATTTTTCCCCCTTTCGGTTTGTTTGAAGACACGTGAGATCAGCCGGTTCTGGCCGTCAAGGGTAACGGCCTCGATCAGCACCTGCTTGGATTAATTTTAACATATCTAAACCCGAATAACAATAAAGAAAAAAACCAAAATCCAGATTGGGTCAAATTTTATTTCCAATGAAGCCTAAGTATAATTAACATAAAAGCCCCACATACCCTGACGGAATTTTATCGCTCAAAATAAGGAGACAGCCATGCGTGCTCGAGATAATTCCTACCTAACCCTGGTTTTTGGTTTGATAATGATTGTGGTCCTCCTGGTTGGCGCTGTTATCGGCGGGGCGGTTGGTTATATGATCGCCCAGGGTCTCTCTCCGGCCTCGACTCATGTGGCCGTTCAACCAACCGCAGATAGGCCAATTCCGGCAGCGTTGGCGGAAACCGGTCCGGCGCCGGTGGTCATTACCGACCAATCCTCTTCGGTCGAAGCGGTCAGCCAGGTGTTACCGGCTGTAGTCACCGTCATCAACCAGGGCTTTCGCGGCAGCGGCAGTGGGTCGGGTTTCTTCATTAGTACGGACGGCTATCTGGTCACCAACAATCATGTAGTTGAAGAGGCGCAGGAATTAATGGTCATTTATGCTCAGGGGGGGCGAGCGCCGGCCAAGTTGATTGGTACCGCGCCCGACTTTGATCTGGCCGTTCTCAAAGTGGATGGGCTGGTTCCGGCCGTGGCTGCCTGGGGTGACTCCGGTGAACTGCCCCTGGGCGCTCAAGTTATTGCCATTGGCTCGGCCCTGGGCAAATATCAGAATACGGTCACGATGGGGGTGCTGAGTGGTTTTAACCGGGAACTGGAACCTTTGCGGGGCTTGCTGCAAACCGATGCGGCCATTAACAGCGGCAACAGCGGCGGTCCGCTTATCAACCTGGCGGGACAAGTTATCGGCATCAATACGGCGGTGGTGCGGGGTGAACCCTTTTCGGCCGAGGCCGAGGGGTTAGGTTTTGCCATTCCCAGCAACGTAGCCCGGGTGGTGGTACAGCGCTTGGTTGAAAGCGGCGAGGCCCGGCCTTCCTACCTGGGGGTTGAATACCAGGAACTTAACCCTCAGTTAGCCATCGAACAAAACCTGACCATTAACCAGGGGGCGCTGCTGCAACAGATTATCGGCGACTCACCGGCAGAACAGGCCGGCCTGCGCACGGGCGACATCATCATTGCGGTCAACGGCCGGCCTATTGACGACCGTCACCCACTGGTTAGCTTGCTGATCGAGCACGTAGCGGGTGAGACCATCACCCTGGATATTATGCGCAACGGCGAAACTTTTCAGACTGAGCTGACGCTGGGTGAGCGAGTTTGACGACCGCCGACGGCTGAGAGCGCTTCGCCTCCCCCTGGGGGGTCACAGGCCGCCGCAAATGGTACAGCCGGCGATAAATCATAGTAATACTCCATACGGATGAGGGGCGCTTGGAGAGGAAAATCCTTGCTCACAATACGTCGATTACCCTTTGTACGGATCCTTGTCCGTTAAGTAGGCCAACAGTCCCGGCCCATGCCGGTGCCCCTTCAGCCAGGCTCTAATTCGCTTGATCTCGGCATAATCTTCAGCCCCAAACCTGTCCAAATACATCTTCTCAAATTGGCGGCGCATTTCTTCATTTCGCAGTTGCCGCTGCCACGGCTCGGTGAAAAATAGATTGACCTTGTCGTGAAGCCGGCGTGCTTTGAGCGCCTGCCACTCATTTTGATCAAACCAGATGCCATTGCAAGCGCCACAACGGTCCAAATAAAATTCTATCTCCGGCCAGATCTTGTACCGCCGCAGAATCCGGCCACAATCCGGGCAGAGGATTGCTTTGGTCGTATCGAAGGCCGGTGTAGGCGTTTCGACCCCAGGGGTCTCCGGGGATGCGGTTGGGGGTTGGTTCCTGAGCCAGGATTGATATTCATTGGCTGAAATCCACAGGCCATGACCCTGACCACACTCGTAAGCGGGCAAGCCAGCTTCCAGAATACTTTGGTTTAAATCAATCTGACACACGGGACATTTTTTCATGGAACAGGTACTCCTAGAAGATAGTGAATTGTGTAAAATCTACCTTATTGGGATAAAGTGAATGTGGTTATGGTCTATTGTCTCTTTAGACCTTACGATTTGCCTCTTCGCTCTTTTTTATGAGTGCCTGCATCAGGTTTGTAGCCGCTGCAATCAGCGGGCCGCCCATTGGATCACCGGCCAAGACATCGAATGCCCCCTGGCCGAAATGAAGGCCGCTGGGGGTCAACATACTGAGCCGGACCTGGCCCTTTGGGGGCGCGGGGGGGCGGGTTCCGTCCCACGGTCCAATTTGAATGACAACAGTCCGGCCTGCGTTTAATAAGGCATCAATAGACGAGTCGAGGCTGGCATCTGGTCTTTCCCAAACGACGCCGGCGCCACTGTAGTTATAATAACGGGCGTGGTAATCGGCGTAGGCAGCCACAATATCTAAACCCTGATCGAGAGTCACTTCTACCACGACCCCATAAAGTTCCTTGGCTTTCGCTTCAGGCGGATTAACTCCAAGCTGGCGCAGAAAGTGCCAGGCTTGAACATAGTGCCTGGATTCAAGCCCTCCGGTATCCGCAATACGCTGAAGTACCTCGCTAGCTTTAAGCTTATTACCTGAATCTAAATAGTTTTTGGCTTCAATGAAAGAGGTCCAGGGCGGCATTTTTTTGCCTTCTGTGGTAGGTCCGGCCCATTGAGCGAGCGACATATCCCCAAAGAGGGTATCGCGGATTTCTATACGTTCTGATACAGGTTTCTTTTTAAGCCAGCCAAACATGTTTTTCTCCTTTTTATTCTTGCAATATGGGTTTTGTTTTCGCCACTTAGGGGAATGGTTGCGCGCACGTCGTCGCTAACCTCGTAGGCGGGCGGGCCAGCAAAGCCACTTAATAGCCTATTGTAGCATGCTTTTTCCCCCTGTGACAATCCCTAAAAGCGGCGTCCTTTATCGGGAGTATTTACAAAGAAGTGAGAGGGTATTATACTTTTTAATAAAAAGGGGGTGGGAAAATTAAACAACCTTACCGGATAGGCATCAAAATCAAGGAGGAGTTATGTTTGACCGGATCAGAAGATACCTGACCCCGCCCGTGTTTGTAGACGAGGAAAAAACCCACCTGGCCGGACTGTACATCATTTTGCTGACGGGCGTTACGGTTGGGTTGGTCTACACTTTGGTTGGAAGTATCTTCTCGGTTGATCCCTTTCGCCCTGACTTAATCGTGGCGGCGGTTCTGACAGCGCTGCTGTTAGGCCTGACCAGTTATAGCCTTAAGCGGGCGATGGAACGGCAGCGTTTGGCCGAACGTGCGCTCACCGAACGTAATCGCGAATTACGGGCTGAGATCTCCGAGCGCCAGCGGGCCGAAGAGTCCCTGCGGGAAAGCGAGGAGCGCTTTTCTAAAGCCTTTCGCTCCAGCCCGGCGCCGACGGTTATTTCTGAGATTGACACTGGCCGGCTGATTGATGTCAATGAGCAGTGGTTGAAGATGCTCGGCTATACCCGAGA
>CAZUNT010000003.1:15730-65619 GCA_964622215.1 uncultured Caldilineaceae bacterium
GCCGGCTGATTGATGTCAATGAGCAGTGGTTGAAGATGCTCGGCTATACCCGAGAAGAAATGATTGACTATACTACCAGAGAACTCGGTATCTGGGCCGATCTGTCCATCCGTGACCGAGGGATGGTTCAACTGCGCCAGGGTGGTTTCTTTAGAGAGGTTCCGGTCTGTATCATTACCAAATCAGGCGAAATCCGGAATACCCTTTGGTCGTCCGAAATTATCACGATTAATGGCCGGGAAATGATGCTTTCTCTCGTCTATGACTACACCGAGCGCCAGCGGGCCGAAGAGGCCCTGCGGGAAAGCGAGGAGCGCTTTTCCAAAGCCTTTCGCTCCAATCCGGCGCCGATGGTCATTTCTGAGATTGACACCGGCCGGCTGATTGATGTCAATGAGCAGTGGTTGAAGATGCTCGGCTATACCCGAGAGGAAATGATTGGCTACACGGCCAAAGAGCTTGGTATCTGGGCCGATCTGTCCATCCGTGACCGGATGATTGTCCAACTGCGCCAGGATGGTTTCTTAAAAGAGATCCCGGTTCGTTTTGTGACCAAATCAGGCGAAATCCGGGATACCCTTTGGTCGGTAGAAATCATCACAATTAGAGGACAGGAGGTGATGCTTTCCCTCGTCTACGACTATACCGAGCGCCAGCGGGCCGAAGAGGAGATCCGCAGCCTAAACGCCGACCTGGAACAGCGGGTCCAACAACGCACCGCCGAGTTGCAGACGGCCAACCAGGAACTGGAGGCTTTTGCCTATTCTGTGTCTCACGACCTGCGCGCGCCCCTCCGCGCCGTGGATGGCTTTTCGCGCATCCTGCTCCAGGATTACGCTGCGGAGCTTACCTCTGAAGTCCGGCGTTACCTGGGCATGGTCCACGACAACGCCCAGCGGATGGGCCTCCTTATTGACGATCTACTCACCTTCTCCCGCCTGGGGCGGCAGGAATTGCGTAAGCAGATGGTCTTACCCCAGGAATTGGTCGGCCAGGTGCTGCAAGACCTGACCGCCGAGCAGGGCGAGCGCCAAATCGAGGTTATCGTCGGCAATTTGCCTCCTTGTCAGGCCGACCCGTCCTTGCTCCGGCAGGTTTATACCAACCTGCTCTCCAATGCGTTCAAGTTTACTCAGCGGCGGAACGAGGCGCGAGTTGAGGTGGGCTATTTACAAAAAGGTGAAGGTAAGATATACTTTGTTAAAGACAATGGGGTTGGATTTGATATGCGTTACGCCGATAAGCTGTTTGGCGTGTTTCAGCGTTTGCACAGCGTTCAGGAATATGAGGGTACAGGTGTGGGCCTGGCCATTGTACAGCGTATCGTCCATCGCCATGGTGGGCGAGTTTGGGTCGAGGCTGAACCAGACCGGGGGGCGACCTTTTATTTTTCATTGGAGGAGGTACGTACCCCATGACCCAGAATTCGGTTGAGATTTTGTTGGTTGAAGACAATCCTTACGACGAAGAACTGGCCTTACATGCCCTAAACCAGCATCACCTGGCCAATCATATCCAGGTGGCGCGGGATGGGGTCGAGGCCCTGGATTTTATCTTTTGTACCGGTGTTTATGCCCACCGGCAGATTCAAGATAGACCCAAACTGATCTTGCTCGACCTCAAGCTGCCCAAGCTAGATGGGTTGGAAGTGCTTAAACACCTCAAAGCTGACCCGCGCACCCGCGCCATCCCTGTGGTTATGCTAACCTCGTCGAGCCAAGAAAACGACATCATCGAGAGTTACCATCTGGGCGCCAATAGCTATATTGTCAAGCCGGTAGATTTTGAACAGTTCACCCAGGCAGTACGCCATTTGGGATTCTACTGGCTGCTGCTGAACCGGCTCCCCGATTTGCCCCCCTGATAGCCAGCATGAGCCTGTGGCAGACCATCACCGCTAAAAAGGTGGGACAAGTTGTTATCTTGCCCTTTGCCGCCGGTCAGAGACAAGTTAGCAACTTGCCCTACACGTCTATTTGTAAAGGAGGCAACCATGTCTTATCCTCTGCGCACTCTAATCCTTGAAGACCAAGAAGCTGACATGGAGTTAATGCTGTACGAGCTGCGCCAGGCCGGGTTTGAGCCATGTTGTTGGCATGCCCAGACCGAAACGACCTACCTGGCCTACTTGAACGCCGACCTGGATATTATTCTGGCCGATTATTCGCTGCCTCAATTCGATGCCCTGCGCGCTCTGGAACTGCTGCAAGAACAGGGTTTGGACATTCCTTTTATCGTCGTCACCGGCAGCCTCAGCGAAGAGGCTGCCGTAGAGTGTATGAAACGCGGCGCGGCGGATTATTTAATCAAAGATCGCCTGGCTCGCCTCGGTCCGGCAGTCAGGCAAGCCCTCCAGTCCAAGCATCTGCGCGACCAAAAACAGGCGGCCGAGGAGCAGGTACGGCGGCGAAACCGGGAACTAACCCTGCTGAACCGAATCATTGCCGCCTCGGTGGCCGGGTTGGAGGAGAAGGCTATCCTGGAGAAAGCCTGCCGGGAGCTGGCTGTAACCCTCAACGTGCCGCTAGCCGTGGCCGTTTTGCTGAATCGAGAGAGAACAACCGCTGCTGTTGTAACTGAATATATATCCGGGGCAAACCTATCGGTGCTGAACATGGCCGTACCGATTGACAATAGTCTGGTTCAATTGACCGACCAGAAAGCACCGCTGGTGATAGAGGATCTGTCCCACGATTCCCGTTTTGCCGCGTTACAAGCTCTAGTCCACCAAGTGGGTCTTGTGTCGCTGCTGTTCCTGCCCCTGACGGTAGATGATGAGGTGGTGGGAGGATTGGCGCTGGGCACTTTCGAACGACGAACCTTTCCCATTGATAACGTCGCGTTGGTCAAAAGTGTAGCCGACCAGTTATCGGGGATGGTGGCCCGAGTCAGGCTGGAAGCAGAACGGCGGCGGTTGAGCACGGCTATTGAACAAACTCTGGACAGTGTGATTATTACCGACACCACCGGAACGATTCTCTATGTCAATCCGGCTTTTGAGCGTATCACCGGTTACCGCCGGAGCGAGGTTATTGGCCGGGATGTCAACCCGTTTTGGAGCGAAAAGTACAATACCCTTTTCTACGAGGAATTGTGGTCTACCCTTCAGGCAGGCAAAAATTGGCATGGGCGTTTGGTGAACAAAAGAGCGGATGGGACAGGCTATACTACGGATGCTTTGATCAGCCCCGTGCGGGATGAAAATGGCAATGTCGTCAATTATGTGGATGTTCAACGCGATATCACCCACGAACTGGAACTAGAACAGCGTTATATGCAGGCCCAAAAGATGGAAGCCGTAGGCCGTCTGGCCGGTGGGGTGGCCCATGATTTTAATAACGTTTTGACGGCCATCACCGGTTACACCGCCCTGGCCCTGGACGCCCTCGAAAAAAGCCACCCTCTCTACGAGAATCTGATTGAGGTTAAAAAAGCGGCCAGCCGGGCCGCTGCGCTGACCAAACAACTCCTCATCTTTAGCCGCAAGCAGGTGTTGCAGTTTGAAATATTGGATCTGAATGACCTGCTGCGTAATATTGAAAAGATGCTGCACCGTCTTATCGGTGAAGATATCGAGCTACACATGCTCCTCGCTCCTGAACTCGGCATGATTAAGGCTGACGCCGGTCAAATAGAGCAGGTGATTATGAACCTGGCCGTAAATGCCCGCGATGCCATGCCTCACGGGGGGGAGCTGACCCTGGAAACAGCCAACATCGCCATAACCGACCAGGATTTTAGTAAACTCAGTGACCTCTCGCCAGGTTCGTATGTCAAGCTGGTTGTGAGCGATACCGGCCTTGGCATGGACAAGGAGGTACGTTCACATGTCTTTGAACCCTTTTTTACCACCAAAGAGGAGGGTAT
This sequence comes from uncultured Caldilineaceae bacterium, assembly GCA_964622215.1. Taxonomy (GTDB): domain Bacteria; phylum Chloroflexota; class Anaerolineae; order 4572-78; family J111; genus DSQQ01. Next base: position 19,598 of record CAZUNT010000003.1, read on the forward strand.
GGGGACCGGCCTCGGTTTAGCTACGGTTCACAGCATCATTAAGCAAAGTGGTGGAGATATTCAACTCTATAGTGAACCGGGGCAAGGAACAAGGTTTGAAATTTTTCTGCCCTGGGTAGAGAGGTATAGACAGGATCAGCATCAACTTTCTGATCAAACTTTGCCCCGTGGGAGCGAGACGGTTCTGCTGGTAGAAGATGAAGACATGGTTCGTGATCTGGCTGAACGAGTCCTGTTGGACCAGGGGTACACGGTGCTGTCGGCTGCTCACCCTACGGCGGGGTTGCACCTTGCCGCCGAGTACCAGGGGCCGATTCATCTGTTGATTACCGATGTGGTGATGCCGGGTATGGGTGGGCGAAACCTGGCGGTGCAGTTATCGGCCTCACGGCCGGAAACCCGGGTGTTGTATGTTTCAGGCTACACAGACGATACGATTCTGCGCCATGGCCTGCTGGAGGACGGCGTGGCCTTTCTGCAAAAGCCGTTCACCCTCTTTTCGTTGACCAGCAAAGTGCGCGAGGTTTTGAACAGCACGCTAAAAGAATAAGGAATATTTGTTCTGACACCCGAAAATGATAGATAAAGCACCTGGATATAGTATTAGTATCCTGTGGATACCCAAGATATAGTATTCGGCCGGCCAGGGCGACCCCGGTCCAATTTGAGAAGTTTAGCTCTTTATGCTATAATATAGTGTCTGCTTAGAGGAATTGTTCCTCCCAAGTTTTAGACAGCAACCAAAATGGCTATAGATAAATAAACCACGTGGTGTGTGGTACTTGTGTGCCTCCGGTGTGAGCTTCACAGCACACGAGCTGAGCTGCGCACCACGTTTCATTTCAGCCAGAACTAATTCTGGAGGGGTTTTAACCCAAACTCGGAGGTATAAAGTTATGGCACTGCCAGGCGCAAGTCAATATACGGCGGAGAGTATTACTGTTTTAGAGGGACTGGAAGCAGTCCGCCGCCGGCCCGGGATGTATGTCGGCGGTACCGACGTTAAAGCCCTGCATCATCTTGTTTACGAGGTGGTGGATAACTCTATTGACGAGGCCCTGGCCGGTGTTTGTAACCATATCCAAATCGTCATTCACCCCGATTCGAGTGTTTCGGTCACCGATAACGGGCGTGGTATCCCCGTGGCCGAGCATCCGCAGAAGAAGATGTCAACCTTACAACTGGTGATGACAACTTTGCATGCGGGCGGCAAGTTTGACCGGACCAGCTATAAGGTTTCCGGCGGTTTGCACGGCGTGGGCGTATCGGCGGTCAACGCCTTGAGTGAATGGTTGGTGGCCGAAGTAACTCGCGACGGCGGCGTTTGGCGGCAGCGGTATGAGTGCGGCGTGCCGATGGGGCCGGTGGAGAAAGTCGAGGACCTGCTCGACGATCAGGAGCGCCAAACCGGCACTAAAATCACCTTCCGCTTTGATCAAGACATCTTTAAGGAGGTGGAAGGTTACCAGTGGACTACTTTATTGACCCGTTTCCGGGAAATGGCTTTTGTGACCAAGGGGATTCGGATCAGCCTGAAGGACGAGCGGCCCGACCAGGAGCGAGATTATAGCTTCTTCTTTGAAGGCGGCGTGACCTCTTTTGTCCGTTATCTCAACCGCAACCGGGAGGGGCTGCACGACCCGGTTCACGTGGAAAAGGAAGTGGATAACATTGGGGTTGAGGTAGCCATTCAGTACACCGACGCCTACACCGAGAGTGTCTACGCCTTTGCCAACACCATCCTGACCCCCGATGGTGGCACCCACCTGACCGGCCTGCGCAGCGCGCTAACCCGCACCATCAACGATTATGCCCGTAAAAACAGCCTGCTGAAGGATAGCGACAGCAACTTCTCCGGCGAAGACACCCGCGAAGGCTTGACCGCCATCATCTCCATCAAGCACCCTGACCCTCAGTTCGAGAGCCAGACCAAGGTCAAGTTGATGAATGCCGAGGTCAAAACGCTGGTGGAATCGGTGGTAGGTGACCGGTTTTCCGCTTTTTTAGAGGAAAACCCGCGCCAAGCCCGGGCTATTGTGGAGAAATGTCTGACTTCTTCTCGCGCCCGCGATGCAGCCAAAAAAGCCCGCGAGTTGGTGCTGCGTAAGAGCGCCCTGGAAAGTACCACCCTGCCCGGCAAGCTGGCCGACTGTTCCAACCGTGACTCGGAAAATTCGGAGCTGTATATCGTCGAGGGCGACAGCGCCGGGGGCAGCGCCAAGCAGGGACGCGACCGCCGCTTCCAGGCCATTTTGCCGCTGCGAGGTAAGATTCTGAATACCGAACGGGCGCGTATGGACAAAATTTTAGGCAACAACGAGGTCAAGGCCCTCATTACGGCCCTGGGCACGGGGGTGGGGGCCGACTTCAATCTGGAAGGGCTGCGCTATGGCCGAGTCATTATCATGACCGATGCGGACGTGGACGGTGCGCACATTCGCACCCTGCTGCTGACCTTCTTCTTCCGCTACATGGCAGAGTTGATCGAACACGGTCATCTCTTCATCGCCCAACCGCCGCTGTACCAAATCAAGCACAAAAAAGAGGTCACCTACGTTTATAGTGACGAAGAAAAAGATGCCTATATCAAGAAACTCAACGGCGACGCCGGCTCGGTCAACCTGCAACGCTACAAGGGCTTGGGCGAGATGAACCCGCAGCAATTGTGGGATACCACCATGAATCCCGAAGCTCGCACCATCCTGCAGGTCACCGTCGAAGACGCCGCCGCCGCCGACAAGACTTTTGATATGTTGATGGGCAGCGCCGTCCCGCCACGGAAGAAGTTTATCCAGACGCATGCCAAACAAGTCAGAAATTTGGATGTGTAATTGTCCCCTCTGAGAAAGGTTAAGGAGGAAAACAATGATTCCCATCCGAGACGAAATTCCTACCCGGCGAGTGCCAGTCGTCAATTATTTGCTCATCGCGGTTAATATTCTTGTCTTTGTGTTGATGTGGCTGGCCGGGTCTGCACAGGAAACATTGGTTTATCAGTTGGCCATGATCCCATCGAATTTCACAAACGGGGTAGATCTGGGGGATGTTTTCGACATTTTTACCAGCATGTTCATGCATGCCGGGTTGGCCCATATTGCCGGGAACATGCTTTATTTGTGGATTTTCGGCGATAACGTAGAAGATCGCCTGGGACATGCCATGTACCTGGCTTTTTATTTGGTGGGCGGCGTAGTGGCCTCCTTGACCCATTTTCTCACCGGTCCAGATTCGCAGGTTCCCACCGTAGGAGCCAGCGGCGCGATTGCGGCTGTGCTAGGCGCTTATCTGGTGCTATTCCCCCAAAGTCGAATCGTCACCTTCATCCCGTTGGGATTTTTCATGCGGCTGACCGTAGTTCCGGCGATCATTGTCTTGGGTTTTTGGTTTATCCTTCAGTTATTTAGCGGCGTGTTGTCTATGGGTGGGCCAGATATAGGCGGAGTAGCCTTTTGGGCCCATATTGGTGGGTTTGTTGCCGGGGTGGTGATGGCCAAGCTGCTGACCTTCGGACGCAGGTCGGAAAGTTCCGTAACCTGGTAGGTAAATGCTTGAGGAGGAATAGCAGGCAAACTGACTGTAGGTGCGCCCAGTGTATCTGAGGTCAATACGCACATCCGAACCAAGTCGGCGTAGGAATGTTTCAGCGCCTGCCGCAAAATGGGCTTGTGGTCAAACTTCATTAGGACGCTAGGGGACCAAGAGAGATCTCAAATCCGCAGCCCAGGCGCGGATGGCGTTCCAATCCCGGTGATCACCCTCCTTCCAAACGCCGAAGGCGACACTCAAACGAAACTTGAGCCGATTGCCAAAAGAGGGCACCTGGCTAATATCGAGCACCCCGGCAAAGAGGCCCTCGCTCACCGGCCTCACCAGCGCCCGCACCGGCCCCAGCCACTCCGCCACACCCTGGCGGTATTTTTCGGCGCCTGGCATGGCCAGGGTCATACACACCAAAAAAGCGGCGAAAGGCTTCCGGGCTAAGGCGGCCTGATGAGTCCGCATGAACTGCATAGCCTCCGGCAGCCATTGCCCGCCTTGAATGGCGCTGCCGGCCACCACCGCCCGGTAAGGGGTCAGGTCTTTGACATCTTGCATACGGCACACCTCAACCGATGCGCCGCTTTCGGCCAGGGTTTGGCCGATGGCTTCGGCTACGCCAGCGGTGGAGCCGGTCCGGCTGGCATAAGCCACCAGGATTTTATTTGGCATCATCGTTTCTCCTTCATTTTTGTTTCTCCGGTAACAACATCCACTACCACCCGCCCCCGCACCTGGCCCTTGAGAATCTGGCGGCTCAATTCCGGCACAGCAGCCAGCGGCGCGATTTGGATCATCGTCTCCAACAGGTCAAGCGGCAGGTCGCGGGTGAGGCGCTGCCAGGCGGCCAGCCGGCGCGGCTGAGGCGTCTGGACCGAATTAATACCCAGGATGCTGACGCCTCGCAAAATAAAAGGGAAAACCGTCGTGTTTAGGGCAAAGCCGCCGGCATTGCCGCAGGCGGCCACAGCCGTATTTTGAGCCATCTTCGGCAGCAGGGCGGCCAGGATATCGCCTCCCACCGTATCAATCGCCCCGGCCCAACGTTCCGACTCCAACGGTTTAACGGGTTTGGCCAGGGCGGCTCGATCCAAAATCTCCCTGGCCCCCAGGCGGCGCAGATACTCATGGAGTTCAGCCCGGCCCGTCGAGGCGACGACGTTGTAGCCCAGCCTGGCCAGAATAGCGACGGCAATACTCCCTACCCCGCCTGTTGCGCCGGTGACGACGACTTCGCGCGGGTTGGCCGGGGTGAGACCGTGCTCTTCCAGGGCCATCACGGACAGCATCGCGGTAAATCCGGCGGTGCCGATGCCCATCGCCTGCTTCAAGGTCAGCCTCTCCGGCAGCGGAACCAGCCACTCGGCTTTAACCCGCGCCATCTGGGCAAAACCACCCCAGTGACTCTCGCCGACACCCCAGCCGGTCAGCACGACGGCGTCCCCCGGCTTGTAGGCAGGTGAAGCCGACTCCACCACCGTCCCGGCCAAGTCAATCCCCGGCGCCAGCGGGTACTTGCGGATGACCTTACCCTGCCCGGTCACGGCCAAACCGTCCTTGTAATTCAAGGAGGAGTAGGCTACGGAAACCAACACATCTCCGGCGGGCAGTTCATCTGGCCCCACCTCTCGAATGGAGGCTTGAACCTCGCCGTCTTTTTGGTCAACGATCAAAGCCTTAAATGTATTTGACTGCATCGTTACCTCTTACAAAAGAAATACGTAACTGCACAGCCCTACCCCACGACCGCCGACCGTCGACCGCTGACCGCCGAAAAGACGGGTTACAGGGCGAATTATGGCGGTCCCCAGGGGATTCAACTAATCCCGGCAAAATGATGGGATACTGAACGGGCTATGACAGAGCTTGACGCAGTTCTTCGGCCAACTCCCGCACACTGTCCACCGACTCGGCGGCTCGTTTGACCAGGGCGCTGCCGACGATGACGCCGTCGGCCAGTTGAGCTACAGCACGGGCCTGCGGGCCGGCGCCAATGCCAAAGCCGACCGCCAGCGGCAGGTCGGTCTGCGCCTGCACGCGCCGGACGAACTCGGCCAGGTCGAGCGGGAGTTCGTTACGCGCCCCGGTTACGCCGGTCAGCGAAACCAGGTAGATAAAACCCTGCGACTTCTCGGCCACCAGCTTGATCCGCTCCGGCGTGCTGGTCGGAGCCAACAGGTAAACCAGGGCCAGCCCGTATTGGCGGCATAGGGTTTCTAAATCGGCAGCTTCATCCGGCGGCAGGTCGGGCACGATCAGTCCATCCACCCCGGCGGCCGCCGCATCGACCACAAATTTTTCCGGTCCATAAGTCAAGATAGGGTTGATGTAGCCCATCAACAGGGCCGGCGTCTCCATACCCTGCTGGCGTAACTCGCGGACCATGGCCAGGCAATCCCGGAGGGTCGTGCCATTTTCCAGCGATTTTTGAGTGGCTGCCTGAATAGTTGGGCCATCGGCCAGTGGGTCAGAAAAAGGCACGCCCAGTTCCAGCAAGTCGGCCCCGGCCTCGACCAGAGCGTGTACCACTGCCAACCCGGCCTGGCGGGTAGGGTAGCCTAAAACGGAGTAGGGCATAAAGGCCGGGCGGCCTTTGGTAAAAGTACTCTTAACCCGGTCAATTCCGGTCATCTTCTTAACCCTAACCTTTCCTGGGCCACCCGCAGCCGGTTTTCGGCGATGGGACGGACGCGGTCGGCCCCTTCTTTGAGCACCTGCTCGATGTAGGCCGGGTCCTCGGCCATCTGGTTATACCGGGCCTGGATTGGCTCCAGGGTGGCGATGACCACCTCGGCCACCTGCTTTTTCAAATTGCCATAGCCCTTGCCCTCGAACTCGGCCAGAATCTCTTCCTCGTTCTTATTGGTCAGGGCCTGGTAGATAGTGAGCAGATTGGTTACGCCGGGCTGGTTCTCCGCATCAAAAGCAATCCGGTTGAGCGAGTCGGTGGTAGCCCGCATGATCGATTTCCGCAAAACGCCGGGTGGGTCGAGCAGGCGCAGGGCATGGCCCTGGACCGTGCTGCTCTTGCTCATTTTGGCCGTCGGGTCGTCCAGCCCCTTGATCCGCGCCCCGGCTTTGGGGATCAACACCTCCGGCGGCACAAAAGTCTCGCCATAAAGATTGTTGAAGCGTTGGGCCACATCGCGGGTCAATTCGACGTGTTGTTTTTGGTCTTCGCCGACCGGCACGTAGTGGCTGTCGTAGAGCAGGATGTCGGCGGCCATAAGCACCGGGTAATCAATCAGCCCGGTACTAACGCTCTCCTGCTTGGCGGCTTTGTCCTTGTATTGGGTCATCCGTTCCAGCCAGCCGAGTGGGGTGACGCAGTTAAGCAGCCAGGTCAACTCGGAGTGGGCCGGGATGTGGCTCTGGATAAAGACGGCGCAGTCGGCCAGGCTAAGGCCGCAGGCCAGGTAGAGCAGGGCAACCTCGCGCGTTTTTTGGTACAGTTCCGCCGGGTCTTGCGGTACGGTCAGCGCGTGCAAATCTACAATGCAGAAGACGTTGTGATATTTGTGCTGCTCCGCCACCCAATTTTTGATCGCCCCCAGGTAATTGCCGATGTGCAAATTACCCGAAGGCTGGATGCCGGAGAAAACACGTTTTTTAGTGGTGGTATTGTTCATAAATAGCTCCTTATTACCTATCATCTTCACCGTTTGGATGCAGCCAGGCTGATCCCAACCCCAACAAACGTCCCCGCGATGAAGCGATAAAAATATTTCTTGGCCAGAGGTTGTTTTATTAACAACCTGATCAATTACGTTTCCCCAACTCTCGCATAATCGTCTCCAAATCCTTATCGCCCCGGCCCGACAGGTTGACGATGATGACCCTGTCCCTGGGCATGGTTGGAGCGCGTTTGACGACCTCGGCAACGGCGTGAGCCGATTCCAGGGCCGGAATGATGCCTTCTTGCTCGCTGAGGAGTTTGACGGCAGCCAGAGCTTCGTCGTCGGTGGCGTAAGTATACCCCGCTCGCTCCTGGTCGCGCAACCAGGCGTGCTCCGGCCCAATGGAGGCATAATCCAACCCGGCGCTGATGGAATGAGTTTCGGCGATCTGGCCGTCGGGCGTTTGCAGGACAAAGGATTTGGTGCCGTGTAACACGCCCAGGCGGGCCTGGGGATGGCCCTCACCCCCTCTCCCTTGTAGGGAGAGGGGAGTCTCTGCAAATCTGGCCGCGTGTTTGCCGGTTTCGATGCCGCTGCCGCCGGCCTCCACGCCCAACATATCCACCCCTTTGTCCTCTAAAAAGGGATGAAACAGGCCAATGGCGTTAGACCCACCGCCGACGCAGGCGATGAGCAGGTCAGGTAAACGGCCTTCCGCTTCCAGAATTTGGACACGAGCCTCACGGCCAATCACGCTTTGAAAGTCGCGTACCATCGTCGGGTAAGGGTGTGGCCCCAGGGCTGAACCAAGCAGGTAGTAAGTGGTCCGCACATTCGTCACCCAATCGCGGATGGCCTCGTTGATGGCGTCTTTAAGGGTGCGGCTGCCGCTGCTGACGGGCCTGACTTCCGTTCCGAGCAACTGCATCCGAAAAACGTTGGGCTGCTGCCGGGCCATGTCCACTTCGCCCATGTAGACGATACATTCTAACCCCAGCAAAGCACAAGCCGTAGCGCTGCCGACGCCGTGCTGCCCGGCCCCGGTTTCGGCCACAATCCTTTGCTTGCCCATCCTTTTTGCCAGCAGCGCCTGCCCCAGGGCGTTGTTGATTTTGTGCGCCCCGGTATGGGCTACATCCTCCCGCTTGAGGTAAATTTTGGCTCCGCCCAGGTAAGCGGTCAGCCGGCCGGCGTAGGTCAGCGGGGTAGGCCGGCCCACGTAAGTTTTGAGCAGGTGATTTAGTTCCGCTTGAAATTTAGGGTCGTTTTTAGCCGTCTCATAGGCGCTCTCCAATTCGGCCAGGGCGGGCATCAATGTCTCCGGCACAAACTGGCCGCCATAGGGACCGAATTTGCCTTTGGTGTTCATCTAATTCTCCTTGATACAAACAAGATAATCGTCTTGTGCATCTTCGTAGCACACAAGACGTTTTACGCTTCACGCTTCACGCTTTTCACCGCCTCCACAAACACTCTCACCTTCTTATGATCCTTCTTCCCCTTTTCCCGTTCTACCCCGCTGCTTACATCTACCCCCCAGGGCTGGACAACCTGCACCGCCTCGGCTACATTTTCCAGAGTTAGACTCCCGGCCAGCAAAATCGGATAACGTCGAGCGATGCCGGCGGCCATACTCCAATCGGCAACATGGCCGGTCCCGCCGTAGAGGGTAGGATGGTAAGCATCGAGCAGGAGGCAGGGGAGCAGAGGGGCAGGGGAGTAGGGGAGATATTTTTCAACGAGGACCTCAGCCTCCTCCGTTGATTGAGGACGGAGGGCTTTGAAAGCCCGGTCCTGGAAGTGATGGACGAACTCCGGCGATTCCTCTCCATGTAACTGCGCGACGTCGAGCCGGCAGAAGTCAAGGAGGTGGACGACGGTTTCAAGAGGCGAGTTGACGAAAACGCCGACGAAAAGAGGTAGGCTGTTGTCCGTTGTCCCTTGCCCGCTGTTCGTAATGCCTGGACTCTGGTTACTGCTTACTGATAACTGCTTACTGATTACTGATGACTGACACCTGACCCTTGACACAATTTCTCTCACCACCTCCGGCCGCACATAACGCGGACTTGGCTCATAAAAGATGAAGCCTAACAAATCCGCTCCGGCCTCAACCGCCACAAGAGCGTCCTCTAAATTAGTCATCCCACAGATTTTGACTCTGGTCATGCCTTATCTCCTTACCACGACCGCCGACCACTGACCGCCGACCGCCGCATACACTCGATCACAATTCACAATTCATAATTGACCAGTTCTCTCACCTTTTTTCCCACATCCTTCGCCTTCACCAACGCCTCGCCCACCAAAACAGCGTCAATTCCCTCTTTGGCCAAACGAGCCACATCCGCCGCGGTGTGGATGCCGCTTTCGGCCACAAAACAAATATCAGCGGGCACATGCCGGCGTAGTTCGATGCAGGTATTCAGATCCACTGAAAAATCTCGCAAGTCCCGGTTATTAACGCCGATCAGCCGGGGCTGCAAAGGTAGCACTCGCTCCAACTCAGTCCCGTTATGCACTTCGACCAGGGCGGTCATACCCAGTTTTTGCGTCAAAGCCAGCAGGTCGGCCAGTTCATTATCATTGAGCACGGCGGCGATGAGCAGTAGGGCATCGGCCCCGGCCGCGCGGGCCTCGTAAACCTGGTAGGGATGGAAGATGAAGTCTTTACGAAGAAGGGGAGTAGGGAGTAGGGAGTAGGGAGTAGGGGAAGAGGAAAATTGACTATCCAGGTGCTTACGGATTTGGGTAAGGTATTCTAGTTTGCCTTGAAAATAACGACTATCGGTCAGGATCGAAATAGCAGATGCACCATTCTTAACGTAAATGGTCGCCAGTTCAAGTGGGTCGAAGTCGTGGCGGAGCAAACCTTTGCTGGGCGAAGCTTTTTTGACCTCGGCGATGAGGGCAATGCGGTTAGTAGATCGCAGCGCCGCCACAAAGTCTCTCGGTTTAGGAGCCAGCGCCGCCTCGGCCCGCACCACCGCCGGTTCGCGGGCTTGCATCTGTTTGGGTAACTCTTCAATACGTTTGTATTTAATGATGTCGTCAAGAATCGTCATGATCCACTCCAAAAAGATTAGCCGGGATCAGGGGATTGGGGGATTTTCTTTTCTCGCTGGACACTGAGTCCACGTAACTCTAACTCGTGCATTAATGCATCTCTATAAAATCGCTCCTCCAAACCCGGCCCCAGGATACTATGAACCTCATAACAGGCGGCGATGATCTTTTGGGTTAATTCAACGTGCTGTTCTAATCCTTTACCCATAAAACCTTCCTCCCAACCCTAAAAATTCCCCTAATCCCCTAATCCCGGCCATTTTCTAACTGGCGGCAAACTGCTGCGTAAACTTAATGAATTTCTCCATCACCGCCAGCGCCGCGCTGCTGTTGATACTTTCGTTAGCCAATTTGAGGCCTGCCGGCAGGTCGGCGGCCCTGCCACAGGCGACCAAAGCTGCGGCAGCATTGAGCGCCACCACGTCTCGGCGGGGGCCATTCTCTTGACCGGCTAGAATGTTACGGGTAATTTCGGCGTTTTCCTCGGGAGTGCCCCCCAGCAAATCGGCCGGATTGGCGCGGGCCAGCCCCAAATCGGCCGGGTCGAGCGTTTCGGTCTTTACTTGCCCATCTTGCAAACGGCTGACCCGGTTGGGGCCGGTAGTGGTTAGTTCGTCCACACCGCCGTGACCGTAGACTACAAACGCCCCCTGGCTGCCCAATTCACCCAACACGCGAGCCAATGGTTCAGTCAATCGCTCGTCATACACGCCGATAATCTGCGAGCGGGCCTCAGCGGGATTGGTTAGCGGACCGAGCACATTAAAAATAGTCCGCACGCCCAACTCACGACGCGGACCGATGGCGTGTTTCATAGCCGGGTGGAGTTTGGGCGCAAACAAAAAGCCGATGCCCACCTCGTCAATGGCCTGGGCGACCTGCTGCGGGGTCAGGTCCAGATTGACACCCAACGCTGCCAGTACATCCGCACTGCCGCTCTTACTGCTGACTGAACGATTACCGTGCTTGGCCACTTTCTGCCCTGTCCCGGCCACAACAAAAGCCGCCGTAGTACTGATATTAAATGTTCCGGCGCTATCGCCGCCGGTGCCGCAGGTGTCTACCAATTCTGCCGGGGAGGTGTGGGGGCGCACCGGCGCAGCCAGGGAACGCATAGCGCGGGCGCTGCCGGTAATCTCCTCGACTGTTTCACCCTTCATCCGTAAAGCGGTCAGATATGCCCCGATTTGAGCCGGGGTGGCCTCACCGGCCATAATTTGCGACATCACCTCTTCGGCCTCTTCGATGTTAAGCGAGTCGCCCTTCATCACCTTGCCGATAGCCGTTTTAATAGGAAAGATGATGGCTGGAGCGGGACGAGGCTCCGGCGCAGCAGGGACAGGAGGAGACACAGGCTTGACCGGGCCAAAATCGCCGGCCTCGATCTGTAAAAAATTGCGCAGCATTTCATGGCCGTACTCGGTCAGGATTGACTCCGGGTGAAACTGCACCCCTACCACCGGGTATTCCTTGTGTCGCAGGGCCATCACTTCGACCTCTTTGCTGCGAGCGGTGATTTCCAGGCAATCGGGCAGTGGTTCCTGCACAATCAGTGAATGGTAACGAGTGGCGGTCAGTGGGCTGGGCAGGTTGTGAAAAATACCCTTTTGATTGTGCTCAATGGCCGATACTTTGCCATGCATCGGTTGATTGGCCCGCACCACCTGCCCGCCGAAGGCCTGCCCGATGGCCTGGTGTCCCAGACACACGCCCAAAATAGGAATTTCTTTATAAAACCGTTGGATCAGATCAAGTGATATGCCGGCATCGTCCGGCGTGCCTGGGCCGGGCGAAATCACAATTTGGTCGGGTTTTATGGCTGCAATTTCATCCAAAGTAATCGTATCGTTGCGCCGCACGTCCACTTGATAGCCTAACTCGCCCAGGTATTGGGCCAGGTTGTAAGTGAAAGAATCGTAATTATCAATGAGTAAGATCATTGGGGTCCTCCTTATCTCACCTCGTCTGCTCGGCATACATCACAGCCTCAGCCATCGCTTTGGCCTTATTCCAACTCTCTTCATATTCTCGCTGCGGGTCGCTATCGGCGACAATACCGCCGCCGGCCTGAATATGCACCATATCCCCCTGCATCACCGCTGTACGAATGGAAATACAGGAATCCATCATGCCGTCGTAGCCAATGTAACCAATCACCCCGGCGTAAACACCCCGCCGAGTCGGCTCTAGTTCGTCAATAATTTCCATCGCCCGGACCTTAGGCGCGCCGGTGACGGTTCCGGCGGGAAAGGTGGCCCGCAGCAGGTCAAAAGCATCCTGTCCCGGTTTGAGTTTGCCCCGCACATCGGAGACAATGTGCATCACGTGAGAGTAGCGCTCAACCACCATTAACTCTTCCACTTTAACGGAACCATAATCGCACACTCGCCCCAGGTCATTGCGCCCCAGGTCAACCAGCATGATGTGCTCGGCGCGCTCCTTTTCATCTTCCAGCAACTCTTCGGCCAGGGCCAGGTCCTCTTCGACGGTCAGGCCCCGCCATCGCGTCCCGGCAATGGGGCGAAGTTCGGCCACCCCCTCCTCCAGACGCACATGCATCTCCGGGCTGGCCGAGATGATATGCAGCGGCGGTCCACTAATCCCACCGGGAAAGCGCATAAAGACCATATAGGGGGAAGGGTTATGCATCCGCAGCGCCCGGTAAATCGCAAAGGGATGGGCCGTTGTCCGGCGCGAAAGGCGCTGCGAGAGTACCACCTGGAAAATGTCACCGGCCGCAATATGCTCTTTGGCTTTAAGCACAACGGCTTTGTACTCATCCGGGCTAAAGTTGGATTGTAAACCATTGTGGCTCACCTGGCTGGGCGGCGGCACTTCTGGCAGCGGTGCATTCAAGCGGGCCACGACCTCGTCAATCCGGGAGGTGGCTCGCTGGTAGGCCGTGCGGACGTCGCCACGAGTCAAATCGGCATTGGCCACCACTTGCAGCCGTTGGCGGGCATGGTCAAACACAACCAGGGTGTGAGCAATCATAAAAGCGGCTTCGGGCACGTGTAACTCATCGGGGTTATTATCGGGCAATCGCTCAAAGCGGCGCACCGCATCATAGCTCAAATAGCCCACCGCACCGCCGATGAAGCGCGGCAAATCGGCCAGGCGCACCGGCTGATACTTGGCCATTTCCTGTTTGAGCACTCCTAACGGATCAAGGCCATTCTCCAGGGGAATTGCCCGTCCATAGCCCTCACTGGCCAGGTAAACCTCATGACCGGAGGCCGTGAGTAGGCCGCGCGGGCGCACTCCGATGAAGGAGTAGCGGGCCACCTGTTCCCCGCCGGAAACCGACTCCAGCAGAAAACTGGAGCCTTCATCCTGTAATTTGAGATAAATACTGACCGGCGTCTCCATATCTGCCGGTAAATCTCGGTGGATGGGGATCAAGTTGCCCTTATCCGCCATCGCTTCAACCTGTTCCAGAGTTGGTTTATACATGCTATGCTCCTGTGTGCTGGGTTAATTACTTGCCTGAATTATTCAAAGTGACCGCCGACCATCGACAGCCAACCGCCGAATTGCCTGGCAGCGGTCGGTGGTCTGCCGCCGGCGGTCGTCTTAAATAAAAAACCTCTCGCCCTCGCAGAGTCTAAAAGACTCAACGGGGACGAGAGGTAAATTTCCCGTGGTGCCACCCCACTTAAACCGGCTGTTTACCCGAATAAAAAACCCTTGTCTGAAACTCACAAGGGTTAACGCAGCAGCCAGTTTCACTCCGTAGATACGCAGCCACCTAAAATTTATTGTAGGAGGCTTGAATATCCGTCTCCTCGATAACGGGGGAGCCTCCGGCGCCGCCTACTTGCCTTGCTTTCGGAGCGCAACTCGCGGGCCCATTCACCGCTCGCGCTCGCACCAACCTCACACCAAATGGTCAGCTCTCTGAACGCCGCTTGAGCGGGTACTCTTCCCGGTCAACGTTTTTAGTACTTCATATTGGCAGAAAATTTATCACAGAAGTAAAATTTTGTCAAGAGTTCTTTTGACGTGACTTGGAAATGATGGTATATTTCTTTCTGCATTTGGGCCAATGATGCTCCCTGGGCTGCCAAGCTTACCAAACGGGGGGCATTATTTTTTGTGAGGAAGTTTTTTACATGCGGATTGGGATAGATGCGCGGCTGGTCTTTTATAATCGGGCAGGGATTGGTCAATACATTATCCAATTGGCGGAGGCACTGGCCGGCCTTGAGCCTCCAGAGGATACTTTTCTGTTGTTACAAAGCAGAAAAGATAAAGGGGCAATTGTCAACAGCAACGGCTTTCTGCGTCGGTCGCTCTGGACACCCAGCCATAATCGCTTTGAACAGGCCGCTCTGAGTTTCGAGGTGTCGCGGTTGGGCCTAGATTTGTTACATAGCCCCGATTTCATCCCCCCCTTCAATCGCAATTACAAATCGGTCATTACAATCCATGATCTGGCTTTTCTGTTATACCCCCACTTTTTAACCAAAGAAAGCGCCCGCTACTACGGTCAAATTGACCAGGCCTGGCGCAAAACCGATCATATCATTGTCGTTTCCGAGGCCACCAAGCACGATTGTATCAAAATGCTGGGCGTACCGGAAAAGAAAATGACCGTCATTCACGAAGCTGCCAATCCCATTTATCGGTCTTTGCCTCCAGACGAAGCCCGGCAGGTAGTCAAAACCAAGTACAAACTGGATCAGGATTTTATCTTGTTTGTCAGCACCATTGAACCGCGCAAAAATTTACCAGGCCTGCTGCAAGCCTACCGGCGCTTGCAAGATAATTACAAACGTGATGAATTGCTGGTTTTAGCTGGCTCAAAGGGCTGGCTGTGGGAAGAAGTGTATGAAACCGTCACCAGGTTAAATCTGGAAAAACATGTAGTTTTTCTGGGCCGGGTGCCTTCAGAGGACTTGGTTTACCTGTATAATGCCTCTCGCTTGTTGGTTCATCCTTCTTTTTACGAGGGTTTTGGACTGACCCCCCTGGAAGCGATGACTTGTGGCGTGCCGGTAGTGGCTTCTAACATCTCTTCTTTGCCCGAAGTAGTGGGCGATGCCGCGCTGCTCATTGACCCGCATGATATTGAGGGCTTGACCGTAGCCATCTGGCGCGTCCTGACCGAAAAAGAACTGCGTGAAGATTTGATTTGTAAGGGCCTCAAACGCGCTCAAAAGTTCTCCTGGAAAGAAGCCGCCCGCAAAACGTTAAAGATCTACCACAAAGTAGGCAAAGGGTGAGGCATGTGTTAATTGTGAATAGTGAATAGTGAATTGTGAATGACCTGACGAGCTTACTGTCTTTCATTAACAATTAATGATTGACAATTCACAATTCACAATTAAACTCCTCTTATGCGCATTTTACTTCTGACCCCCCAACGGCCTTATCCACCCCACCAGGGCACAACCCTTAGAAATTTTAACTTGGTCAAAGAATTGGCCAGGCGTCATACCGTCTGCGTGCTGACTTTTTTGGAACCAGATCAGCACCCCCATGATGCCGGCCCTCTGTCCGGTCTATGTGAGTGGCTTGAAACGGTTCCTGTGCCCCAACGCAGCCTCAGCCTGCGCCTGCGCCAAATGCTGACGACTGGCCGCCCTGATATGAGCCTGCGCCTCTGGTCGCCTCAATTGAGGACCAGGTTAGAAAAGCGACTGCAAGAACAAACCTTCGATGTCGTCGAAATCGAGGGGATTGAAATGTCGCCTTACTTGCCCACTCTTGAAATGGCCCAACCTCGCCCTATGATTATTTATGATGCCCACAATGCCGAGTGGATTCTGCAAAAACGGGCTTTTCTGGCCGATGTCAAAAACCCGGCCCGTTGGGCGGCTGCGGCCTACAGTTGGGTGCAGTGGCAGCGCCTGCGGCAGTACGAGGCCAATTTACTGCGCCGGGTTGACCATACCATCGCCATGTCTGCCCCTGATAAGGTGGCGCTGCGAGATGTCGCGCCCGTGGCGCCCATCACCGTGGTGCCCAACGGAGTTGACCTGGCCGCTTACGCCGAGTTTACCGGGACGCCGATTCATCACGACCTGTTATTTACCGGCAAGATGGATTTTCGTCCCAACATTGACGCGGTACTCTGGTTCGGTCAACATGTTCTGCCCCTAATCCAGGCTCAACGCCCCGGCACAACTTTTGCCATCGTCGGCCAGCGGCCTCACCCCCGGCTAGCGGGACTGCGCGACCTGCCCGGCGTGACCCTCACCGGCTACGTGGACGACGTGCGCCCCTACCTGGCCGGGGCCACAGTCTATGTGGCCCCGCTGCGGGTCGGCGGCGGTACTCGGCTGAAGTTGTTAGAGGCGATGGTGATGAGCTTGCCGATTGTTTCCACCACCGTCGGGGCCGAGGGTTTCCCGGTGGTTAATGGGCAGGAGGTGGTGTTAGCAGACGAGCCGGAGATGTTTGCCCGGGCCGTGCTGGATTTGCTGGCCCACCCCACCCACCGGGCCAAGTTAGCGGCAGCCGGTCAGGCTTTTGCCCAGGCTAATTATGGCTGGGATACATTGGTGCCGCAATTGGAGAGAGTCTACCACGACCGCCGGCCGGCGACTGCTGACCGCTAGATCTGATCTTGCCAGTAGAGCCGCTATCAGGCACAATACTCACATTATGGCGCAGCAAAATGCCATTCAAGCCGAAAGGCAACAGCACGCTGCCGAAATTATCGCCCGGCTAAAAACATGCGCGCCCGAGGGGCTGGCTAGATATTCGATAGAGATTGCCTATCTGTACGGTTCGGTGGCACAGGGCTGTCCCCTGCCTTCGAGTGACGTGGATATTGCGCTGGTACTGACCGAGCTGCCGCCGCCGTATCAGCGCCTAACCCTCGAATTAGAGATTCAAGCGGCTCTTGAAGACGCTTGTCAACTTTCTCCCGTGGATGTGCGAACCATCAACCAGGCTCCCCTAATGGTGCAAGGCCGTATTATCCAGAAAGGAATTTTACTTTACAGCCGGGATAAAGAGCGCCGCATTGGCTTTGAAATTTTGACCCGCAAGAAATATTTCGATTATCAACCAACCGCAGCGCGGATGGAACAAGCCTTTTTAGACCATATCCGCAAAAAGGGACTGTCACATGGTCAGTCCAAAAACCCTCGCCTCTATTCTAAATAACCTGCGAAATTATCAGGCTAAACTGACGATTTTGGCCGGTTATCCCAGAGAAGAATTTACCCGGGATTTGTAACTACTCAGCCCTACCCCCACGACCGCCGACGGCTGATCGCTGACCGCCGAAAAGACAGGGTACAGGGCGAATTATGGCGGTCGGCAGTCCCCCAAGGGGAGGCGAGACGCTCTCTGCGGTCTGCGGTCAGGAATACTCAATTTGGGGTAGCCTGAGTAGTAACCGGGATTTTAAGTATATCTTGAGCTTTACAGGTAAGTAGCCAAGCCCATAAAACGTGAAACGTAATAAATTTATATCGGGTTTCTTCACGTTTCACGCTTTACGCAGCCAAATTTTTGAGATAATTTAATTTTGAAACCCCCAAAGCAAAATTTTTGTAACTGCTCAGGTCACAGAGATGCACAGAGGATTCACAGAGATTCGCAGAGGTATTTTAAGTTTTTCTCTGTGTTCCTCCGTGTCTTCTCTGTGAAACTCTGTGTAACCTGAGTAGTTACAAGTTTTTTACCGTCAATACACCTGCGGCACAAACGTCTGATCGGTAATTGGTGGGCGGACATACCCTTTCTCTTCCTGGCGGGGCGGTAATTGGAGGGGTTCGGGGGTTAAATCCTCGTAGGGGATCATACTCAGTAGGTGATGTATGCAGTTCAGACGGGCCCGTTTTTTATCGTCGGCGTCAACCACGTGCCAGGGAGCTTGTTTGATGTCAGTGTAGGCAAACATGGCATCCTTGGCTTTGGAATACTCAACCCAGCGGCGGCGCGACTCCAGGTCCATCGGGCTGAGTTTCCAGCGTTTGGTTGGATCGTCAAGGCGCGCCTGAAAACGGCGTTCCTGCTCTTCATCGCTCACCGAGAACCAGTACTTGATTAAAATGATCCCGGAACGGACCAGCATCCGTTCAAATTCAGGACAGGAGCGCAGAAACTCTTGATACTGCTCCTCGGTGCAGAAACCCATCACCCGGTCAACACCGGCCCGGTTGTACCAGCTTCGATCAAACAGCACCATCTCGCCGGCTGCCGGTAGTTGGGCCACGTAACGTTGAAAGTACCACTGTGTCTTTTCTCGCTCAGTGGGTGTACCCAGGGCCACCACCCGGCAAATACGTGGATTTAAGCTTTGGGTGATGCTCTTAATCGCGCCGCCTTTACCGGCGGCGTCGCGCCCTTCAAAAATGACCACCACCCTTAAGCCCTCATGTTTGATCCATTCTTGCAGCTTGTTCAACTCGATAGATAGTTTCGCCAGCTCTGCCTCATAGGTCTTTTTATCCAGTTTTTTGGACTTCTTCTTTACCTCGGTCGCTGGCTGGTCCTTACCATCTTGGGCCGGCGTTACCTGCTCAGGTGGGGAATCGGGAGCGTGATCTTTGGCCGCCTTTTTCTTTTTCGACATAATTGCCTCCTCATCATTGAGTTTTAAAGTTCGATCATCGCTTTTGGCCTATTGTATCACATTTTGATTTCTTTTACACATTCTTTTTCTTGGGAAGCGCCGTTGATTGTGGTAAAATATTTGAATGTATGTTTTAACCAAAACTGCGGATTAAGCTACGTTATCGGTAGAACGTAACGTGTAAGTAATATGTGAGGCTTAGTGATTGACCTGTAAGGGTGTCTCATAAATTTGGTCATTACATTTTATGCCTTACGCATTAAGAAGCAAGAGTTAGAGGGATTATGTTAAAAAATATCTTTAGAGCCGTACTGGGAGACCCGAACCAGAAGGAAATCAAGAAATTTACGCCCCTGGTGGAGGAAGTTAATCGGCTGGGACCGGAAATGCGTTCCAAAAGCGATGCCGAACTGCGAGAACTAATGGCCGGCTTCCGCCAGCAGTTGGCCCAGAACACCGCCGAACAGCGAACCGAGATAGAAAATTTGCGCCGAGATGTCATCGAGGCCACCCGCCAGGATCGCCAGCGCTTGCAGGTGCAGTTAGAGCAGGCTGAGAAACGTTTGCTCAAGCTGGAGGCCGAATTGCTGGGCGAAATTCAAGACCAGGTCTTTGCCGCCGTACGCGAGGCCAGCCGCCGTACCATCGGCCTGACCCATTATGATGTGCAGATTGTCGGTGGGGCTATTTTACATGAGGGCAAAGTGGTCGAGATGCGCACCGGTGAAGGTAAAACGCTGGTGGCGACCATGCCGATAGCCCTCAATGCCTTGATGGGACGTGGGGCACACGTCATCACCGTCAATGATTACCTGGCCAAGCGCGACTGCCAATGGATGGGGCCGGTTTACCACCTGCTGGGTCTGAGCGTAGCCGTTATCCAGAGCGCCGGCACTGGTGGGGTGGACCAGGCTTCCTTCCTGTATAACCCCAATTACCACAACAACGACGACCGCTACCAAAATTTGCAGCCTATCACTCGCCGCGAAGCCTACGCCTGCGACATCACCTACGGCACCAACAACGAGTATGGCTTCGATTACCTGCGCGATAACATGGTCACCGATCTCAGCCGGATGACCCAGCGGGGACTGCACTACGCCATCATCGACGAGGTGGACAATATCCTCATCGATGAGGCTCGTACGCCGCTCATTATCTCTGGCCAGGCCGAGGAGAGCAGCGAGTTATATCGCCGCTTTGCCGAGTTGGTCCGCCCGCTCAAACGCAGCAGCCAGGCCAGCGTTGAGGCCGAAGATGAAGAGCCGGATGGTGATTACGTAGTTGATGAAAAAGCGCGGATTGTCTATCTGACCGAGCGAGGGGTTGAAAAGATTGAACGGGCGCTGGGTGTCGAAAATCTGTACGAAGGTGAAAGCGCCTCGATGACCCCTTACCTGGACAACGCGCTGCGGGCCAATGTCCTTTTTAAGTTGGATGTAGATTACGTGGTACAAAACGGCGAAGTCATCATCGTCGACGAATTTACCGGGCGATTGATGCACGGGCGGCGCTACAGTGAGGGCCTGCACCAGGCCATCGAGGCCAAAGAGGGTGTCCATGTGCGCCATGAGAGCTTTACCTGGGCCACCGTCACCTTCCAGAATTTCTTCCGTATGTACAACAAGTTGGCCGGTATGACCGGTACCGCCGAAACCGAATCTGAAGAGTTTGGGGCGATTTACAACCTGGATGTAGTGGTTTTGCCGACCAACATCGAATACCGGGCGATACAAGGTAGTTTAATCAAAGAAACGTATAAAGAAGACGGAGCTGAAATTACCACCTATCGCAGCCCGGATGAGCGCGAGTATTATCACAAGCGTGTTGATTACTCCGACCAGATCTATAAAAACCCGCAGGCCAAATTCAAGGCTTTAGTTGAAGAAATCAGGGTGCGGCAGCAAAGCGGCCAGCCGATCCTGGTCGGCACGATTGCTATTGAAACCTCGGAATACCTATCAAACCTACTGGATCGGCAGGGCGTCAAGCACGAGGTATTAAACGCCAAACAGCACGAGCGTGAAGCCACAATCATCGCTCAGGCCGGGCGGCCCGGCACGGTCACTATCGCCACCAATATGGCCGGTCGTGGCGTGGATATTCTGCTCGGCGGCAATGCGGAAGGGCTGGCCCGCGATGAATTGCGCAAAAAGGGTGAGGATTTGACGATGGTTGATCCGGCGGTGTGGGAGCAAACTCTGCGCAAGTGGTCCGAGCTGGTGGCCAAAGACAAACAAAAAGTGGTCGAGCTGGGCGGGCTGCACGTCATCGGCACGGAACGCCACGAAGCCCGGCGGATTGACAACCAGTTGCGTGGTCGGGCAGGGCGGCAGGGTGACCCCGGTTCCAGCCGGTTTTATGTGTCGCTGCAAGACGATTTGATGCGCCGCTTTGGTGGGCAGAATGTCGCTAACCTGATGGATCGTTTTGGGGTGGAGGATGACATTCCGATTGAGGCCGGTATCGTCAGCAAATCTATCGAGAACGCCCAGACCAAGGTAGAAGGTCACAATTTTGATATTCGCAAACACCTGCTGAAATATGATGATGTCATCAACCAGCAGCGTGAAGTCACTTATGCGGAACGGCGGCGAATTTTGATCAGTTCCAACCTCAACGAGAGCATCTTGGACATGGTCAAGTCTACCTTGAGCAGCTTGGTGGAAAACTTTACTTCCGGTGAAGACTCGGAGGAATGGGATTTAGCTGCCCTGTTCAGTGCGGTGCGGACGATTCTGCCGCTCCCGGCAACCCTCACCTCCAACTCCTGGGCCAACCTTTCCTCGGATGAGATTGAGGAGCAAATCCTGGACTTGGCCGAGCAAAAGTATGCGGAGATAGAACAGACGTTTGGTTCAGAAAACCTGCGGTTGTGGGAGCGTGCGCTCATGCTGCAAATTCTGGATATGCTGTGGGTGCGTCATTTGACAGCCCTGGATGATTTGCGCCAGGGGATTGGCCTGCGGGCTTATGGCCAGCAAGACCCACTGGTAGCTTTCCAAAAAGATGCTTACGAGATGTACGGACAACTGCGCGCCGCCGTTCAGGAGGAAGTAGTCCGCCGGATTTATCACCATCCGCCCATGACCACGATGCTGGGCGAAGCGCCTCGCCCGCGAAACGTGCAAGCTATCCATCCCGACGCGGCCGCGGCCGGTCAAGCTGATACACCTGGCGCAACCAGGCAAGCGCCAACCCCGGTACGGGTGCAAAAACAGCCGGGACGCAACGATTTATGCTGGTGTGGCAGTGGCAAAAAGTATAAACATTGTCATATGAAAGCAGATTCGCTGGGCGGTAATGGCGGAGACGCAGCCCAAGTTCCTGTCACCGCCGGATCAGATCAGCCCAGTGGCGGTTATAGCAAAAAACAGGGCAAGGCTCGCCGCCGGTAGAATTGTTTTAGTTACTAAATCCTGTTGCAATTTCTGACCGAAAGTGATAAGATAGGGTTTAAGAATTCTTGGGGCAGAAGTTTTTCTGTTTTTTGGGGACGCGTAAAATTTCTCGTCTCGCCAAGTAGTATAATTACCTCACCATAAGCTGTTGATGGCTGTTTCTGTGATGGAAATGGCAATGGCTGAAGAGGTTACATCTTCTAACGACTAAAAGGAGGGTATGGCCTTGTCCTCAAACGCTGATGATTTCACGGCCCGGTTAATGGATGATATGGATCCTATTTTGCTTGACTTTGTCAAGACAAAAGTAAATTCATTCATTAAATGGGACCTGGTCAGATTTTTCTATGAAAATCCTCACACAGCCGATACTGTTGAGAATATTGCCAAATATGCCGGCCGAAATGCCGATGCGGTCAGGCCAGAGTTAGAAGATTTAGTCGAGAGCGGCATTATGGATAAGAAATCATTGGATAGTAACACGCACATTTATGCTTTAGCTACCGATGAAACTATGCGCGCTTTGGTTGATCAGTTCATTCTGGCCTGTGAGGATCGACACTTTCGCGTCAAAGCTGTTTATCATATTATTCGAGGCATGCGTTAAATTTTTACCAGCCGGAATAAATCCCGGCCAAGGAGGTTTGAGGCTTGCCCGGCTTCGGCCTGTTTGTTTAATAAAATTTTGTTTTTAATCCCCTTATTTCCAGTTGAATCAATTATCAGAGATATAGAACGCTCAAACTGTTAATTCCTGACAATGCCTTATGGCCTCAGTATTCAAGTAGAATGAATGGAGCATCTAATAATGGAAATAGAGCGAGTCAAAACCGGGATTACTGGTCTTGATGAAATGACAAGCGGCGGTTTTATCAGAGGAACCGCCAACTTGGTCGAGGGTGCTCCAGGCACTGGTAAAACGACTCTGGGCATGCAATTCATTTACAATGGTATTGTTCAGGCCAAGGAGCCGGGTCTGATAATTACTTTTGAGGAATTCCCCCAGCAATATTATCACGACGCCGCAGCCTTTGGCTGGGATTTTCCAGAATTGGAGAAGAAAGGGTTGCTCCGAGTCATTATGACCAGCCCTGAAGTCAGTCGCCTCGATCTGGAAAGCGTCGATGGCATGATTGAAAAACATGTCAACCAGATGGGTGCTCGGCGCGTCGTTGTTGACAGCATTACTCATTTCGCTCGCCTTTCTCAAGACCCGATCCAATTACGTGGTTTGGAATTTGCTTTTATTAACGCCCTCAAACGCCAGGGCTTAACCAGTGTTCTCACCCGCGAAAGCCCGGTGCTGTTAGGCGAGTTTACCGAGGATACAAACATCGGCTTTGTGGTTGACTCTTATCTTATTCTGCGTTATGTCGAAATTGAGTCAACTATCCGCAAAGCGTTGTTAGTCTTAAAGATGCGTGGCAGTGACCACGCTAAAGATATCCGGCAGTATGATATTAGCGACAATGGGATTGAAGTTCAGTCCAAGTTTGAAGGCCGGGAAGGTATTTTGAGCGGTAGTCCTCGCCGCATGGCTGACTCATTTGTCGAAGCATTTGTAAAACGTTAAATACTCAGGTATAACGCACTAAACCCCTTATCTAAATGAGTCCAAGTCTGCTGTCTTGAAGTGTGGTGTATTTCTGAGAAAACCTTAAATGTCTCACCCTGGCTAATTAAGAGCATCATCTTATAGAGAAACTCATGTACCTGGTGACTGGTTTACTGACGATTTACATCTGGGCCATAGTTTGTGTCCTGCTGTTTTTTTTATTTGCCATCGCTCGCTTTTACCAGCAAAAATCAGGCCGGCAATCATTTTATGCCTCTTTTGTTGTCCCAATCATTCTATTTGCTACTGCAGCGATTAGATATGCTTTTTTAGGACCTATGATTATAGGTGATTTATGGGGGGATGTTATGCGTTTTTTGGGAGGGGTATTCGTGGTAGGATTTGGCCTCTTTTTGTTGAGGTTGATGATAGGGGGTCGTTCTTAATGGCGCCAAGCTCTATTTTGGGTGTATTAGGCACTTTAGCTGTCCTGGTTGTTTTTTATATTCTGGCCAGGCTGTCTGAAAGATTTGGGTCGGTGATAAAAATGCGCCCTCGCTACCGTTACTATCATGTTGCCCTCATTTTTCTATTTATTGGTTGGATTGCTCAACTATCAATTGCAATGGCAGATTTAGCGCCGGTTAAGGTCCAATATTGGCTGAATTCCCCCTGGTTTTTGTTGTTAGCCTACTTCTTGCCCTTCGCTGTTGGGGTTACGATTGGTCTGGTAGTCACTTGGAGCTACTGGAGTTGGTTGGTAGCAGAGCGCAATGGATAAATGGCGATGGCCCCGGCTGTTTTCACTACGGAAATCGCTCAATTTTTGGCCTATTCGGGTTGGCGGCAATTTTGGCTGGACAACCAGTTCAAATTGTTGTCTCCCGCTACCCATCTGGCAGAGTTGTGTGGTCTTGCGCCCCACGCTTTAGAAAAAAAACCTCTACTTGATCTTTTTGCTCCTACTTACCAAAAAAAAATATATTCCCTCTTAACCCAACTGGCAGAGAGACAGATTGAGTATATTCCTTCAGCGGCGCTTCTGCTGCAAACGTCCGGTGATTTGGTCAGGCCTGTTGAGCTTATGCTCTACCCTGCTCCACTCGGGGAATCTTACGCAGGTGGCTACATCGGTTTTGTGCGGCTCTTACCCGACCCACTCCAAACCTTTTTAGCCGAGCCTCAATTCCAGCCGCAAGACTCTAAAAGTAAACCTTTCGAAACCGTAGCCAGACTGAGCCGGCAAATAGCGGCTATTTTAGACCTGGATACACTGCTTAATTATGCCGCCCAAAGTTTAAGCCGGGATTTTCAATACAAATACACCTCGATTTTCTTGATGAACGCCGACGAGGCAGCAGTCACCTTAAAAGCTGCTTCTTATATCGACTTAAAATCCCTGCCATCCGGTCCTCCGGAACTACCGATTAGTGAAAAAACAATCATTGGTCGTGTAGCTGTCACAATGGAACCGTTGTTAATCAATCACACCGTGACCAGTGGTTATGAAGCCCCTGGTTATTTGCCGCTTAAAACCCAATCCGAATTGGCCGTCCCATTGGTTCTAGGTGGACAGGTATTGGGGGTATTAGATATTCAAAGTGACCTCTCCAACCGGTACACCGTCGACGATGTATTTTTGTTGCAGACTATTGCCGACCAATTAGCCGTAGCCATCGAAAATGCCCGCCTTTTTGAAGAGCGTGATCGCCGGATGGCCGAGCTGGCCGTTTTCAACCAGATTGGGGCGGTCATTTCCGGATCGCATGATCTGGAGGTGATGCTGCCGAATATCCTCCAGCGAGTTAACGCCCTCTTCCAGGTGGAAGGTGTTTCACTTATGTTACTAGAGCACGATGAGTTGCGCTTTGCCGTAGCCATCGGGCCGGGCGCCGAAAATATTAAATCCTTTACTCTCAAGCCGGGCCAGGGTATTGCCTGGTCAGTAGTGGAAACGGGGCAGACGATCCGGGTAGACAATGTAGAAACAGACTCGCGCCACTTTAGCGAAATCGACGCCGCCATTGACTTTAAAACCCAATCACTTTTAGCCGTACCCGTACAGATACACGGCAAAATGCTCGGCGTCATCGAAGCCATCAACCGGCTTGATGGCCGCCCCTTTAGCCGGGATGATGAAGTAACCCTGGAATTTATCGCTTCATCCGTAGCCATTGCGATTGAAAACACCCGTCTTTTTAGTGAATCGCAACACCGGATTGAACAAATGGGCGGCTTATTAGAGGCCAGCCGGGTCGTTAACACCCTCGACCTGTCAGAGATTCTGAAAACGATTGTCCAAAGGGCCGGCGCTCTGCTCAAATCGGAACACACAGTAGTTTATCTGGTCGATCACGAGGCTGGCCTGATTTATGCCCAGGCCGCCCATCACAGCGATACAATGCCCTATGTGCCAACCCCTCCTTTTAAGTTCAGCCAGGGCACGGTGGGCTGGGTCTTAACCCATTGCCAGCCGTTGATCATCAATGATATAGCTAAAGATGAACGGTTTTTCTATATCTCGCCCCAGTCCGAACTGCTTGCCAACCTGGTCTCCGTACCGCTTCTCTTTAAACGGGAAGCGATTGGTGTTTTAGAAGCCACTCATAAAGTAGAGGGCGCAGATTTTACCGAAGAAGATCAAGCCTTGCTTTTTGCCTTTGCCAACCAGGCCGCCGTGGCTATCTACAATGCTCGCCTTTTTGATGAAACGAATCGGCGGCTGGCGGAAGTTTCAACGCTTTATACTCTGGCCGATCAGATGACCAAGGTCATCGAGCCTAACCGTATTATTCAATCGACCGTAACGATCCTTCGTCACGCTCTCGATTGTAGTGGCTGCTGTCTTTTCCTCTTAAAAAATTTCGGCGACAGGGATGCCTTAGTCTTGAAGGCCAGTAGTGGCTGGCACGAACAGCAACCAACCGGCCCGGCAATGAACTATTTAACCCAGCTCGTCCAAAGTTTGCTCTCCAACCCTCACCCTATCTACATTGAAAATATCAAAGAGGCCGCCCTACCTGAAGAATTCAAATTAGCTTCCTCACAGGGTGAAAGGATCGATGAAGTCACCGGCAATGCCCAGGTTGAAAAAAGCCAACCCGAAATCCAGTTACGTTCGGTGATGATGGTCCCGCTTATTGTTAAAGATCAACTCCTGGGCGCTCTATCCATTGACGACAAGCAGCCCCATGCCTTCAGTCAGTCTGAAGGGCGTCTATTAACCATTACGGCGGCCCAACTATCGACAGTTATTGAGAACACCCGGCTCTATGATAACCTGGAGCAACGAGCCAAAGAGCTTGAAGCGGCGCTGACCGAAATTCAAGAAGTGAATCGTTTAAAGTCGGAATTTGTGGAGCATGTTTCGCACGAGTTGCGGACACCTTTAACCTTTATTCGCGCCTACGTCGAGTTAATCCTGGAAGGTGGTCTGGGCGAAATTTCCCGGAATGTGCGAGAAAAATTGGACTTCATTTCCCAGAAAACCTATACCGTTATTCGCCTGGTCGAAGATATTGTCTCCCTCCAGAAGGTAGAATCTGGCTATCTGACCACGACCTTAGTTGCCCCCTCCGAATTGATTAGCCAGGCTTTGCAAGGGGCCATGGCCAGCGCCGCCCAGCATGGCCTCAAGATTATCTCAGAGAGCTATCCCGACTTGCCGGAGGTGCAGGCAGACATTGATCGTATTGGACAAGTTTTTGATAACCTGATTGGCAACGCCATTAAGTTCAGCCAACCCGGCAGTGAAATCAAGCTGAGGGCCGAGTTAGACGGCAATGCTATAAAATTTTCCGTGCAAGATTGCGGACTTGGTATTCCACCTGAGGCGGTTAGCCGGATTTTTGATAAATTTTATCAGGTAAAGCGACCCCGTTCCACAGATCGTTATAAAGGTTCGGGGTTAGGTCTGTCGATTGTCAAACAAATTATCGAAGCCCACCACGGACAGGTAGCGGTGGTCAGTGACCTTGGTAAAGGCAGCACCTTTTCTTTCTGGTTGCCTATTTACCAGGGAGATCTTAACTTTAAGTCGGAATAACTAAAGTAAGTGAATATCAGACAACGCGACCTCAGAGCTATACTCTTAAATCTACCCAAGATCGACTTACATCGCCATCTGGAAGGTAGCTTACGCCTGGCGACGCTGGCCGAAATTGCCCAGGAGCATGCCGTCGATTTACCCAGTTGGAGCCTGGAACAACTACGACCTTATGTGCAAGTCGTTGATGGAGATACTCCAGATTTTCTCAGTTTTTTGGCCAAGTTCAAGCTGCTCCGTCGTTTCTACTCGACGCCTGATGCTGTACGACGAGTCACCCGTGAGGCCATCATCGACGCCGCTGACGACAACGTGCGTTACCTGGAATTGCGCTTCAACCCGGTGGCGTTGGGACATAACCAGGGTTTTAGTTTTGAAGATGTCACCGATTGGGTTATCGAGGCCACCGATGAAGCCCAGAAAGAGTGTGGGATTATCGTGCGCTTGATTGTGCAGATGGGGCGGCATGAGCCTCAGTTTGCCTCTCAACTGGTTGAAATTGCCGAAGCCAGGAAAGACAAGGGTATTGTTGCTATAGACCTGGCGGGTGATGAAATAAATTACCCCGTGACCCAATTTATTGAAATCTTCCGCTGGGCCAAAATTCAGGGCCTGCACATCACCTGCCATGCCGCCGAAGCCGGCCCCGCTACCAGCGTGGTCGATGCGATTAAACTATTAGGTGCAGAAAGGATTGGTCACGGCGTTCAGGCGCGCGGCAATGATAAGGTCATCGAGTTGCTCCGCAACGAACGTGTTACCCTGGAAATGTGTCCTACCAGTAACCTGCAAACCGGCAGTATCCCCCGCCTGTCCCAGCACCCCTTGTTTGCTTTTCATAAACTAGGCATCCCTGTGACTATCAATACGGATGATCCCTCCATCTCCAACACCACTCTAACCGACGAATTCCTGGTGGCAAATCGAGGCATTGGCGTGCCGTTCCGCGATCTTCGCCGTATGACCCTTAATGCTGCCCAGGCTGCCTTTCTGCCTGAACCGGAAAAGAAGCGGTTGGTTGACTGGTTTAAAAATTGGTTTGAGCGAAATACCCACTAAAAAATTTTTATGTAGGCATTATGTAAATTTTATGCTATACTATATTTGATAGTATTGGGGTTAGGGGATCAAGCTTGATCAAGTAATTAAGAAAGGAGACAAATAACTATGGCTTTTACTTATAAAAACTCTCGGGGCACTGTTTACTATTTACACGGCCGGGAGACTGAATTAAAAAGTGGGCAGAAGCGCACTCTTTACTTCTTCGCTAAAGAAGAGAAAGCCGGCACACTGAACGCGTTACCCCCTGGTTATGAGGTCCAAGAAACGGCCAACGGTTTGCCTGTACTCAAAAAAGCCAAATAAGGATGTCACAACGAAAAAGCTCCGGCTACTATCACCGGAGCTTTTTTACTTTAAGGATTGCTAGCCGGTTATGGCTGTAAAGGCCGAAATTGGGTGGATGGGTGTTACCTCAACTGCCGCTTCCTGCCTCAAACCAATGACTTCATAAACAAGTTCCTCACCGGCCTGCCCTTTGAGATGAAGCCGCCCGACAGGGCGAACCTGGAGATAGGGTTGGATGACCTCCAGCGTCTCCTGGGTAATCAAGATCTGTCCGCCTTGAGCGTTTTCCTGCAAACGCTTGGCCTTGTTTACACTATCGCCCATCACAGTGTAATTCATGAGTTTGGCTGTGCCAATATTCCCCACCACCGCCTCCCCCACACAAACACCAATCCCAAAGTTCAGGCGATATTCAGGAGGTAAACGTTTTTGTGTATCGATGATCGCTTGTTTCACCCGCAGGGCCGCCCGCACCGCCCGCAAGACATGATCGGGTTGAGGCAAAGGCGCGTTAAAGAAGGCCATCACCGCATCGCCGAGAAATTTATCCAGCGTTCCTTTTTCCCCAAAGATAGCCTCGACTGCCGCTTCTACGTACCTATTGATAGTGTCAACTGTTTCTTCCGGGGAGGTTTTATGGGCAAAGGTGCTAAAGCCCCTCAAATCGGCAAATAATACCGTTACCGGTTGGCGTTTACCGCCAAGCTTAATATTTGCAGGCTGCTTCAGTAATTCCTCAACCACCTGAGCATCAACATATCGCTCAAACACCCCGCGGATGGCCTGCTTTTCCTGTTCCTTTTGAGCCTGGATTTGGTTAAGATAACTCAAATTCTGCAAGGCGATGTTAGCATAGCCGGCCAAGAGGCGTAACATCTGATCATTCTCGATCAGGTCTGTATCACTTAAATCACTCGCAGCTACCGTGACACTCAGCGTGCCTACCTTTTGTCCCTCATATTCCAACTCCACCGAAATCTGCCGGGTAGTTTTCGCCGTCTCTCCTACCTCTGTTTTCTTGCGATAGATGGGTTTATGAAATTGTCCGGTGCGAGGATTGATTAAAGATAACATACCCTCTTCGGCATTGGTTAAGAAGAGCGCCGCATCAACAATTCTTTCGAGCGTCTTGGAGGGATGGATCAGGGTAATTGATTTACCAATTTGATACATCACATCGCGGATGTTGATTTGGTGTTTCATTTCCTCGTTAGTCTGGAGTATCCTGGCCAGCAGTTCTTCTTTCTCTCTTTCCAGATAGGTTAACCGTAAGGCCTCCTGAATCGTCTTCAATGCTTCGTCTATCTTGTACGGCTTGGTCAGGTAATTTTGTACCCCCAGTCTAAAGACCTCGACCGCCAACTGTTCGGACCCGTGAGAGGTCATCAAGATGACGGGCGTTTTTAAACCTCGTTCCCGTAGCCGGCGCAAGACCTCCACCCCATTCATTTTTGGCAATTCATAGTCAAGCAGAATAAGATCGGGGGTGGTTTTTAGAGCTTTTGTCAAGCCGGTCAGACCATCTTCAGCCACATCGACCAAAAAGCCGTTAGGCTTGAGTAGATATTCGACTGTAACTTCCCGAAAATCTGGACTATCATCGATAACCAATACACGTATTTGTTTGCTCATGAGTTTTACTCGCTTAGCTTTTGCTCAGCGGTGATCTACTCGAAGGATTTATGAAATTGTCGCTTATAAGGAGAACCCGCCGGAGATAATCAGTAGCCCGCCATACATCCTTCGATTTAACCTGCGGTCTACTTAATAGAGGCTGTTAATCTGCGTCCTCTATAATTTATCAGATTTCTATCGAGTCCAATACCCAAAAAATTTGGTGTTTTGTTATAATATCCCCGTACTTATAGGCTATTTGACTTTCTCCTCAAATCGTAGTACACTCGGCTCGTTGAGATTAACCAAACTCTGTCCAAGGAGGCGTACTTATGCAACAAATGGATATTGCTCAAGTTGTTCTGCGTTGTCGAAGTGCGCCTGTTGCCTGAACCTGGCATTTTTGCTATAAGTTCTACGGCCACAGGTGCTGCTACCCTGTGGCCGTTTTTATTGCCAAGACCCGGCCATAACTACTCTGCCTTTCTTTCAGGTAGAGGGTGTTATGGCTGGTAGCAGTAAAATAGAAATCTGCGGCCATAGGGACTTTTCCCTGTGGCCGTTTTATTTTTGCACGGCCCCCGCCCTGTTGAACAATTTACTGTTTACTTTTCGGAGAACCAACCGTGTCTGATAAATATCAGGATAAACATTCGCAACGTTCACTCAAAGTGAGTTTTGAAAAAAAAGACCAATGGAAATTACAAAAAGTAAAAAAACAACTCAAACCCGAGCGTCAGCCCAAGCCGGCCCGCCGCAAAGACTGGACGCCCGATAGTGGCGCCGATTTTGACCAAATGGATGAGATAGAGCTGTCCGAACGGGTCGTACCACGCGGTGAACGTGAGCGCCGCCGCCGGATACTTGCTGTGGCGGCGGCTCAAGTTGAAGTCGAAGCGGAGCCAGACTCAACCCAAAACTTGCCGCCGGTGAAAGATTGGCCGGGCCAACAAGGCACGGTCGTCGAAGTGAGCAGCGGTCTCTGCCGGGTCAATCTGAACGGGCACAGCTTGATGTGCGGGCTGCGTGGTTCACTAAGCGCCACAGATACCGGTTTCACCAACGTTGTGGCCGTGGGCGACCAGGTAGTTGTTCAGGTTGATGGCGCGGAGAGGGGTATCGTCACAGAGGTTTTGCCCCGGCGAACTATTTTGGCCCGTCCCGATGTATTTTACAGTCACTTACAACAGGTCATTGTCGCCAACGCCGGCCAACTACTTTTGGTTGCTTCCTGGCGTAACCCGACCTTCTGGCCGGAGTTGGTCGACCGGTATCTTATCGCCGCCGAACGAAATAAACTAATCCCGCTGATCTGCGTCAACAAACTTGACCTGGCTGAAGCTGAAGGTAGTCTGGCCGGCTGCCGGGCTGCCCTGGAACCATATCGCCAGCTTGGCTATCAAATTATTTTTGCCAGTGCTCTCACCGGCGAGGGCATTGATACTCTACGCGAGGCGCTGCGGGGGCGGGTCACGGCTTTGGTCGGGTTATCGGGGGTAGGCAAATCATCGCTGCTGACGGCGGTTCAGCCTGACTTGCAACTCCGCACCAGCGCAGTCAGCGAATCCAGCGGTGAGGGCCGGCATACCACCACCCAAGTTAATATGTTGCCTTTAGCAATGGGCGGTTTTGTCGTGGACACCCCCGGCATCCGCGAGTTTGGCTTAAGCGGTCTATCCAAAAGAGAGTTGATCCATTTCTATCCCGATCTGGCGGCGCTGGCTCCCGGTTGCCGTTTTGCGGATTGCTCTCATCGCCACGAACCGGGTTGCGCGGTCAAAGCGGCTGTAGTTCGGGGGGCAGTATCGGCCACCCGTTATAATAACTATCAAAAAATCTACGAGAGCCTGACATGATGACGAAAAAACTTTCAGATCAATCCGGGAATTGATGCGTAAGTAAGATTCCCTTCAGTTTAGCGGCGCTTGGCTCAGGTGCATTTCAGCCCATGGGCACGATGCACTCGACGAATGTGATGGCGAGCCAGGCGGCTATGGCGACAGGGATGTTCTTTTTGTTCGGGCAAACCAGTCTGAACAGTGGGCCATTCCTGGGGGGTGATGGGTAGTACTGTTCTCGCGTGGGACGTTTTTGGGGACGCTCTCTGAGACTATTGGGAGACGATGAAGGTATATACTGTACAATGTCATTAAGATAAGCCGGAGTGCAGAATTTATTCTGCCTGCCAGACTGAAGTCTGGACTCCTTAACTTAATGACATTGATATACTGTAAGCAAATATTGACGATGACCAGGGAGGTATAAGTATGTTGGGCTGGCAAGATGAAATGATGACTCAAGAACGGAACAAAGATTTATGGCGCGAGGCCGAACAGGAACGGTTGGCCCACCAGTTTTTGGCCGGGCGGGACGAACCGGCAATTTGGGATAAGGTCAAAGAGTTATTCTCAAGATTTACTCAAACAAACTCGGCGACGAAAGAGAAAACATGCGCCACTTGCCCGTCGGCAACGGACATGGTGATTTAAACAACGGTTATACCGGCACTTGTTCCACTCTTTTAATACCCTCTCGATTCAAGATTAACCGCAGGCGTTTATCTAATTTGTCTTGTTTCGGCTGGATGGAGCGGTAGCGGGAGATAAAATTCAGATGGTAAACCTTGTGGCATAAGAAAGTCTTGAATTGTCCGGCCTCTAAATAGTTTCTACTTTGCACCGGCTCGGCCATTTTCTTCAAGTAGGGGCGCACGTCAAAACGCATGATGTCGTTAATGCCAGTAATCCCCGGCCCATCCACAAAAACTTCTTTAAAGACATGGGTAAACAACACAATATCTTTGGTATAGCAAATGATATTTTCGCCCTGCCCCTCGTTATCAAGCTCGGTCATCTGATCCCGATTTCTGGCTCTCAGGATGGGTGAGGGGATGTCTTTTTCTCGGACAAAGGTAACTTTTTCCCGTAAAACACCCAGTTTGTGTTTACCATCCTGGGTGTGGATGGTAGTGCGCCGATCATAGAGGGTATTCTCCAGGTATTTAGCGAAAAGGTTCTTGCCTAACTCTTTGATTCTGTCCTTGAACATATAGCCGATTACCAGGGCTATAAAAACGGGAAAAGTTAACTGACCATACTTTTGCTGAAAATAGAAGGCCACAATAGTGGCGAAAATCATCGAAAAACCGGCAGCGACGGCAAACAAAAAGTGCTCTAGCTCGGTTCCTTCACGACGGACGGTCGTAGATAGAAATAAAACACTGGAAGCATATTTCTTTAAGACCGACGCCCGAAAAGCATACTCTTCGTTGTCGTCGCTCTCTTTTAAGACCGAGTGGTAGCCCTGCGATTTGCGATATTTCGTCTCTGTTTCGACCTGTTCGTATAATTTTTGTTTGAAGTCAATTTTGTCGCCTTTTTTGAGATAAACCTCAACTATTTGAAACATTTCGACGGCGCTCTCTTCGATCAAAAGGCTAAGAGACTCATCGGTAAATTTATAGGCCGTAAAGATCTGCTCATCCACATGGGGCAAATTGAAGGCGGCATAAAAAGAGCGATATTTGTCGGTAATCCGTTTGGTCTCAACCAAAAATTCTTCGATCAGGTTATGAATTAAGAGATTAACTTTGCTATGAGGCGGCGCTTCGGCGATACGTCGTTGAATGAGGATAAAATGATCTCTGATTGAACTTTTGAGGGTGGCGCTTAAAAGTTTGAAGTTATTGAGCATACGCTCGTGATACTCAGGCTCGCCACCCCAATTTTCGCCGGTAATGATTCTCTCAAGGGCGATCAGAGGGGAATTGCTGCTGTTTCGGGTAAAATCTCTTAAAATCAGGCTGGGCGTTTTCAGGCGAATATAATTTTGAATATCGCGGTAAAATTCAGCTTTGGAATAGGTACTGGCCGTAATGCCCAGGCTTTGCGGCACAAAGATGTAGGTTGAAATCTGGTAATGGGTTTTCTCGCCTTCGAGAAGTTCATAATCCAGTTTCATCTCCATCTGGTATTTGTCGTGAGGCTTGATGGCCTGCTCGATTGCTTCAATCATTTTTCTATGCCTCAAAAATTACCAACCGAGTAAAAAAAATCTCCGAGTAAATCGGAGATTTCTTTTTACTCTGGCCTCGAAAAACTCTCAACTTTTTACGCCGCCATACCGCCGGTCGCGCTGGCTGAAGGTATGCAGCGCCTTGTAGTACTCGTCTTTGTCGAAGTCGGGCCAATAGACCGGGGTGATGTAATACTCGGCGTAGGCGGCTTGCCAAATGAGAAAATTACTGGTACGAAATTCACCGCTGGTGCGGATGATGAGATCAGGGTCAGGTGAAGCGCCGGTGTACATGTATTTGCTCAAGAGTGTTTCGGTCACATCGTCCGGCTGGACATTATCACGGATCAAATTTTGAACAGCCTGGACAATTTCATCCCGCCCACCGTAATTAAAAGCCACATTCAGGATGAGCCGGTCATTGTTTTTGGTCAACTCAATAGCATGTTTGACTTTTTCTCTAATGACCGGCCTGAGTTTCTCTAACTTCCCCAAATGGCGGAGTTGCACCCCATTTTCGTGCAATTTTGATAATTCTCGATCAATAACATTTTCCAGGATATTCATTAGCCCCATTACTTCCAGGGGTGGGCGCTTCCAGTTTTCGGTTGAGAAGGCGTAAATCGTCAGCATCTTGACGCCGAACTCGACCGAGCACTCCAGAATACGGCGCAGGTTTTCGGTGCCGGCTCGATGCCCTTCGATGCGCGGTTTGCCGCGCAACTTGGCCCAGCGTCCGTTGCCATCCATGATGATTCCCACATGATAAGGGGGATGGGTCAGGGGTGGGTATTTTTTTTCTGCGACGATTTCAGTCCCCTTAACAGTGTCAACCATGCTTATACTTCAAAGATTTCTTTTTCCTTAGCCGCGCCGATTTCGTCAACCTTTTTAATGTAATCATCGGTTAGCTTTTGTAATTCATCCCGGCCGGTATAAAACTCGTCCTCTGAAATTACCTTCTCTTTTTCAAAAGCTCGTAAATCTTCTACCTTATCCCGGCGAGTATTTCGCACCGAAACTCTGGCCTCCTCGACCCGCCGGGAGGCAGCTTTAGTCAAATCTCGGCGACGTTCCGTCGTTAGGGAGGGGATTTGCAGGCGGATAATTTTGCCATCGTTATTGGGCGTCAAGCCCAAATCCGACTGCAAAATGGCTTTCTCAATATATTTGAGTGCGCCGGGGTCATAGGGGCGAATGGCGATAAGTTGGGCTTCGGGTACGCTAATTAAGGCCAATTCTTGCAACTGGGTTGGCGTGCCATAATATTCGACTATCAACTTATTCACCAGCCCGGTTGAAGCCCGGCCCGTTCTCATGCTCGCCAAATCGACCTGTAAGGCCTCCACAGATTTGTCCATAGCTTGTTTGGCTTCAGTCAAAACTTCCTTAATCATTTGGTCTGCCTCCAATCACCAGTAACACAGTAGCAAAGTAGCTGTGTAGCAAAGTAGCAGGTAGCAAAGTAGCAGGTAGCAGGATAGCAAGGTAACAAGGGTGTGCTACTTTGCTACCCTGCTACCTGTTTTAATAACTAACCAGTGTACCGACGGTTTCACCCAGGACGGCGCTTTTCAGGCTGTTTGGTTCCCATAAATTAAGGACAATAATAGGCATCTGGTTTTCCATGCACAAAGCCAGGGCAGTGCCATCCATCACTTTCAGGCCCATATTCAGGGCCTCGATGTAACTGATGGTATTAAATTTCTTGGCATGAGGGTCTGTTTTGGGGTCCGATTCATACACCCCATCCACTTTGGTAGCCTTGACCAACAGTTCTGCATCGATCTCCATCGCCCGTAAAGCTGCGGCGGTATCGGTGGTAAAGTAGGGGTTGCCCGTGCCCGCGCCCAGGATAACCACCCGGCCTTTCTCCAGGTGACGAATAGCGCGCAATCGAATGTACGGTTCGGCCACAGCTTTCATTTCAATCGCCGTTTGGACCCGCGTTTCGATGCCAATCCGCCCCAACGCATCCGCCAGCGCCAGGGCATTCATTACCGTAGCCAGCATGCCCATATGATCGGCAGTGGCTCGATCCATGCCGTGATCCAGGCCATCTTTACCCCGCCACAGGTTTCCAGCGCCCAACACAATGGCGATTTCTACGCCCAAGTCACGGATATTCCTAACCACCGTAGCTACCTCGTCAGCGCGGTGAGGGTCAATTCCAAAATTACCCTCTCCGGCTAAAGATTCGCCCCCAAGTTTCAGCAGGATGCGACGGTATTTTGGCCCGGTCATCTGTTTCTCCAGTAGTTAAATTGTTTATGATAAGTGGAAAGGCCGGAACATTCCATCTGTTCCGGCCTTGCAAGTACGACTTATTAAGCCCCTAATTCAAACCTGGCAAAACGCCGGACCCTCAAATCACTGCCTAGCTCTTTACCATACTTTTGCAGCAATTGAGCGATGGTCAGCTCGTTATCCTTGATGAAGGGCTGCTGCACCAGCGCCACTTCCTCATACCACTTTTTTAACTTACCTTCGATGATGCGTTCCTTGATATTGTCAGGCTTGCGATCCTCAGCCAATTGCTCCCGATAAATACTCTTCTCGGCTTCAATCACTTCGACTGGAATATCCGCCGGACTCACGAAACGCGGTGCAGCGGCAGCTATCTGTAGGGCGATGTCGTGGACCAGGGCAACAAACCGGCTGTTAGAAGAACTGCCGCCCGCCACATCAACCAACACACCGACTCGGCCGCCGGTATGAATGTACTGATCCAGCATGCCATCACCGGCCAAGTCAAAACGAGCTACCCGCCGCACGATCATATTTTCGCCCAACTTGGCAATGATGTCGGTCAACTGTTCCGACACCGCCTTACCGGGGTTGTCAATGAACGGAGCGGCCAGCAGCGCTTCGGGGCTGCCAAGATTGGGTTGGCCGGCAACCTGTCGCACCAGCGCAGCTACAAAGTTTTGAAAATCATCGGTGCGGGCCACAAAATCAGTTTCACAATTCACTTCAACCAGCACACCCACTTTGCCGTCGGGGCTGGTATAGGCGCTAACCAAGCCATCTTTGGCCTCGCGGCTGGCTTTTTTGGCGGCGGTTGCCAATCCTTTTTTGCGCAGCAGTTCGATGGCCTTGTCTATATCGCCGCCGGTTTCCTCTAGAACCTTTTTACAATCTAATATCCCTGCCCCGGTCGATTCGCGGAGCAGTTTAATATCTTCAGTTGAAATTGCCACAATTCCTCCAAAATCTTATAAAATTCGGGATTATTCTGTTTCCTCTTCGGTCGCTTCTACAGCTCCTTTTTCCGCAATGGCAGCAGCCAGGGGAGAAGCAATGATCGGCTCGGCTTCAACCTCTTCGGGCGAGGCTTCTTCCTCTACTTCCTCTACTTCCTCACCCTCGTCGAGGTAATCGAAATCCTCCTCTTCCTCGCCGTCAACTTGTAGTTCTGCCCGAATCTTGGCCAGCGTGCTGGGGCCTAGATATCGCTCCATCTCCTCTTCGCCCTCAACACCAGCTTCTTCTTCTTCGGCCTGCATGCTGACTAACATAGTCCGGCCTTCAACCGCAGCGTTGGCCATGGTGTTCACAATCAGCTTGATCGCGCGGATGGCGTCGTCGTTGCTGGGGATGACATAATCAATCGGCTCGGGGTCGCAATTGGTATCGACCATGGCAATGACAGGGATACCCAGGGTATTGGCTTCCTTAATCGCCAGGGCGTCACGGCGTACGTCAATTACAAAGAGTAAGTTTGGCAGGCGACGCATTTCCTTTAAGCCGCCCAAGCGATGGTTCAAGCGAACAATCTCTCGCTCGCGCAGCAAGGCTTCCTTTTTAATAAAACGAGCAAACTCACCCCGCGCCTGCTGCTTTTCGCTCTCTACCAGATAATCAATTCGCTGGCGAATGGTACGCCAATTGGTTAAGGTACCGCCCAGCCAGCGCTGCTCGACGTAAGGCATGACCGCCCGGCTGGCCTCTTGCACGATTGTTTCCTGAGCTTGCTTTTTTGTGCCAACAAAAAGGACACTGCCGCCACTGGCCACTGTGTCTCTCACAACCTCGTAAGCGTGGTTAAGCCGGGTAATTGTTTGTTGTAAATCGATAATGTGGATGCCGTTACGCTCGGTGAAGATGTAGGGTTTCATCTTCGGATTCCAGCGCCGGGTCCGGTGACCGAAGTGGACGCCTGCTTCAAGCAGGGCTTTCATGGGGACAACAGAAGTCGTCGCATTGTTAGCCATTATTATTTTTTCCTCCGTTTTTGACTAACTTCGTCCGCTCTCTTCGTCCATTTGGGAACCTTAGCAGGCACGGCCCAGTTGTCGGAGAGCGTGTGAAATGGTTTAAAAATTCCAGGCAGATAGTATATCACGCTGAAGGAGAATGAGCAAGAGCAGAACCATCTCCAAAAATGGTTTGGCAAACAGTCTTTTCATGTGTATAATTATTCTGTTAGGTGTTAGGTCCCCAGCCGAGGGAGGGATTAAGCAGGTGAGTGTTGTTGACGAGATTAAAGCGCGGCTGGACATCGTCGCTGTGGTCGGTGAGACCGTTGCTTTAAGAAAGTCAGGCCGCAGCTACACCGGTTTTTGTCCCTTCCACTCCAACACCAGAACGCCATCTTTTGTTGTTTTTCCCGATTCCCAGACCTGGCGTTGCTTTGGCGCTTGCGCCGAGGGGGGCGACATCTTTAGCTTCATTATGAAGCGCGAAGGTTTTGACTTCAAAGAGACTTTGCAGTTTCTGGCCCAGCGAGCCGGGGTGCCCCTGCAAGCCTACGCTCGTTCCGCCGAGCAAAGTGAACAGTATAATAAATTACTCGATCTTCTCGCGGCGGCGGCGGCTTATTTCCACCACCTCCTCACAACTTCGCCCGCCGCAACCAAAACGCGAGAATACTTGGCCAAACGCGAGTTAACGGGCGAAACCATTGCCACCTTTCAGTTGGGGTACGCCCTGGACGAGTGGGAAGGGCTGAAAAGCCACTTTATTGAGCGCGGTTATACGGCTGATGAGTTATTGGCCGCGGGGCTGATTGTGGCGCGTGACGACGGTGCGGCGGGCTACGACCGCTTTCGCCACCGGCTGATGATCCCTATTCGTGACTCGAAGGGACGGGTTATTGGCTTTGGGGCGCGAGCCTTATCCACCGACCAGATGCCCAAATATCTCAATTCGCCTCAAACCGCGCTCTTTGATAAAAGCGCTACCCTATACGGTCTGGATTTGGCGCGCAAGCCCGTTCGTGATTCTGGCCAGGTTGTCATTGTGGAAGGCTATATGGATACCATCCAGGCCCACCAGCGGGGAGCCAGGAATGTGGTGGCCCAGATGGGCACGGCTTTGACCGAGGCCCAATTGAAGCTGATTGCGCCTCTGGCTCAACGGATTGTTTTAGCCTTGGATGCGGATACCGCCGGTAATTCGGCTACGGTGCGCAGCCTGAGCGTAGCGCGCCAACTTTTACCCAAAAAGTATCGAGCGACGACGACCTCGCGTGGGGTTGAATACGAGGCTCATATCGAGCAGGATATTTACATTGCGGCCCTGCCCGCCGGTCAAGACCCGGATGATGTTCTGCGAGCCGGGCTAGATGTTTGGCAGCAGTTTATCACCCAGGCCGTACCCGCCCTGGATTTCTATGAGGAACTGATCCTGGCTCAAGCCGACTTGAAGACGCCCCAGGGTAAAGCTTTTGTCGTGCGCGAGTTGATGCCGATCTACCGTGAGGTCAAGGACGAGGTCGAAAAGGTTGCCCGGGTGCAAAGGCTGGCCCGTAAATCAGGACTGGATGAGCGCCTGCTGTTAGCCGAATTAAAAAGCAAACCGGTTAAACCTCGTTCAGCAGCAGGTCGAACGCAACCCATCTTGCCTCCTGAGACTCCGCCGGCGCGGGAGGAAGTAATACCTCCGGTTGTGGCCGAGGCGACGGTCAAGATAGGGTTAGAAGAGTACTGTCTGAGCATGATTTTAGCCAACCCCCTGGCGCTGGCGCTGGCTAACGAGATTTTGGAAAAACAGGATGTACCGGGGTTAAATGTCAACGATTTTAAGCGCCAGGAAAACCGGGAAATCTTTAGAGCTTTGCAGTTGTGGACAGTGTCGGAGACACCCCAAATTGGGGCTTTGGTCGGCATGGTCGGTGAGGTGTTGGAACGCCGTCTCGCGGCGTTCGCCAGTCACTGGCATCGCCGCCCGCCGGTGCCTATAGAAAATATTAACCAAGATTTGAGTATGACTATTCTAAGATTGCGCCGCCAAAACATTGATGAGCAGGTTAAAGAATTAGAAATTCTTCAACATCAGGCGAACAAGGATGAAGAATCAACTCGTTACTACACTGAAGTGATAGAGGAACACAAACAGGAGCGCAACAAATTAGACCGAACCAGAGATGCCCTGACCCTGATGGGCCAACGCCGTACCGAAGCCAATCGTTACGGACGGGCCTTGTAGATTTGCCTGAAATCAAGGGCATGCTAGAATTTAAGCTGTTGTGGCCGATGATAGTGAGACTGAGTGGAGATTAGAGAATGGCCAGAAAGCAAGTTGCTAACCAATCCGTTGCCAACCAACGTCCTAAAACCAAAGTTCCCCGGGGAATCGTAGCCGATTCCGCGGATGTTTTTGACGACGATAGCGCTTCAGCTCTGGAAATTTTGTTACAAAAGGGCAAAAAGCAAAAGTATGTCACTCAAAGTGACATTATGGAAGTTCTGCCCGACGGTGGTCTGGACACCGAAGCCGCCGAAGCCCTGATAACCCAGTTAATTGAAAATGGGATTGAAGTTCAGGATGATGAAGATGGGGACGGCGACTCCGAGGCGCTGGCCGACCTGGATGAACCCGACGACGCTGCCTTGCAGGAGGTGGAAGAGGAGAATTTAGAGAATTTAGAGGAAGATCTGCCGCTCCCAGAT
This sequence comes from uncultured Caldilineaceae bacterium, assembly GCA_964622215.1. GTDB lineage: Bacteria > Chloroflexota > Anaerolineae > 4572-78 > J111 > DSQQ01. The sequence goes on from CAZUNT010000003.1 coordinate 61,220, forward strand.
TCGGCCGTTAGCGAACTGACCAACGACCCGGTGCGTATGTACCTGCGCGAGATTGGCCAGGTCAACTTGCTCAATGCCGCCGACGAGATCAATTTAGCCAAACGTATCCAGCGAGGCATCAACGCCCGCAAGCTGCTGGACAAAAATGATCTGAACGGGCACGAAACAGCCGCCAAGCTAAGAGCCGAGATTGACGGCAAGATCGCCAAGAGACTCCTGGCCGAAGCCAACCTGCGCTTGGTGGTCAGTGTGGCCAAGCGGTATATCGGGCGAGGCATGAGCTTTTTGGATTTGATCCAGGAAGGTAACATTGGCCTGTTGCGGGCTGTCGAAAAATTTGATCCCCGCCGAGGGTATAAATTTTCCACCTACGCCACCTGGTGGATTCGTCAGGCCATCAGCCGGGCCATCGCCGATCAGGCCCGGACCATCCGTATCCCCGTGCATATGGTTGAAACAATTAATCGCCTGGTGCGGGTGCAGCGCCGCCTGCTGCAGGAAAATGGCCGCGAACCTACCTCCAAAGAGATCGCCCTGGAAATGGATTTGCTCCCGGAAGAGGATTTGCAGGCGATTAAAGAGACCCAGGCTAAAAATCAGCCGATAGAGGCGGCCCTGGAGCGGCGCTGGCGGCGAGCAGCCAGCAAAGTCCGCCGGATTATCCGTATTGCCCAGGAACCGATGTCGTTGGAAACGCCCATTGGTTCAGAAGAAAACAGCTACCTGGGCGATTTTATCGAAGATGAGTCTGTGCTGGGGCCGGTTGACGCCGCTTCAAAGCAACTCCTCAAGGAACAATTACATGAGATTCTCGACTCTTTGAGTGAGCGAGAGCGCAAAGTTTTGGAAATGCGCTTTGGCCTGAATGACGGGCAGGGACGCACCCTGGAAGAGGTGGGCAGCGAGTTTGGGGTGACCCGCGAGCGTATCCGCCAGATCGAGGCCAAAGCTCTGCGCAAGCTGCGCCATCCTATTCGCAGCCGGAAGTTACGGGATTATTTAGGGTAAGGCTATATTTTAACAAAAAAGCCTGGCTCTTACGAGTGTATTATCTGGGTAGTGATCAATTTGACGAAAAGCGGCGATTGAATATAATTCCAAACGACTAGGGGCTAATGCCGTTGTTTAGGAGTCCTCCCAAGTAGATAATCCTCGGTAGCTCAATCGGCAGAGCGGCCGGCTGTTAACCGGTTGGTTGGAAGTTCGAGTCTTCCCCGAGGAGCCTATCAGCATCAAAGACCGTCGGCTGGGTTAGGCTGGCGGTCTTATTTTTTTTGGAGCAATGAATCAGGTGCGATACATGTGGAGCCGATAGCATGAAACCCAATATCTTAAGATTTTGGTTCTGGCGAGCCAGGCTAATGGTGGCCGGACTATATGACGGCAAAGATAATAAGCCCGCCAAAATACAGATTAATGATGAGTTGTCCATTGAGTTGCATCCGGCTAATGGGGTTGATGGACGCCCCTGTGTAAAATTATGCCGCAATATCGGGGATGAACAGCAAGCGGTAACGATTTATCTAAAAGAGATCCCGATCCTGGTTGAGTTGCTGCCCAAAACAGTGGCGCAGTTAATGGCTTTACAGGGCGAGCGGCGAAGCCAGTGGGGTCTCACTCGCCCTATGGAATTCGTCAAAGGCCGGCCTGAATTGGTGGATTGAAAGGGGAAAAGGTTGGCATGAATCGAGCCGAAACGCTAACATGGATTGATTTAATCCTCGACTCGCTGGATCAGCACGAGATGATGGCCATCATCCGCGAGAGCGCCGCTCAATTTGACGGCGAGTTTTTTGAGACGATTAACCGTGAAACAGAACGTTACCTCGCCGCCAATGACCAGACAACCGCCGATCGTTTGACTGCTATCGCCCGCGCTATTGCCGTAGTCCGCCAAAATCGGACCGAGAAGTTGTAGGCCAGGGCATGAGTTTAAGTCCGCCTGAAAATATCATCCTCGATGGCGCCTTACTCGGCAAGCTCAGGACTGAAATCGAAAGTGTCTTTAATGTCGTCAAGGTCGAAACCCCTCGCCAGGCCCCCCAGGGAACCATCATCTTCCTGGGCGACCTGCTGATGCAGGATAGCGAAGCCGCCTATGACCTGATCGCCGAACGCTGGCGGCCTCACAATTACACCCCCCTACTGCGCCGCCGCCAGGAACAGGTGGCTTTGGTGGCCCAGCCGGGCGTAGTTACCCCTAAACCCAGCAACCCCTGGATTAATCTAGCTTTAGCTCTGGTCACTATTCTTTCAGTGCTAGTCACGGGTATTTTATTGGAGTGTACAATCACGAATAGTTTGTCTGAGCAGCCGAATTGTCCTCAAACTTTGACAGGGCTATTTACACTCTGTTTTCCTAGAACTTTTGCCGATTGGTTTAGTGGTCTACCTATGATGATGGCCGTCATGGCTATTTTGCTAGCTCATGAGTTTGGACATTATTTTGCTGCCCGCTACCATAAGATTGCAGTAACACTTCCCTATTTTATCCCTTTGCCTTTTTTTTCTCCGATAGGTACTCTTGGCGCATTTATTCAACTTCGAGCGCCCTTCAAAACAAAAAAACAACTGTTTGATATTGGTGTGGCCGGCCCACTAGGCGGCTTAATCTTTGCTATTCCCCTGATTTTCTGGGGAGTATCTAGTTCCCCTCTTCTCGAACTTGCTCGTAATGGACCCTGTGCAGGCTCTTTAGAAGGCAACTCTATTTTTTACTTGGCTGTGAAATATTTCATTCACGGCCAACTGCTGCCAAGTTTTGAACAATATAACCAGTTACCCTTCTGGCGAGAGTTTCTGCGCTTGTTGACAGGTGTTGTGCCTGCTGGGAATGTAACTGATATTTTATTAAGCTCAGTAGCCAATGCCGCCTGGTTTGGTCTCTTTCTCACCGCAATGAATTTGCTGCCGGTAGGCCAGTTGGATGGTGGTCACGTAATCTACTGCCTGCTTGGAGAAAAAGCACGCTGGTTAGGTTTGGTCCTGATTGGGATTATGCTCGGGGCAGGATGGTGGTGGGCCGGCTGGTGGGTCTGGGCTATCCTGGTTTTTTTCGTCATCGGCCCCGGCCATCCCCCACCACTTAACGAGTTGGCCCCGTTGGGACTGCCCCGCACCCTTCTGGCTTATCTGATGATTTTTATTTTCATCATTCTGTTTATGCCCAATCCTTTCCAACCGCTGTAGAGGAAGTAGTTTCTTCGATTAACGGCAAGACCACCTCAAAAGTGCTGCCCCGCCCTACTTCGCTGGTTAGGGTAACCTGTCCTCCCATCAGAGTCGCCAGTCGTTTGACAATGGATAAGCCCAGCCCGAGGCCGGTATGCTCGCGGGTCATTGAGCCATCTATCTGGCGGAAAGGCTCGAAAATATAATTTTGAGCCTCGCCGGGGATGCCAGGACCGGCATCAGAAACTTGCAGCGCCCAGTGGTCAGGGTCGGGCCGGTAGAGTTGCACCCGCACGACGCCCTGCCGGGTGAATTTGATGGCATTGCCAACCATGTTGAATAAAATCTGTTGAACGCGGTGCGAATCGCCACAGAGAATAGCCGGTAGATCAGCCGCAATTGCGGTGGTCAAAGTTAAGCCTTTGGCTTGGGCCAGGGGGTTCATTTTGGAATGCATATTGGCCACCAGGTCGGCGGGGATGAAGGGACTGTTATCCAGTTCGAGCCTGTTGGCGTCAAGTTGAGCCTGGCTCAACAAGTCATTGATCAGGTTGGTCAAGTGGTTGACGCTGTCAAAGATCTCCTGGGCCGGGGGGCGTTGTTCAACGGAGAGCGGGCCAAAAACGCCCATTCGCAGCATTTCGATATAACCCAAAATAACACTGAGGGGCGTGCGCAGTTCGTGGCTGACTCTGGCCAGGAGTTCGGTCTTTAAACGGCTGGACTCTACGGCCCGGTCACGAGCTACCACCAATTCGCGGGTGCGGTCGGCCACCCGTTGTTCCATGCGGTCCCGTTCTTGGGCCACCTGGTTGACGGCCCGCCGTTCGCGCTGCCAGGCAGTTTCGAAATCGAGCAGAAGCACATGGAGAGCAGCCATCACCAAACCGGCGCTCAACAAGAAATCAACGCAGAGAAAGACGACCGTTTCCATACTCAGAGTGCCAGCAGACAGTTCGCTGGTATATCCTGGCTTAAACTGGCCGGTGCTGATTAGCCAACCGACCCAAGCCTGGGTGGCAAGGCTCAAACAAAGCGCCCCTGTCCCTACTCGCGCGCCGAGCAGCATGATGGCGGTCACCGAAAAACTAAAAAGATAAACCCGGGCGCTCTCACCCAGGCCGTAATCAAGCAGGTCAAGTATCCCCAGCCCATAGGCAATCAGCAGAAATAGGCCGGCTCTCAGTTGGTAATTAATCCGGCGGTTGATCGCCATGATTAAAACCAGG
>CAZUNT010000003.1:65719-86938 GCA_964622215.1 uncultured Caldilineaceae bacterium
AGAAACACGCAACGCCTTGGCTAATTCATACAAGGTATAAAAACTAAAGGGCTTCTCCAGGACATAATCCACTTCATAGTGCAGCTCTTTGGCCCTGGGCACATCGGCCGAAGTCAGGATAACCTGAGTCTTGGCCAGGGGTGGGTGGGTCCGAATATAGTGAAGGACTTGTTGGCCCGAGACATTTGGTAAATGTAAATCTAAGAGGATGAGCGCCGGGGTGATGGTGGCCAGGCGCTCCAGGGCTATTTGGCCATCTTGAGCAATTTCAACTTCAAACTCAGCCCGTTCTAAAGCGACCCGGCAGATTTCCGCCACCCCATCGTGGTCTTCAACGATGAGGGCCAGTGGATTTACCTTCGAATGTGATTCTGTCATACAATTTCCTCCTCGCGTGGGGGTAAGGGCAATAGCACCGTAAAGGTGCTGCCTCGCCCCACTTCGCTTTCTAAAATGACCTCACCGCCCATCAGGTTAGCCAGTTGTTTAACCATAGACAACCCCAGCCCGGTCCCGGCATATTCTCTCGTCATCGAGCCATCCACTTGCCCAAATGGCTCAAAGATATGAGCTTGCGCCTCATGGGGAATACCGATGCCGGTATCCGCCACCTGCATAGACCAGTGGGCGACATCGGGCCGGTCCAGGCGCACCTGGACGGCCCCGGTCTGGGTGAACTTGACCGCATTACTGATGAGATTGACCAAAATCTGCTGTAAGCGAACCGGGTCGCCCGTTAAAACCGGGGGCACCTCTGCCGCAATCTCGGCGGTCAGGTTCAAACTCTTCTCGTACGCCAGCGCCTCCAGCTTGGAGAGAGGTTTCTTGAGGATATCGGCCGGGGCAAAGGAAGTGAGATGCAACTCCAACTTACCCGCATCGAGTTTGGCCTGGTCGAGCAGGTCATTGACCAGGTTGGTCAGGTTATGGGCACTGTCAATAATCTCGCTCACGGCCGATTTTTGCTTTTCGGAGATAGGGTCATAAATGCCAATCTCCAATAACTCGGCAAAACCCAAAATGGCGTTCAGGGGCGTGCGCAGCTCATGACTGACCTTGGCCAGGAGTTCGGTTTTCAGGCGGCTGGCTTCCAGGGCCTGGTCGCGGGCCTGGGCCAATTCCACCTCAGCCTGTTTGCGTTCGGTGATATCCCGCAGCACAATCAAACGGCCGTTCAGGCGGTTATGCCGGTCGTACAGCGGTGAAATGCGCAAATCGAAGTAGCGCCGGGTTTCGCCCGCCCCTAACACGATTTCCGAACTGGCTTCGAGAACATCCCGGTAGCGTTCGATCAGATCGGCTCGGCCAGCCAAGACCTGGCCGGCCAACCGGCCCATTATGGCGGCGGCGGGCTGGCCGATGAGCTGTTGAGCCGCCGGATTAAAGTCCACGATGCGATTTTGCCCATCTAACACAATCACTCCATCTCTCATCCCTTCCACAACCGCCCGGCGCGCGATCGGCACCACATCTAAAAAGCGGAAACGAAAGAGGTTCCACCCGGCCGCCAGGCCGGTTAAGGTAAAAGCAAACGAGGTCAAATCGAGATAGGGGAACGGCCCCAGGCGGGAGAGATAGAGACCGTTGCTAATCCAGGGCGCCAGGACCGCCAGCAGCATTAAGCCGGCTTGCCAGCGATACAAATCGGGAAAACTAATCACCATTCTGATCAGTAAAATTGTGCCCAGCAGCAAACAGGTATAGGAAAAGGCCGAGTGGACCCAAAACCACAGGCCATGCTGGGGAGCCATAGCCGGAAACGGGCCGCTGGTATCCAAGTCTACCCGAGACCAGACCAGGCCGTGCGCCTCGTTAGTCCAAACTAACAGCAGGGTGATAATGGGCACAACGGCCAGCAAACCCAAGTTACGCCGGGTTAACCACTTGTCTTGATTGGCAAATTGGAGGGCAAAGACCAACCATGCCAATGGCGAGGTAGCGATACCGAGGTATTCAACCTTGGCCCAGAAGGTGATCGCCGGTAGATGAGCGCCCCCCAGTTCCAGGGCATACCCTACGGACCATTCAGCCACAGCCAGCATCAACATGGCAAAAGAAGCAGCGGCCGGAGCAGCCCAACGGCGTTGCCAGGCATACAGGGCGAGCGTTAATGAGATAACGGCTGCTATAAGCAGAGGGATGACATAGGGGGTAAATTGCCAATACATCTTGGGATGATAAACTCTTTAGAATACCAGTATAGCATAAAAAGAGAACTTCTACCATATAAATTGTGTGATTATTCTGTTGGTGTTGGGTGGCAAAATTTATAAATTTACATACTGCTAACACAACGGTAACGAAACCTTTATATAAAAACAAGGCAAACTGTATTATAATTGAATTCAGTCTATTCCATCTTTCTTTAGCAGGGATATAGGTACTATTACTTGAACCAGAAGAAATATGATGAAACTGAGCTTAAGCAGCGACAGAGAGTTTGCGAGTGACAGCCCCCTTTAAATTTCTTAACAGCCTCAACCTGAGTGTGCGCTTAAACCTGATTATCGTAGTGGTGGCAAGCCTGGTTATGTTGACCATGTCCGCCATTTTAAATATATCCTTAACGGTGCTGACCGAACGAATGGGCCAACAACGAGTGCTAGAAGAAACGGAAGTACTGCGTAGTCACCTGGCCGAGGTTGAACAGCAGCTCCTGGCCGAAGCCAAGGTGGTAGCGAACACCTCTGAATTGATCGAGGCGGTAGCCCGACGCGACCTTGACCGGGTCACCACGCAGTTACTCATTGGGGCCGCGCCGTTTGCTTTTGACGAGATCGATGTGGTTGATGCCAACCATATGAAACTGGAGTTAAAAGTAAACTCAGAGGAAACCAACCTGGCGGGCCAGGAGGAGTTACTCTCGTTAGCTTTGCTCGGCATTCAAAAGACCATGCTGACGCTCGATCCCCAAGCCGGCTTAAAACTGCGGTTGAGCGCAGCCCTTCCTCTAAAGGATAGAACGGGAACTATCGTTGGCGTTTTATTGGTCAGCCGGATCGTTGACGACGATTTTTTGGCCGGCCTTAACTTTTCTAGAGAAAAGGTTCACCTGGTGCTGTTTTACGCCGGAGAACCCATCGCTCAGCAGATTAACCATTTAGGCCAGCCTGAGACCAGTCCGGCCTCTAACAATTTACCCGGCGGAGAAAATAACCTGGCCGTTAAATTACAGGCTATATACCCTAACCTGGCTAATGAGCACATGCTCAAACAGGCCTCCGGCGGGGAAACCGTAGTGGCTGACGATTTTATTTATGACGCATTAGATCAGCATGTCTACACTGTGGCCTACCTGCCCCTATCGGTTAAGGAACATCCGGAGGCGGTTATAGCGGTCCTGGCCGATCTAAGTGAACTCACTATCTTTCAAAGCGAGATGACCCGCCTTTTGACCGGTCTCTCGGCTGTTTTAGGCCTGGCGGCTGTAGGGAGCATGGCTCTATTTTCCCGGAAGAGTATTGCTATCCCCCTGCGCCAGCTTAGCGCCGCCGCCAAACGGATGACCGCCGGCGATCTAACGGCCCGGGTTGGTTATCTGGAGTCAGGCAGTGAAATTGGGCTGCTGGCAACCAGCTTTGATCAAATGGCCGACCAATTGCAGCAAACCCTGGTTAACCTGGAGCAGCGGGTGGCCGAACGCACCGCCGAATTAGAAACATCCAACCGCCAGCTTTCCTGGGTAATCGACGAGCGCAAACAGGCTGAGCTGGCTTTGCGTGAAAGTGAAGCCCGCTTTCGCCGGGTGGTTAATTCGATCAGCGATCACATTTACATGACCGAATTTTCGCCGGCCGGAAAGCCGATTAACGGCTACATTTCGCCCAATGTGATTGATTTAACCGGCTACCCGGCCGAAAAGCTGCTGGCCGATTGGAGTTTCTGGCCCACCGTGATTATTCACCCGGATGACCAACCCCTGGCGGCCGAGCAGGCCCAACGGCTCTTCCGGGGGCAGGACAGCCAGGTTGAGTACCGGCTGGTCCGGGCCGATGGGGAAATTATCTGGGTGCGTGATAGTGGGCGGGTTGAAACAGATCCGGTTAGCCAACATTTTGTTGTTTACGGGGTGGTTAGCGACGTTACTGCCCGCAAACAGGCGGAAGAGACGCTTACCCAGGCCCATGACCAGGCCCAAGAAGCCAGCCGGTTAAAAACCCAATTACTGGCCAATGTTAGCCATGACTTACGCACCCCGCTTAATGCTATTTTAGGTTATACCGAAATGCTGCTAGAGGGTATTTATGGCCCTATTTCCGACCACCAACGTGGGGCCGTTGCCGAAATCATTGACAGCACCGGGCAATTATTGAATTTTATCAATAATCTATTGAGCCAGGCTCAAATTGAGTCGGGCAAGGTTCTGCTCAAAACTACTCCCTTTAGCCCTGACGATTTGTTAGAAACCGTCAACTCTATTAACATCCTAGCCCAGGCCAAGAATGTTAATTTGGTCTTTAACCTGGCGGCCGGGCTGCCGGACCAACTATACGGCGATTTTTACTGGTTGCGGAAAATTTTGCTTAACCTGGTGGATAATGCTATAAAATTCACCGAACCGGGGGGAAGCGTCCAGATCTATATTTTCCAACCCGACGAAACTCGCTGGGCTTTGCAAGTGGCTGATACCGGCTGTGGGATTCCGGTTGAGGCTCAGAATTATATCTTTGAATCATTCCGGCAAGTAGATGGTACGAGTACCCGCCTACACGGCGGCTCCGGGGTAGGGTTAGCTATTGTCAACCAACTCACCATGTTGATGGGTGGACAGATCATCTTAGACAGCAAAGTTGGGCAGGGCAGCACCTTCACCGTTTACTTACCTTTGCTATCAACCCAGGAGTTATCATTATGACCAGACCGTTGGCTTTAATTATCGAAGATGACCCGAAATTATCTCAGATTTTCGCTATGGCTTTAAATGCGGCAGAGTTTGAGACCATGATTATTGACGATGGCCGGGCGGCTGTGGCTCAACTGGTCGAGATTACCCCGGCTCTGATTGTATTAGACCTACATTTACCCCATGTTTCAGGCCCAGAAATTTTACGCCAGATCCGGGCCGATGAACGGTTTGCCAAAACCCGGGTCATGGTGGCTACGGCCGATCCGCTGACGGCCGAGCACATACGACCGGATGTTAATTTGGTCCTGCTTAAACCGATCAGCTTTAGCCAGTTACGTGATTTGGCTAATCGTTTGCGCCCTCATGAGTAGAGGCCATAAATTCCCCTCTAAGGTCACTTCTGTTTTAATTAGTATTTCCCATTTAGCGTGGGTAAAGCATAAGGAGTACAGAGTTCAGTCTGCCCCTTGACTAAAGCAGACTAAAGTCTACATTCCAAAACTGTCACGAACTTATGCAAACCTATACTAAGGTTCTGGGGGCGCTCAATGGAGTTTTAAGATTTTAACACAGAGAACACAAAGAAGACACAGAGAACTCAAAGGTCCTTTGAACCCTGTGACTTCTCTGTGTTCCATATAAGAGGCGCAGCGCCAGAATTGAGGAAAAACCTCGGATTGTGATAAAATCAAGCCAATGATCCTCCCTAGAAAAAGAACGACTGCCCCAAAGGAATAGAGAATGGCAATCCAGGTATCCATGCCCAAGCTGGGCCTGCTTATGAACGAAGGAACCATCGTCGAGTGGTTGGTTGAGGATGGTCAGCTTGTCGAGCAAGACCAACCCCTCGTGAATATCATCACCAAAAAGATTAACTATGAGGTCGTGGCCCCAACCAGGGGCATGCTCTATCATGCCGCGCAGGTCAACGATAAAGTCCTGATTGGCGACCCCCTGGCTTTCATTACCGCCCCTGATGAGCCCCCCCCGACCATCCATCGCCAAGCCACTCCGACGGCGCCAGGCCAGATGTTGGGGCTGTCGCCGGTTGCCAGAACCGGATCAGGCAAATTTATATTGGCTTCGCCCTGGGCGCGGCTGCTGGCCCACGAAAATAGGGTTAACCTGGAACAGGTAACCGGCACCGGCCCCAATGACTGCGTGGTTGGACGTGATGTGCTTCGCTTCAATAAAGAACGCCAGAGAGCCGAGGCGCAGCAGGCGCAGAGAGTTTCAACCGCCGCCCCTGAGCACGTTATTCCCCTCACCGGCATCCGCCGGATAATTGCCGAGCGGATGGCCGAGAGCCTGCACACCATGGCCCAGGCCACCCTCAACGCCGAAGTAGATGTCACCCGATTGCTCAGGCTGCGGAAGCAAGCTCAACTCCAACCGGCGCCAACCCCCACCGATATAGTTATCAAAGCTGTGGCTATGGCCCTAAAAAGGCATCCACAGATCAATGCTATCCTGCTGGGCGATGAAATTGAACTGTTAGAGGATATCCATATTGGCCTGGCCGTGCCGCTCCAGGATGGTCTGCTCGTGCCGGTCGTCCGCCATGCCGACCGGCGAACGGTGGCCGATATTACCCAAGAAACGCGTCACTTAATCAGCGCGGCTCGCGCCGGCGCCTTGACGGTAGACGAGGTCAGCGGCAGCACCTTCACCGTCACCAACTTAGGCGCCTACGGGGTTGACTTTTTTGTGCCGATCATCAATCCACCGGAAACCGCCATCCTGGGCATCGGCCGCATCGTCAGAAAACCCATTGTCTTCCAGGGCCAGGTGGTTGGTCGCCCGATGATGGTGCTGTGTCTCTCCTTTGATCACCGGGTTGTAGATGGCCCCCAGGCCGCCGCTTTTCTGCGTACTGTGTCCAGGCTGCTGGCCAGGCCGCAGAGATTGTTTGTTTAAGGAAAGCCGATGTCTGGTGTAAAAGCAGTAACCCCTAACCGGCCCTGGTCTATCCTCTTGATCAGTGATAACCCGGATGACTTGATCCAAGTGATGCACCTGCTGCGGCCCGTATTCCCTGCTCTCCAAATTCGACAGGTCAGAGATGAGGACCAACTGGCTCAAGCGTTGGCCCAGGGCGAGTTCGACCTGGTGCTACTCGATGCTTGTTTACCCTGGACCGATAGTTTGTCGGTTATGCGCGCCATCCAAATCCGTTTTCTTGATTGTCCAATTGTTATGATCGCCGCTGAACAGAACGCAGAGATTGTCCAGGAGGCCATCCAAACCGGCCTGACCGGTTATGTCCCGAGATTGTCCCAGCAGATGATTGGCCTGCCGGGCGCAGTGCGGCTGGCCCTGGAACGTGCCAGGGAGCATCAGACCAGCGAAGAAACGTGCCGCCAATACCGCCGGTTGTTCGACACTGTGCCGGTTGGCCTCTACCGGACCACGCCCGAAGGGCAAATCTTGGACGCCAATCTTTCCTTCATTCACATGCTAGGTTATCCTGATCGAGAATCGCTGTTAGCCCTCAACGTGATTAACCTTTATGTGAATCCGCAGGAACGGGAGCGGTGGCAGGCCAGCCTGGGGCAGAGTGCAACCAGGTATTTCTTTGAAACGCAATTCTATCACCGCGATGGGAAACGTATCTGGGTGGAGCATAATGTTCACCTGGTGCGCAACCAGCAGGAACATATTCTGTACTATGAAGGTATCTTACAAGATATTACCGAGCGCAAGCGGGCTGAGATAGCTTTACTGGAAAGTGAAGAGCGCTTCCGCACGATTGTCGAACAGTCGCCCATCAGTATCCAGGTGATGACGCCGGACGGTTGGACGATCCAGGTGAATCGAGCCTGGGAAAAACTATGGGGCGTGACCGCAGCCGATGTAAAAAATTACAACCTGCTCCACGACGAGCAAGTTATCAGCCTGGGTATGATGCCCTACCTTGAGCGAGGTTTTGCCGGTGAAACGGTGTTGATGCCGCCGGTAGCTTATCATACCCCTGAGTCGCTCAAAATAGGGCGGAGGCGTTGGTTTCAGGCCCGGGTTTACCCGGTTAGGGGCGAACGAGGTGAAATTCGGAATGTCATCATGATGTATGAGGATATTACCGAGCAGCAATGGGCGACCGAAGATTTGCAGCGGCTGTCGCTAGAGTTGATGAACGCCCAGGAGACCGAACGCAAGCACGTTTCTCAGGAACTGCACGACGAGCTGGGCCAAGCTCTGACGGCCATGCGGATCAACTTCGACATGCTGGAAAAAGAACTACCTCCGGTCTCTGGACCAACAGGCCGGGAAAGGCTGGCCGAGCTTAACCTGCTGGTGGACGAGACCCTGGAGCACGTGCGCGAACTGTCGCACACGCTGCGCCCAACAATGCTGGACGAGATGGGCCTGGTGCCGACGCTACGGTGGTACGCCGGCCGCTATGCCGAGCGGCTGGGTATCCCGGTCGAGTTTGACGTCACAAATCTCGAAGACAGGCCGGCCGCCGAGATTGAAACAACCCTTTACCGGATTGTCCAGGAGGCTTTGACCAATATTGCCCGGCATGCCCAGGCTCGCCGGGTTCATCTGCACCTGACCGGCCAAGAATCCAGGGTGTCGGCTTTGATTGAGGACGATGGTCTTGGCTTTGACGTGCAGAAAAGGCTGGTCACCGGCATCGCCAGTTCGGGGATGGGGCTGTTTGGGATGCGTGAACGGGTGGCCCTGTGGGGTGGAACCTTCACCGTTCAGTCGCGGCCCGGGCAAGGAACCCGCCTGTTCGTCGAACTGCCGCTCTCGCCACACTTGGGAGAGAGGGCCTCATGAGCCTATGGCACACCGCCAGGAGTAAAAATGTATCTTCGGCAAGATGTTACGCTTCGCGTGTCCGTGTTGGGGACAAGTTAGCAACTTGTCCTACGAAGTCTATTTTCAAAGGAGTCGTCACGAGCTAGGGCACACCACCGATGATGAAAATGGAGTCCAAAAGCTATGCTTTTGGACTCCGGCAAGTCTATTTTCTCAGGAGAAACATGAGCAAGATCAAAGTGCTTCTGGCCGAGGATCACACCATCGTTCGCAAGGGACTGCGCTCTTTGCTGGATAATGAAGCCGAAATTCAGGTCGTCGGCGAGGCCGAAGACGGCCAGCAGGCCATCCAAAAAACCGTACAGATGCGGCCCGATGTGGTGGTGATGGACATCACCATGCCGGTTCTTAACGGTCTGGAAGCAACCCGGCAGATCAAAAAGATGTGCCCTCAAGTCAAAGTTGTGGTCTTGACGGTCCATTCAACTGAGGAACATATCTTTCAAACCCTGCGGGCCGGTGCGTCCGGCTACGTGCTCAAGCAAGGGGCGGTCAACGAGTTGATTCAGGCTATCCAGACCGCCTACCAGGGTGAAACCTTTCTCAGCCCCTCCATTTCTCACCAGACCGTCGACGCGTATGGCCGGCGAGCCGAAGCGATGGAGGACAAATACGACAAGCTGACCGGCCGTGAACGAGAAGTTCTACAAATGATTGCCGAAGGCCGCACCAACCGCGAAATTGCAGGCCGGCTGCACATCACCGTCAAAACCGTAGAAGCGCACCGGGCGCACCTGATGGACAAGCTCGGCCTGCGCAGCATCGCCGAACTGACCCGCTACGCCCTGCACAAGGGTATGATCGGTCAGGATTAGGACTTTAATTTTTCTGAGTATCAAGGTCAGCAGAGACGGTAACGGCTACGTTGCCGACCAGAGGCGCCTGATAACCGCGCCCCAGTTCCTTCTTGACCAGGCGAAATGCATCCTCGCTTACCTCCAGGGTGTGAGCCAAATCTTGCTCGGTGTGCGCAGCGCAAACGAACCAGTGGTGATTGGGGTGGAAAAGAAGCCCGCGGCGGGTTGTCTCTCGGTAAAAAATATACTTGGCTGTTTCTCTTGTCTCCAAGTCCGGGTAGGTGAAAACCAAAAAAGGCATGGGCGGGACCCCAACCGTTTCTGCCTCCACGCCGGTCTCCTGAGCTAACCGGTTCAAACCATCTAACAAGCCCTGACCGATACGCCAGAGATGAGGAATAACCTGACCTTGCCGCAGCTTGTTGATGGTTGCCACTGCCGCCGCCATTTCAATAGAATTAGTATAAAAAGTTGATGAAACATAAGTCTGGGAAATCGCTTCCATGATATCGCGCCGCCCCGCCAACACCGAGACGGCATAGCCGTTGGAGATAGCTTTGCTGAAGGTAGCCAGGTCGGGGATCACCCCGTAATATTCCTGGGCGCCGCCAAGAGCGAGGTGGAAACCGGAGCGCATCTCATCCAGGATAAAGAGCGCTCCATATTGATGGGCCAACTCTTTTACTCCCGCCAGGAAACCGGGTTGGGGCAGCTCGATCTCCAGAGGCATCATGATAACACAAGCCACTTCAGACCGATTCTGTTTGAGGACATCTTCCAGTGAGTCAAGGTCATTGTAACGGAAGGTCAGCACATCCTCTCTTACTTTGCGCGGTATGCCTGCCTGGCGAAGGCAACACCAATCGTGCCAGCCATTGTAACCCCACCGGACGATTTTCTCCCGGCCGGTAACAATCCGGGCCAGGCGCACGGCGGCAGTGGTCGTATCGGAGCCGGTTTTAAAAAAGTGGACCATCTCGGCGCAGGGAATCAGCTCGATCAGCAGCTCGGCCAGTTCGTTCTGGACCGGCCTGGTAAGCGGGAAGGCAAAGCCTTGCCGTATCTCACCGATGGCCGCGGCGTCCACATCCGGGTCACAATACCCTAGAACAATAATGCCGTAGGCTAGTATCCAATCCAGGAAACGGTTGTTGTCTACATCCCAGAGATAAGCGCCCTGGCCCCGGGCTGCATAAATGGGGTATTCGCCGGGTATAAGCGTATTGGGGGCTTTGCCCTGGGTTGTTCCACCCACCACTATTTCTTGGGCGCGGGCAAACAACTCTTCTGATCGAGCAAAAGATAAAGCTGGTGCTGACATTGACAGTTCCTTTCTTGTAAAAAATAGGTAATTACTTTAAGACTTTCCGAGTCGGGTCAAGGCGTAAAAAGAGGTGGTCAAAATGGTCACCGACCCTAGCAGCAAAATGGTGGCCAGGGCGTTTATCTTGGGGGTCACGCCGAACTTGACCTGAGAGAAGACATACATCGGCAGGGTTGTTTGAGGGCCGATGGTAAAAAGGGTGATAACGAACTCATCCAGAGACAGAGTAAAAGCAAAGAGAGCGCCGGCCAGAATGCCGGGCAGGATCAGCGGAAAGGTGACGTGCCAGAAAGTTCCCCACGGATTGGCCCCCAAGTCGGCCGCGGCCCACTCCAGCCTGCGGTCAAAATCTACCAGGCGGGCGGCCACCACCAGCACCACAAAGGGGGTTGTCATTACCACGTGGCCGACAATAACTGTGCTCAGAGAAAGCGAGATATTGAGAAGAGAGGCAAAAAATATCAGCAGGGCAATCCCAATCAGCAGCCCAGGGATCATAATCGGCAGGATAAAGACAATACGGAGATATTCTTTGAAGCGGATCGAGGCTCGAACCAGGGGAAAAGCGGCCGCCGTGCCGATCAGGGTCGCCAACAATGAGGTAATACTTCCCACCAGCAGACTGTTCTTGAAGGCATCAATCACCTGATAATCACGAAACAAGGCCGTGTACCATTTAAGGGTGAAGCCGGTAAAAGGCAAATTACCGGCAGCCGACTCGTTGAAGGAAAAGAGGGCCAGAAGCAAAACCGGAACATACAAAAAGACATACCCGAGAAAGCCATAGGTGAGGAACAACCTGCGCGTCACCTGAAAGCGGCCAACAGCTTCCATAATCAATATAACTCCTCGATACGAAGGTAATCCCGCAGCAGAACCAGGATCACTACAATTAACATGGCAATACTCAAGGCCACGGCTGAACCTTCCGGGAATTGAAATCCCCGGAACAGGTTCACTATCAAATTGGCCATCATAATTCCTTCGGTTCCGCCGACCAGTTTGGGCGTTATATATTCGCCTAACATGGGGATGAAGATAAAAATGAAGGCTGTGATCAGCCCCGGCCTGGTCTGCGGCAACATAATTTCGACAAAAGCTCGCCAGGGAGTAGCCCCCAGGTCCATGGCGGCATTGATTTGGGTAAAGTCGAACTTTTCCAATGAGGCATACAAGGTGATAATGGCAAAAGGAAGGTAGAGGTATAGAAAGACAATAGCCACACTAAAATTGTTGTATAAGAGAAACTGAAGAGGTTCGGTGATAACCCCCAGGCCCATCAGGAGTTGGTTTATCAGTCCTTTTCGCCCTAAAATGCCCATCCAGGCATAAACTCGTAACAGGTAACTGGTCCAAAAGGGGACGATGACCATGACCAGTAATAAAATCTGCCACCTTTTGCTGACATAACGGACCAGGAAATAAGCGAAAGGATAACCACACAGCAAGGCCAGCAGGGTGACGACCAGGGAGATACCAAAAGTCCTGAGCAGGACTCTCATGTACATGCCGGCGGTGAAAAAGCGGGCATAATTCTCCACTGTCCAATGAGGAACGATATGAAAACCCTCCATCGTCCACAGACTGTAGAGGACCATGACCAGTAAAGGAGCCAGAAAAAAAACCAACAAAAGAAGGCTTATGGGTACAAATCCTAACAGCAGTCGGCCTGACGATTTTAGGCCGTCCATCTCTCCGGCATCGTGGACTATACTGCCGGGAGCCTTCAGCTCCGGTTGTGTCTCCCCAAAGACGGTTGAGGCATCCATAAATTTCAATTGCCCTCCTCTAGCCGGTCCGGGTAGATGGTTGGACCATCCACCCGGAGGCCAAGATCGGCCTTGTTCCTGCTCAGCCAGCAATGGCTTCGTTAAAAGCCTTGATATAAAGGTCCATATCAGAGGCCGGACCTTTTAAGGTCATCGTCGCAGCCACCTCTGGTTTGTTGAAAAGGTAACGATTGGCTCGTTCCTCGTGGCCTTGTTTGACTAAGAGGTCATAAGCCGCTTTATTGAGCAACGGCCGGCCATATTCGAGGAAATTTTTGGCTGCCCATTCCGGGGTTTCCATGTTGGCGAACCAACCCCGGGCGGCCTCGCGGTTGGCAGCGCCCTTAACTAGCATCTCCCCATCTATCCAGCCGACCACACCCTCCTTGGGCACAAAGGTCTTGATTTCGGGGCCGCCGGCGTCTTTGACCCGATCCTCAATCCCTACGTTGACCGTCGCCAGCCAGATGGATTCGTCTGCCAGCAGGTTGACGATTTCAACATTCTGTTCGACGAACTTGAGGACGTTGGGCCTGAGTTTGATCAACAAGTCCTTGGCCTGAGCCACCTGGTCTGCCTTCATCTGATAGGCTTCTTTAATACCCAGAGCCGTGCCCATCATGGCCAGGACGTCAAAAGGTTGAAGCTCCATAGCAATCTTGCCCTGATACTTTGGATCCCACAGTACTTCCCAGGAATTGGGCGCCGGGCTGACATATTTAGGGTTGTAAGCAATCAGCACGGGAGACCAGCCATTGGGGAAAGCCATGTACCCATCGGCGGCCGTCCAGAATTTAAAGGACTTAGCCTCGTCGAAGAGATTCTTGGAAGTATCGAACGCCGCCAGATCGAACGCTTCGATCAAGCCCTCTTCATAGTAATGGGGAACCCACAGCGCATCACCGGAAACCATGTCAACCTGTTTGCCGCCCACTTGCTGTACCTTTAGAAAAGCCTCAGAGTTATCTGAGAAGAGGGTAGGATTGGCCTTAAGGTTATACTTGGAGGCGGCTTCTTCCAGTTGCTCCGCCAGATAATGATCGCTCCAGGTCAGCCAGTTAAAGCCCCCCTGCGTTGCTGCCGGAGCCTCGGTGGTTGCTGCGGCTGCGGCGGGGGCCTGAGTTGGGGCTGGGGGTGGGGCCTGAGCTGCGGGAGGCGCGGCGCATTGGGCGGCCAGCGTAGAAGTGCTCCAGAGACCCATCCCGGTCCCGGCCATAAGCCGCAAAAATTTCCGTCTCGACATTTTGTTATCAATCATGGTTAGCTCTCCTGCTCCTGAATCAAATAAAGATGGGTTAATCAATGCCAAAAGGGTTTTTTCTGCGCCGATCACCCCCTTCCTTGACTACCAGCTCTAATCGATCAATACCTTACCGTCTTGAATTTTCCACCCAATGTATACATGCTGGCCGATCAGGCTGGGTGACAGGGTATCCGTCCCAGCCTCGCCGGCCTGGTGTACCGTAACCAGGGAACCATTACCAAGTTCAACCACCAACTGGGTATACATACCCAGAAAAGCGACCTTATGGACGACCGCTTCGGCAATATTGTCCAGGGAATTGTCTGCGCTAATTCGCCAGGCCATACGCTCCGGCCGGACCATCACCGTCACCATCTCCCCCTGACCGGGTGGCTGCTCTGTAACAACCTGGATAGGCCTGGCAAACCCTGGAACCTCTACCAACATCTGTTCTGCGGCAATATCAGCGACCCGACCGTGGAATAAATTTGATTCGCCGATAAAATTGGCCACAAATCTATTGGCCGGATGGTGATATATCTCCGTCGGGGTGCCCTCTTGAATTACCCGGCCTTTATTCATCACGGCAATGCGGTCGGATAGAGCCATGGCCTCTTCCTGGTCGTGAGTCACATAAACGAAGGTAATGCCAACTTTGCGCTGGATATTGAGGAGTTCTATCTGGAGCTGCTTGCGAATCTTGAGGTCCAGAGCGCCCAACGGCTCGTCGAGGAGGAGAACATCAGGCTGGTTGATCAGGGCGCGGGCCAGGGCAATCCGCTGCTGCTGACCGCCGGAGAGCTGGGCCGGGCGGCGTCCCCCAAAACCCTCCAGGGAGATCAGGCTAAGTATCTCTGCCACCCGCTTATTAATCTCCACCGGAGGTATCTTCTTCATTTTTAGACCAAAGCCGATGTTCTGAGCAACTGTCATGTGCGGGAAGAGGGCATAACTCTGAAAAACGGTATTGACGTTGCGGCGGTAAGGCGGTTCGTCCTGTACTGGCTGGCCGTTGATATAGAGCTGGCCCTTTGTAATGGGGATGAAACCACCGATAATGTTTAAGGTCGTTGTCTTGCCACAACCAGAAGGCCCCAGCAGGGTATAGAATTCGCCCTGGCGAACTCGCAGGGAAACGTTATCCAAAGCCACAACACTTCCATAATAATATTTGGAAACATCTATCAACTCTACGGCATAAGGGGTCATTTCTCCGGCAACCTCCAAAGCTTTTGTACCGCCATATTAAGTTATGGTATCTGAACTCAAACCACCCGCTCTTTATGATTGGAGAAGCATGGTGGACTCACGGACGATCAACCGGCCGGGTAGGATACAATCTTCAACGTTGTCGCCGGCCAGCAAGCTCAGGATCATCTGCACCGCTTTCTGGCCCATCTCTCGTTTGGATTGGGCGACTGTGGTCAGGGCAGGTTCAAAGTAGGGCGCAAGATCAATGTCGTCGAAGCCGACAACTGACAGGTCTTGAGGAATGTGCAGGCCGGCCACATGAGCAGCTCGCATTGCGCCCAGGGCAGTGGCGTCGTTATAACAGAAGACGGCAGTAGGGCGGGTTGGCAAGGCCAGGAGTTGCTGCATGGCCTCCATTCCACCCTTAGACCGGCCGTTACTCCTGACAATTAGAGCGGGGTCCACCGGCAGTCCATAGGCTTGCAAAGCTTGTTGATAGCCTCGCTGCCGTTCTATACTATCCCATTCTTCGGCCAGGCCGGCGATGTGGGCGATACGCCTATGCCCCAAATCCAGCAGATGCTGAGTTGCTTCCCGGCTGCTGCTTCCGTTGTCAACTTCAACAGAATAGCCAATGTATTCCTGATAGAATTTGTTGACAGTAACTACCGGCAGCTCGGTCTCTTGCCCTATAAAGCGGTTCCCTTTACGGATGTAGGGGGAAATCAGAATAATCCCGTCAACACGTCTCTCTCGCAAAGCTCGAATTATTTCCAGCTCGTGTTCAGGTTTACCGCCCGAACTGACCAGGATCACGTTATAGTTAGATTTCTCGGCAGTTTCCTCAATAGCTTGAGTGACTTCGGCGAAAAAGAGGTCGGTAATGGTTGTCACCACGACGCCGATGAAGTGCGTGCGCCGGGTGACCAGGCTGCGAGCGACGGCGCTGGGCAGATAGCCCATCTCTGCTGCCTTTTGCTGGATCTGCCGGCGTGTTTTAAGACTGATCCGGGGGTTATCATTCAAAGCACGCGAAACCGTGCTGTAGGAAATATTCATGGCTTTGGCAATATCTTTGATTGAGATAGTCATGCTTTATTTCTGTCGGCAAATGCGCAAACGTTTGCACAACTAGGTAAACAAAAAAAGAGACAGAGAAATGAGATACTGCAAGTTGGAGATGAGGGGGGGGTAGTAGACAAACCATAGTCTATCATTAATGCAAACGTTTGTCAAGACTCAACCAAAAATTAGGGTTTTCCCTAATAGCTATTGCCGTTCATTTCCTTTATACTAAAATTTGTTGTAAAATACCATCATTTCCAGCTCTGGCGCTTCCAAGAGGGCCAGAGTATTACCTTTTCCCATTCTAGTTTTGAGCCAATATAAGGAACCTGTAATGAAGCAGGTGGTTCGCACTACAGCAGTAATCAAGAAACACAATGTTTCTGACTGTTTGAAGACCCTAAAGGTTTCCAAGACCTTTGGGTTTCTGGATTAGCTGGTAAAAAGAGCTATAACACGAGCTACCAACCCGTGTTATAGCTCTTTTTTTGGCGTGGGCAAAACTCGCTTGCTCACCGGTTATTTATATCCAAATTTACTTATACAGTTAAAGGAGAAACATTATGGCCTTAAAAGCAGCTTTCATTTTTGTGGCCCCCGCCGTTAATCCCCAACAGCATCGGGCGACAGTAGTGACTCCGGAGGTAGAATTGACCGCCGTGGCCGTTAACAACTATAACGAGGCCGTTGAAGTTTGCCGGGCTATGGTTAACGAGGGTTTTGTGGCCTTTGAGTTGTGCGGCGGCTTTGGACACATCGGTGCGGCTAAAGTAGCCGAGGCATTGGAGGGAAAGGCGGCGGTGGGTGTGGTTCGCTTTGATAACCACCCCGGCCTGGAATTCAAGAGCGGCGACGAACTTTTTAAGTAATAAGGGGAGACCCGCTGAGGTATCCCCGGCGGGATGCGAAATGCTTATGGATAAAGCATTTATCCGTGAAGTTGGCGGCCGGGTCGCCACTCAACTTGAAGCCTGTACACGCTGCGGCATTTGCGCCGAGGCTTGCCCTTTTTATAAAGTGATCGGTAACCCGGAATATACCCCCATCTGGAAACTTGAATTACTGCGCCGCGCTTATGAACAAAACTTCACCTTAACCGGTAAGCTCAAGCGGGCTATGGGCCTGGAGAAACCCATTACCGAGGCCGACCTGCTTCACTGGCGCGATCTTAACTATGCCGCCTGTTCCACTTGCAACAAATGCTCCATGGCCTGTCCCATGGGCATTACGGTGGGGCTGCTCATGCACGAGATGCGGGATGCCCTGGCCGAGGCCGGCGCTGTGCCGGAAAACTTGATCAAAATACAGGCCACCATTGCCCAGGCCGACAATATTTTTGGCTATCCGGCTTATGAACGAACCGGCTGGGTCGAATATATGTCCGACGCGCCCGACGACCTTTACCTGCGTGAACAGGCCGAGGTCATCTATTTTACCGGCTGTGTGGTTGCTTTTTCGCCAACCGCCCAACGGATTGCCGAGGCGGTGGTGCGGGTTCTGACTGCCGCCGAGGTAAATTTTACCCTCCTGGGTGAAAAAGAAGCCTGCTGTGGCTTTCCGCTAAAAGCCGCCGGCCTGTCACAGGCAGCCGCCGAGCTGATTAAAAAGAATGTCGAGGCGGTTGCCGCCACCGGGGCGCGCACCATCGTCTTCTCCTGCCCGGCCTGCCGCCTGACCTGGTTGAGGGAGTACGCGCCGCTCCTGCCCCAGATCCGCCCGTTGCATACTACCGAGTTTATGGCAGAGTTGATTCGCGCTGGCAAGCTGAAACTCCAGCCCCTGGAGAGTTCGGTTACCTACCACGATCCCTGCGACCTGGCTCGCAACGGCGGCGTGTACGACGCCCCGCGTGAGGTGCTACAGGCTATCCCGGCCTTAACCCTGCGCGAGGTGGCAGAACGGCGCACCAGTGGCCTCTGCTGCGGCGGCGGCGGTAATGTGGAAGCGGTTGCGCCCGATCATGTTAACCGGGTGGGGGCCGATGCGGTAAAAAAGCTCACCGCCACCGGCGCCCAGATATTGGCCACGGCCTGCCCGCAGTGTATGCGTGTGTTTGAAAGGGCTATTAAAGAAGCCAACTACAACGTCACCCTGCTGGATGTGGCCGAAATTGTCGCCCGGTCAATTGGACAGGGCTAAATCAGTAATAAAAAGTGATCAGTGAATCAATGTCATTAAGATAAGCCGGAGTGCAGAATTTATTCTGCCGGCCAGACTGAAGTCTGGACTCCTTAACTTAATGACATTGATCAGTGAATAGTAATCAGTTCAACTGTTCACTGATTACTGATAACTGTTCACTGATAACTGTTCACTGATAACTGTTCACTGCTTACTGTTCACTTTTTTCAGGAGGAAGTATATGCCAGATTTTAAAATGCCAGAGGATCTCTATTACCACCCAGAGACTCACTTATGGGCCAAAGTTGAAGGAAACCTGGTGCGGGTCGGGTTAGACGACATGGCCCAATATTCGGCCCGGGCTATTGTCAACATCCGGCTCAAACCACCGGGGCGACTTATCCCCAAAGACCGCCCTTTTGGGACGATGGAAGCCGGCAAATATGTCGGGCCGTTGAACCTACCCGTGGCGGGTAAAGTAATCGAAATTAATGAGGAGGTGATAAACAACCCAAAATTGGCTAACAGCGATCCTTATAATGCGGGCTGGCTGGCGTTGGCCGAGCCGGAAGACCTGGCCCGCGACCTACCCACCCTGGTTCATGGCGAAGCAGTTCGAGACTGGGTCGCCAAAACCGTGGCCGACTGGACCGCTCGCGGCATTATCAAGTCGTGAGAACCGGTCCACCTATCACAGGATTCACTATTTTTACGAGGAGGTAAAATTATGGCTGAAATTAGTAAGGAAAAATTGCTCCAGGTTTATGAGCGTATGCAGTTGATTCGCAACTTTGAAAACAAAGCCTCGGCTCTATTTGCCGAGGGCAAACTACCCGGCTTTGTCCACCTGTACGCGGGTGAAGAAGCTATGGGGGTGGGGGTCTGCTCCCACCTGACCGATGCCGACTTCATCACCTCAACCCACCGGGGACACGGTCACTGCATTGCCAAAGGCGTGGATGTTAAACCCATGATGGCCGAGTTATACGGCAAAGTGACCGGCTCCTGCAAGGGCAAGGGCGGCTCGATGCATATTGCCGACGTGGACAAGGGTATGATGGGCGCTAATGGCATCGTTGGCGCCGGTGGCCCTCTGGCCTGCGGCTCCGGCCTGATGGCCAAGGTGAAAGGCACCGACCAGGTAACGGTTTGCTTCTTTGGCGATGGCGCGTCTGAGCAGGGCACGATGCACGAAGGCATGAACATGGCCAAAATCTGGAAGCTGCCGGTGGTATTTGTGTGCGAGAACAACGGTTTTGCCGAAACTACCCCTCAAAGCTACCACTGCTCGGCTAAAGATATTGCCGACCGGGCCACCGCTTACAATATGCCGGGGTTTACCGTTGACGGCACCGACTTTTTTGCCGTCTATGAGGCGGCGGGCGAGGCCATTGCCCGCGCCCGCCGGGGCGAAGGACCCTCGTTGCTTGAGTTGAAAGGTTTCCGTTACTACGGCCACTTTGAGGGTGACGCCAAACGCTATTACACCGATGCCATGCTGGAAGATTTCAAGAAGCGTGACCCCATTACCCGCTTTCGCCAGTTGGTGCTGGACCGCAAACTGGTTTCCGCCGCGGAGTTGGATGCGGTTGATGCCAAGGTCAAACAAGCCATCGAAGATGCCGTCAAATTTGGTGAGGAATCGCCCTACCCCCCTGTCGAAGATTGCCTGACCGATGTTTATGTAGCTTACGCTTAAAGGAGAACAACAATGACTGAGCGAAACATTACTTTCCGGGAAGCTATCAACGAGGCGATCCGCCAGGAAATGCGCCACGACCCGACCGTTATATTGATGGGCGAGGATGTGGCCGGCGGGGCCAACCTTGACCACGTCGAAGGGAAAGGTGAGGAGGCCTGGGGCGGTGTGTTGGGCGTCACCAAAGGGCTGGTGCAAGAATTTGGCCGCAACCGGGTGCTCGATACCCCGATCAGCGAGTCGGCCATTATGGGTACCGCCGTCGCTGCTGCCGCTACCGGCCTGCGCCCCATCGCCGAATTGATGTTTGTGGATTTCTTCGGCGTTTGTATAGACCAGATTTTCAACCAGGGAGGCAAACTGCGCTACATGTTTGGCGGCAAAGCCCAGGTGCCGATGGTCGTCCGCACCATGATTGGGGCCGGTTTCCGGGCCGCCGGGCAGCACTCCGGCTGCCACTACTCGGTCTTTACCCACCTGCCTGGCCTGAAAACGGTGGTCCCCTCCTGCCCCGCCGACGCCAAAGGACTGCTGGCCGGGGCTATCCGCGACAACGACCCGGTGGTCTTCTTTGAACACAAAGTGATGTACGACGAGGAAGGCCCCGTGCCCGAAGGCGAATATGTCCTGCCCCTGGGTGTGGCCGATATCAAGCGCCATGGCAGCGACGTCACCGTCGTGGCTATTGGGCGTATGGTCGGCTTTGCCCTCAAAGCCGCCGAAAAACTGGCTGGCGAGGGCATCGAGGTGGAAGTGGTTGACCCACGTACCCTGTCGCCGCTGGATGAAAAGACCATCCTGGAATCGGTCAAAAAGACCCACCGCCTGATTGTGATCGACGAGGATAACCCGCGTTGCAGCATGGCCACCGACCTGGTCAGCCTGGTCAGCACCCGCGCTTTTGAGTACATGGATGCCGCGCCACAAGCCATCACTGCCCCGCATGTCCCCGTCCCCTTCAGCCCACCGCTGGAAGATTACTACATCCCCAGCGTAGATGCGATTGTGGCCGCCGTTAAAACTGCCGTCAGCAGCAGCTAAGAATGTAATTGACCTAAGGTGAACCGATTTAGATACGACGCCGCCTTAAAGGTGCGTCGTATCTAAATCTTAGGTAATTTTTTGAATGATTTTTCAGGAGGAAAACTAATGAAACTTGAAGGTAAAGTTGCATTGGTAACCGGCGGCGGACGCGGGCTTGGGCGGGGCATTGTGACGCGCCTAGCTGAAGCTGGGGCCGATATCGCCGTCGTTGACCTTATTTATGAGAATGCCCAAAAAGTGGCCGAAGAGGTCAAGGCGCTGGGCCGCCGGGCCATTGCCATTAAAACCGACG